>CATXWM010000027.1 GCA_958403205.1 uncultured Collinsella sp. | reverse complement strand
CCCTACCGGGAGTAGCCCCGACGGTTGACAAAACTATAGGAACACCCAATGACTATGAAAGGTATCCATGGAAACGATCATCAACGTCGACGATGTCTCGTTCTCCTATGGCACGCAGACCGAGCAGGCGCTCAGCCACATCTCGCTCAGCGTGAACAAGGGAGATTTCATCGGCATCATCGGGCCCTCGGGCGCCGGCAAGTCAACGCTTGCCGCCTGCCTGTCGGGCGCCGTGCCCCACCACTACACCGGCACGTTCTTTGGGTCCGTCATGGTTGACGGCCACGACACCTGCGAAGTCTCGCTCACCGACGTGTCGCAAATCGTCGGCAGTGTGCTGCAGGATATCGACACGCAGATGGTCGCTTCGGTCGTCGAGGACGAGATGCTCTTTGGCCTCGAGAACTTTGGCGTTCCCCACGACCAGATCGAGCAGCGCGTGAGCGAAACGCTCGAGACCGTCGGCATCAGCGACCTGCGCGACCGCGAGATCGCCACGCTCTCGGGCGGACAGAAGCAAAAGGTAGCCATCGCCGCCATCCTCGCCATGCGCCCGCACGTCTTGGTTCTCGACGAGCCCACCGCGGCACTCGACCCCGCCAGCTCCACGTTGGTCTTCGAGACGCTGCGTGAGGCAAACCGCGCACTTGGAATCACCATCGTCGTCGTTGAGCAAAAGGTCGCCCTGCTCTCGGAGTACTGCAACCGCGTGCTCGTGCTCAACCATGGCGAAATTGCGCTGCAGGGCGAGCCACACGAGGTCTTCGCGCATACCGACGAGCTCCGTGCCATCGGCGTCGACTGCCCTCGCGTCACGCGTATCTTCAATAGCCTCGAGGCCGATGGCCTGGTAAGCGGTACCCCCTGCTTGGATGTCGATGAGGCCGAGCGCCTGATTTCGGGCATCGTCGACCCTGCACGCGCGGCTATCGAAGCCCAGGCGCCCGCCGGTTCCCCGCATGCACCGTCGTTGCGCCCTCATGCCAAGGACGCCGAACCCGTACTCACCTTCGACCATGTTGAGTTTGCCTATCCCAATGGCGGCGCCGCCGTACACGACCTTAGCCTGACGCTATATCCTGGCGAGCTCGTGGGCATCGTCGGCCAAAACGGCGCCGGCAAGACCACGCTCACCAAGCTGCTCACGGGCCTGCTTAAGCCCGCCTCGGGCGGCGTGCGCGTCACGGGACTGGATACCGCAGCCGTTCCCACGAGCCGCATCGCTCGCGAGGTCGCGACCCTCTTCCAAAACCCCGACCGCCAGATCTGCAAGGACACCGTGCTCGACGAGGTCGCCTTTGGCCTGGAGCTTACCGGCATCGACCGTGCCGAGGCGCTGCGTCGCGCCCAGCTCGTCATCGACCGCTTTGGCTTGCCGGCCGACGAGGCGCCCTTCTCGCTCTCGCGCGGTCAGCGACAAATGGTGGCGCTTGCCTCCGTCGTAGTGGTTGAGCCCAAGATCGTCGTGCTCGACGAGCCCACGAGCGGCCTTGATTACCGCGAGTGCATGACCGTCATGGAAACGGTGCGCACCATGGCCGAGCGCGGTTGCGCCGTTATCATGGTCTGCCACGATATGGAAGTCGTCTCGGATTTTGCCGAGCGCATTGTGGTAATGGCCGACGGTCGCATCCTCGACCGCGGCCGCACGCACGAGCTATTCTCGAACATCGATCTCATGCGGCGTGCCTACGTGGAGCCTCCCCAGGTTATTGAACTCTCGCGCCGTCTGGCATCTTCCGTCTCGCCCGCTTTTGCGCAGGTGAGCGAGGTCACCGATGTCGTTCGAATTACCAAGGAGATGGTCCACCGTGGTTAACGTCATCGACTACATGCCGGGCGATACGCTGCTGCATCGCCTGAATCCCGTCGTCAAACTGGGCCTCGCTGCCGCCATTATCGTCGGCATCTTCTTGTCCGACACCTACGTGGCGCTGCTGGGCTTTTTGGCACTCACCCTTGCGCTGGGTGCCTATGCCGGCGTCGTCGACCGTCTGTTCTCGCTGCTCAAGTTGCTGATTCCGCTCGCGCTTATCATGCTGGTGCTCCAGCTGGCCTTTATGCGCGATGGCAACGTGGTATGGGGTTTTATCACCGACACGGGCCTCATCACAGGATCGAAGGCCTGCCTGCGCCTGCTAGGTGTGGCGTTACCACTCATCCTCATGCTCATGGTGACCAAGCTCAACGACCTTGCCAACGCCTGCGTCGAGGTGCTGCACGTACCGTATCGCTATGCCTTCACCTTTACCACGGCGCTGCGCTTTGTGCCGGTGTTTGGTCAAGAGATGAACGCCATCATGGAGGCGCAGACCGCACGCGGCGTCGAGTACGACACCAAGAACCCCATCAAGAAGCTTAAGCTCATGTTGCCACTGTGCGTGCCGCTGCTCATCTCGAGCGTGGGCAAGACCGATGCCACAGCCTTGGCGGCAGAACAGCGCGGCTTCTATCTGCGTACGCGCGCCAGCTCGTACAAGCGCTACCCCATCAAGGGCCTGGACATCGCCGTGCTCATCGTCAGCATCGCCCTCATCGCCATCGGCTTCCTGTTCTAGTTCACCACCGACAGCAACCGCCCAACGCAAAAGGCCTCGGCTCGCACCAAACGAGCCGAGGCCTTTACTGTTTCACCAGATAAAACCTACCAAAATTAACCTGTCCCTTTTTGGCGGGTCGGAAGCTAGAGGCGGTAGGGAGCGCCGCTGCGGATGATGGATTCACGCACCAGGACGTCCATGGCGTCGAGGGTGATCTCGGGCATCTCTCGGTACTTTTGCAGCACCGATAGCTCGGTGCAGGCCAGAATGACGCGGTCGCAGCCGCTACGGGCGAACTCCCACATCACGCGGTCGAACTTATCCATATCGGGCTCACGTCCGGCCTTCACATCATCGTAGATAAGCGACATCACATCGTTCTGACGTTTCTCGCTGGGATAGACGACCTCAACACCCGCAGCCTTACATTCGCGGCCGTAGACGCCCGCGCCCACGGTGCCATCGGTGCCCATGATGCCAATCTTGTGCACCGGCTCGGCCGGCATACTCAGGTTGGGGTCGAACTCACACTCCCCCATCACCGCACCGGCCAGAGCATAGCGCACCGACTCACGCGGCATGTGGATAATCGGCACCTTCGTAAACGACTGGATCTGGTCGTAGAAGTAGTGCGACGTGTTGCAGGGAATGGCAATGTGCGCACAGCCCAGCGACTCGAGTGCCTGGGCGCACTCTTTCATGGTCGCCAGCAGCTTGGCATGCTCGCCGGTCTTAATGGCCAGCGTGCGGTCGGGCATGGTCGACTTGGAAAGCACCACCATGTCGATATGTTCCTGATCGCAGGCAGCAGCCGTATGACGCACCACCTGGTCGTAGTAATACGACGTGGCCTCGGCGCCCATGCCGCCGATAACCCCCAGCTTTTCCATCGCCGCCTCCTTGGTGACGCTTGCGCAATTGCGCGTATCATACCCGCGCCCGCCCGATGCAAACCGGACGGGCGCCGCACTCATCTACTTGTAATACGTCTTGAACAGCTTAAAGTGGCGCAGCTTGGTGTGCCACATGCGCAGCCAGCGGTTAAAGACAAAGTCGCCCTTCATAAACGAGGGGTCGGCGCCCTTGCCTTCCTTGTCCAGGCGATGCACCTTAGCGCGCAGCTCGGGATCCTTGACGTACTTGTCGACGACGCCCATGGGGACGACCATCCACAGGGCCTCGTCCTGAGCCGTCACAAACTCCGGCTCAAACGGGCGGTTGAACACATACTCGTCCACCACATACTTGGCAACGTTAAAGCCGCTGTTGGTAACGTAGTAATTGCTGCGGCCCTGGCGCGTGTTGAAATCGAAGAACTTAAACGAGCCGTCGCGCTCGTCGTACTTAACGTCAAAGTTGGAATAGCCCACAAAGTGAAGGTCCTCGAGCAACTTGCGCACGCCGCCCATGAGCTCGTCGTTGGGCTCGGTAATGATACAGGCATGGTTGCCGACACCGTGGGGCTGATGCTCCTCGAGCAGCACATGGCCCAGGCACATCATGCGGACCTTACCGTTGCGGTCGGAATAGCTAGTGAGTACGCGCATGTACTCGTCGTTGCCGGGCACGCGATCCTGCAAGATCAGGTCGTCGGTGTAGCCGCTGGCATACGAGTCGCGAATGACCTGTTCCAGCTCGGCACGGTCGGCAATCTCATAGGCCTTTTTCTGGCCCTCGAACTCGTGCTGCCACCACATGATGCCGTCAGAAGGCTTCAGAATCATCGGGTAAGGAAAATCGATCTGGTCGAGCACTTCGGCAGGTGCCTCGCCTTGGGCGTTCAGCATCGCCATGGTGAAGGTAAAGGTATGCGGATAGGGCACGCCATGCTTCTCGCACAGCTCATAGAAGATCTCCTTCTTCTGACACTGCTCAAGCATGCTGTAGGGAGCGTAAGGCGCGACGATGTTATCCGCCAACTCATGGGCATCCTTGGCCTGAGCCACGAGGGCAACATAGTTATCGCCACAGCCCACAAGGACAATCGTCTTATCGGCATGCGCTTGGGCAATGCCGTTGACGGTTTTGAGCATCACGGGCATGGTATCGATATCCACGTTGGGCGTGTAGTCGATAATCTGGCTGCGGTACGCGGGACCCGTCTGGTACTTGCCAAAGACCAGACTCTTGACCTGGTACTCCTCGTAGAAGGCGCGCGCCACCGAATAGGCGTTGATGTCGCCACCGAGCAGCACGGGAATGAACTCGCGCTCTGTAAACTGCAATGCCATGGAAACTTCCTATCATGAACTGCCCACACAACGGGCGGTCTTTGCGCAACTGAATTATTCTAGCGTGCCAAACCGCCGGCGCCCAAAGCTCCACCGTATCTATGGCAATCGACGTAATCGTCCAGCACGAAGGCCAGCACGAAGACGGCGCTCACCGTTGTATGACAATGAGCAATGAACCTACCATTGTTGTAGGATTCAACATGTAGCCCGCCCCGTCGAAAGGTGCACCGTGCCCCAGGCTCATCCGATCAACAACCCCATCATTGACGCCGCCAAGCGCGAACTTGCAAATCGTGCCCAGACGGCAGCTCCCCTACGCACCGCAAACGATGCTTACAACGGGCCTGCCCGTATCGTCTCAATCAACACGTCGGAGCACAAAGGCACGCGTAAGTCACCCGTCGCCGACGGGCACGACACCGTCATCGAGCAGTTTGGCCTCGCCTCCGATGCGCGCGCCGGGCATTGGCACCGCCAGGTTTCCTTTTTAGCTGCAGAGTCTATCCAGACGGCGCAGGCGCGCGGGCTCGATGTGCACGAGGGCGACTTTGGCGAGAACTTCACAACCCGGGGCATCAACCTGCTCTCGCTCCCCTTGGGCACACAGCTCAAGCTTGGCAGCGAGGTGCTTGTCGAAATCAGCCAAATCGGCAAGGTCTGCCACACACGCTGTGCCATCTACTATCTCGCCGGCGACTGCATCTTTCCCCACGAGGGCGTTTTTGGCGTGGTACTAAAGGGCGGAGAGGTCTACGCCGGCGACGATATCCAGGTAATCAAACTCGGCGACGGCACCTGTTCGTTCACCCCCGCCGAGGCCCTCGAAGAGATTGAGCAGGCTCGCCAGAAGGGCACGCTGTAGTTATAAAACCCCACGTTGAGATGGCTTTTACAGCCCAAAGCTCCTCTCAAACAGAGCTCTGTAACGTTAAAGTTGAACTCTATGGTTTCTCAACAATTCATCATAACTGCAGGTCAAAGCCAAAGCCTCAAGTTCAACTTGACCCTTTGGGACATTTAAGGTTCAAGTTGAGGTCGAAAGCAGTAGTAGAATACCGTTCGAACCATAACCTACGATTGATTGCAGAGGGACTGGATGCAGCATTCGAATCATCGCACCGCAGCGCTCATTGCGTCGAAGCCGGCTCGTATCATCACGAGCGCCGTGCTCGCCGTTGCGCTAACGGCCACGCCGATGCTCTCCCCCGTTGCGGCGTATGCCGCCTCGCAGGCAACGCAGGACCAGCTTTCCGCAGCCCAGCAGAAGATCGAAGCCGCCACGAGCGCCTACAACGACGCCCGCACCAAACTCGATGACCTGCAAAAGCAGATTGACTCCAATGAGGCAAGCATCGAGGAAATCGAGGCTAAGCTTCCCGAGCAGCAGGCCAAGGCAAGCTCTGCCATGCGCGATCTGTACAAGTATCAGAAGGGCACCAATCCCATCGTGAGCTTCCTGGTCAACGCGCAGAGCCTGGGTGAGTTCATCACGACCTGCAAATACACCAACCAGATCACGAGCTCGAGCGTCGACGAGATCGAAGAGCTCAATAACATGCAAACCGAACTCGAACAGAACAAGGCTGAGCTCCAGCAGGCCAAGTCTCAGCTTGAGGCAGAGCAGAAAAACGCCGAGGATGCGCTGGCGCAGGCCCAGCAGCTCCGCAGCGAGGCACAGGCAAAAGCCGAGCAGGAAAATGCCGCCGAGCTTGCCAAGCTTGAGGCCGATAAGGCCGCTGCCGCTGAGAAGCTCTCGGGCGAGGGCGTGAGCGGCAGCAATTCCAGCAGCCAGGCCACTAGCACCAACACCACCATCGACACCACGGTGAACAACGCCAATACCGGTAGCTCCGATTACGATTCGTTCATTAATGAGTGGACGAGCCGCATCGACAATTATCTCGCCGGCTCCCCCATGGCAGGCCAGGGCTATAACTTTGCCGTCGCCGCTTGGAATACCGGTGTCGACCCCCGTTGGTCCCCCGCCATCGCCTGCATCGAGAGCACCAAGGGTGCTTATTGCGCCAATTCTTACAACGCCTGGGGCTGGAGTGCCCGCGGCGGCGGTTGGCGCAGCTTTGGCAGCTGGAGCGAGGGCATCTCCGCTCACGTTGCCTATCTGGGCGCCAACTACGGCTCCACCCTTACCCCGGCTGCGGCCAAAAAGTACTGCCCGCCCACGTGGCAGGACTGGTACAACAAAGTCGCCGCTCAGATGAACCGCATCTAAGTGCAACTGCAAAGGGCCCCAATGGGGCCCTTTTTCTTTTAGGTAGCGGAGGTATCGACGACGCCGGTCGCATTGGCAACCGCGACTATGACGATCATGCATAGGAGCAGCACACCCAATGCCTTGAGCCAGAGTTTCGCGAGCTTCTTGCCGCGATAGCTGTCGAGCAGTGCGAATCGCCGACGAAGACGGCGCTTATCGAGCAGCGCAAAATGCATAAGCACCATAAGGCCATCGACAAAGAAAAAATACTCGATTATGAGAAGCCACGTCGGGTAGCTTTGGTTTGCTCCCGTGGGGTGAAAGACAGCAAAGTGACTTCCGGCAAAGAACACAAGCAGCGAGAAGAAGACGAGCGTATTCCAAATGCGCCCCAGAGACTCCGGAACGCGAGAGAGCAGACCGCATGCAGTGGAGGCGGCAGGCCTAGGAAGCCCTGTGGGGTTCTGGAGCCCTTGGGGCGTCAACACCGTCTCCGAGGCCGGAGTACGGACAAGCACAGGCGCAGGAGGCCGCACGGGGCGACTTAGATCGTATGCCGCGCGCGTCGCCCGTCCCAACGCTTCCGCGCTCGCAAAACGCTTGGCCGGGTCGAGCGCCATCGACATGCAGACGGCATCGGCAAGTGGAGTGGGAATGCCGCATGCCTCACATTGCTCGCGCATGTCGAGCCCTGGTTTAGGGTCGACTCCCGTCAAGCAAAAGAACAACAGGGCCCCAAGTGCGTAGACATCGCTGCGCACACTCGTCTGCCCAAACCCATACTGCTCGGGCGGCGCATAGGGTCGCGTGCCAAACTTGACGGTGTCAGCATCGGCGCCATCGCGCCATACGCGCGCGATCCCCAGGTCGATAATCACCAGCGATGAAAATGTGAGGCCGTCATCAGGCGTATAGTTGGCACCTGTCACGATGATATTCGACGGCTTGAGGTCGCGATGGATCACCGGCGCCGACGTCTCCCCCACCATTGCAAAACCGGCATGGAGCTCGCCCACGGCATCGCATAGGGCAGGATACAATTCACGCGCATAATCGGGGGTGGCTCCCAGACGGTCCACCAGCGCCCCGAGCGTCTCCCCTTCGATGTATTCCATAACCACGTTGAGCTCGTCGCCCACACGACGACAATCGACGATTCTGGGCAGGTGCTCAAAACGCCTGCCTGCCCGTTGAGCGGCAAACAGACGCTCGTATGCCCCACCGATTTGAGCCGAAGCATCGATGCGTTTACGAACAAAGGGACCGAGCGAACCACCGCCGGTTCCTTCAAAGTACACGAGCTCGGTTGTTTCAACGGACGAGCGCTTAAGTACACACTCCACGCGATAGCTGTCGTCGCGATCGAGCGACGCCAGGTGCTCGGCAAGCGCTGCGGTTAGCTCGTCATCGGAATATGTTGGGGTCTGAGTATCCATAGCCTCCATCATAGCGCAGGGCGCAGACACCCCATGGCATCCGCGCCCCGTTCGTTTGCATCGTTGTTCGGCAGCTCCGCCGGCTCAGATATTAGCCGCTAACTCACCGTCTCCTCGCCAAAGCGATACAGCTCCTCGTTGACCTTTTGGAGGCTGCACCCGCGATCGATGCAAAAAATGATAATCGCATCGCGGCGGTCCTTGCAGTTGAGGACGCTCACTCCGGCAGCCGTCAGGGCGCGGTTGGTCTCCTTCATCGACAGCGCCATTGCAAAGGCAATCTGCAGCACCTTGTTGCGGCTCGGATGCCGCGCACCGGTAAAAATCTGATAACCAAAAGTCTCATTGAGGTCGGCCATGCGCACCACGCGCGAGCGCTCTAAGCCCTTTTCCTGCAGCAGTTGCCTAAGGTAGTCCGAAAGCGACGGGGCGGCAAAGTCGTGTTCTTTGATATATCCATCGATGTTTGGCGCGTCGAGAAGCTCATTGAGCAACTCGTCCGTCAGCTTTTTATCGGGCATACGACCTCACCTCCCATACGGCGCAACGGTAGCGACATGTTAGGCCAGCACCCAGCTTGCAGCAGCAGACTTATCAAACACGTTGGCAAAATAGAGAGCCTTCTTGATGTCACCATCAAAGTAGATATTGCCCGCCACGGAACCGCCGGCGGCAAGGGTACCAGACTGCAGTTCATCGGAGCCCTCGCTGTAATAACCCTGGTTCTGCTGAGCACCGTTGGCATCCTCGCCCTTCCAGTCGTAGACATTGTAGTCCGCGCCCTCATCGCCATTGTTGACGTACGTGACGTGAATGCCCGTCATGGTCGAACCGTCAAAATTTGTGAGACCGGGCTGGACGGAATCGACGACGACAGAAAGACCGGCAGCCGTGGTCACCGTCGTGCCAACAGCCAGGTCAGTCGTAGGCTGCTCTTCCTTCTTCGTCTCTTCCTTCTTGTCACCATCGTCGGCGTCCTCAGTGACGGTCGCCTTGTCGCTACCGCAACCGGCAAGAAGACCGGCAGTCCCCAAAGCGACGGTGGCGAATGCGCCAAGTGCAGCGCGACGGCTCAGCAGCACTTCGTTTTCGAGCTTATTCATCAGGCATCCTTCCTACGATCCGGCTACCGCGCCGGCACACAGCACATCGTAGAAGGCAGCGAGCTCAAATTCATTAGCTGGGAGCTAATGGGGGTTTGTAAGCCAGATTGGTACTGGATTGAGAAGATGCCTGTTCAGATGGAGCGGTGATTGAGGCTGCAGCTTGATGCCAAAGCGCCCTTGCCGCGCCTCTGGCCGACATTAGCCGCACCCCTCTCACCTGCAAGATGCCCATGAGGGGGCCGCCTGCGAAGATAACGCGCGCATTGTGTTCGACGATTCCGTCGCCCCGCTATCGAATAAAAGGTATGGTCCTAAGATCACTCAGGCAATAAAGCAATAGCGCTGCGGTATATCTCCCCGTGCTTTAAGTCGGCATCAGCCACCTCAGGCAAGCGATTCAAATCACGGCACCCCTATGCCAGCTCGCGAAGCCTCCCGAGCGCCAGCCTGAACCACTCCAGATCGTCCTCATCAGGCACGCTATCGTACTTCCAGTGCGTTATATAGCGCCACCGAGAGAAGACGCCGCTGCCCAGAAGCCCAACGTCGTCTATGGTGTCTATGTCCTCTCGCAGTCCTTCGGCCGTACCGGAGCGCGGATATGCCCCGGCAAAGGCCTCGCCACAGTCCATGTGCCAACCCAGGCCGAACATGTCATGGGCCAACGCGTGGAAGTCGCGGGTGGGACCGTCCAGCGAATCCTCGAAGCGCTTAACGAACCTGCACAGGTCATCACCGTAAACCCCGCCGAACAAATAAGACTCAATCACGTCCTTGCCGCGCAAGGCCTCTAACCACTCGGTCGGAATGCCCTCGTATCCGTACAGGATGCCGGCCAATCCACCGGCCACGCAAGCCGTGGTGTCGGTATCGTCGCCCAGGTTCACGGCGGTCAGTACGCAGTCGTGGTAGTTGTCGGTATGTTCTAGGCACCAGATGGCGGCGTGGTAAGTATCCCACACGTAGCCGCCGCTGGCACCAGCTCTGTCCTCACTCTCGCAGCCGGCGTGCCCGCTGTAAAGCACCTCGCGGGCATAGGCGATCATGTCCACGCAGGCCTGGCAGCAGTCGTCGGTAGCGTGGGTGATCGCGCTGACCTCCCTTATGTCGCAGTCGGAGCATTCCATGAACACCATAGGCAGGCAGCGCATGAGCGAGCCGTTGCCCTTGCTGTATTCGCTTGTGAGCCCGCAACCCGTATCGAGCGCCTGCCTGGTGGCGTTGCCGTAGTCGAAGACATTCCCGTCGGCGGTGTATGCGCCTTCGTTTATCCATTTGCGGAACTTGACGAGGATATCGTCGCAATTGATATCGCCCAGCTCGCGGTAGCTGTCGCACAGCGCGAGCGCCATGGACGTGTCGTCGCTCCATGTGCCCGCAGGCTGGTTGTGCGTGCCGCGGCCCACCATGTCCGTGCAGGCAAAGCTGCCGCGCGGCCTGAACTCGTAGGGCACGCCGAGCGCATCGCCCACGGCCATGCCGTACACGCAGTCCCTCACCGTCCGTAACAAGCCCATGGCGCGCACCTAGTTCCAGTTCATGCCGAACTTGCGCGAGCAAAGCACGTCTTTCCAGTGACTCTCGCGCTCGCACACCTCGGCGGTGGTCATCTTGGTGTCGCACACCTCTAGGATGGAGTAGGTGAAGTTTTCCATGATGTACCCAGTTCCGTGCTCGGCCACGATGGCCTTGAACTCCTTGTTGCCGCCAGTCGGGTCCATGGGGTTGGCATAGGCGCTCCAGCGCTGCCAGATACCCAAGTCCGCGCCCGCGTCCTTCTTGCTGTCGCCCGAGGCCGAACCCACGTAGAGTTTCCCCGTCGCGGTGTCGGTGATGCAGTAGACGCCCTTCACGTTGTCCAGCGCCCAGTACCAGTCGGAGCCCACGCTGGCGATAACGGCCTGCAAGGTCTTGTGGTCGATGCACACGTACTTGTAGCCAGGAAAAGGGGCAACGTTGCCCAGGCTCATCGAGTACTCATACACTACGGGCTCGAAGTCGTGCATCGTGTTCTCGTAGAACTTGTTGTAGATGTCGCGCCCGATAGGCTTCTTCAACTTGATGATGAGGCGCTTGATGTAGGCCTCGTAGTCGGGAAGAAGCGTCAACTTGTAGCCCACGCCGCCCAGCACCTCGGGTACTGCCTTCTCCACTTTGTGCATGCCGCCGAAGATGAAGTACTCGGGCCCGTAGGTGTAGTACTGTGCGAACGAGAGCAGGTAATCCGCATGGTTGAGGTTGTTATTCGCTTGTCCCGTCGCGCTCCTCCACGCGTTCATCTCGTACCATCGCGAGCCGCTATCGGTCTTCTCGGGGGTCGAGGTGTCCTTCAGCAGCATGTCGTACGCGCGCACGTTCACGTCGCCAGCGTTCATGTTGAATTTGATCTTTGTCTTCTCTGGGTGCGCCACCGGCATCAAATCCCTGAGCGTTATAACAGCATTTCCCATGTTAATTCCGCCGTTTCAGTTTGAAAAGCCTGTAGGTCGAATCATACCACTCGCTTTCCAGACGAAAATTAGCGCTCGGCTAACCGCTCTGCTGTTGTCGTTTCTTATGGCGAAGAAGAGCATGAAGCCGATAAGCCCCGCGCCCGTGTTTATGCCTTGTTTGGCGATTGTTCGCGATGTGCCCGCACAGCTATTTTTGGTGAATAATCCGAAAGTGAGGAAGATAAGTGCGAATCATCCACGCCACCATCCGTCTCGCCCGCACTCGGGCAATACGCAGTGCCCGCTCCTGATCGGCCGTCCCTAGCGCCGGCGCGAACTCTTAGATGGCGTCTTTTGCGCTCATCACCTTGCGGAAGACGGTCGCGTCCTGCTTGCCGATGGGAATCGCGATCTTCTTGCCGCCCGCGCGTCGCACTCCGTCTTGAACAACATGTCCCATCCGCCCCCTCGCCTCATCCTCAAAAGGCTCGTCGAAGCCTAGCCCACCGTGACGGATTCCCCGGTAAAGGTGCTAATGAGCAGCAGGATAAAGAACGCCAAGTAACTGATGCTCAGCAGATAGGCAGTAACCAAAAAGATGGTCCATCCAACATTGGCCTTACCATCGGCACGACGTTGCTCGCGATTGCGGCAGAGCCAAATCGTCACGCCAATAGCCACAATCAACAGCACGAGCGCCGCTGCGGCCATCCCGGCAAGTGCAAACATCACGCCAATGCTCACAGCAATAACCGGAAGCAACAACAAGCCGCATCCACACCCACCGGGACTATAAACGGCAGTCTGTCGGCGTCGTTCCATCGTCACTCCAACCTCAACATCTTTGAGCACTACAATGCGATAGCCTGCTGGACAGGAACGATCTTATCCAGTTCCGGTTCGATGCGCCTCTTCTCCGCCTCGAGATCAAACGCTATCTGGGCGCGCAGCCAATAACCATCCGTCAGGCCAAAGTAGCGGCAAAGGCGAAGGTCGGTGTCGGCCGTCACACGACGCCTTCCCAAGATAATCTGCCCAATGCGTTGAGCCGGAATCCCGGTCTCCTTAGCAAGGCGATATTGAGAAATGCCCATAGGGACAAGAAACTCCTCTTTGAGAAGCTCACCAGGAGTCACCGGCGGCAGCAAATCGGACGCAGTTTCATCACTTGTGATAATCGACGATTTCGACATTCCAAGCCATCCCCTGTCTCCACTCAAAACAGACCCGATAGCGCTCATTAACACGGATGCTATATTGACCAGCGCGATCGCCCTTCAACGCTTCAAGACGATTGCCTGGCGGAACGCAAAGATCATCAAGCGAAGCGCAGATCTGCAGTTGGCGAATCTTCCTCAAGGCGACCCGCTCAAAAGGAATGAACTTCCTAATCCGCACACCCATCGCAAAACGTTCGGTATCCTCATCTTTGTACGATGCAATCATAGTATCGCCTTACGTTAATAACGTCAAACGTTTCTATAAACTTACATCTCTATTATACCGAACATCTGTTCGTGTTTCCTAGAACAAGTATCCTTCGGCAATTAAGCAAGCAAAAGCAATCGTTTGTAGACATCGAGGCCTTTGAGCAGAATTTCCTCGTCAAAGAGCATGGTATCAGTGTGAAGGGCGCTCGTGGCATAGGCGGGACAGCCATCCGAATCGCTCGGGTTTTCTTGTCCCTCTGGCACGCCCGTGCCTAGCAAGAAGAACACGCCCGGCAGATGGCGCTGATAGAACGCGAAATCCTCGGCGATTAGCAGCGGCTCGTCCACAAGTTGCAGCTCGGACAAGGCAGGCGCGATGCGGGCGAACAGCTCGGGGTCGTTATCGACCGGCGGATAGCCCTCGGCAAAATCGATATCGTACGTACAGCCCGTTGCGGCGCAGGCCTCGTCCAACACACGGCGCACGCCCTCGCGCGCGCGGTCGAACATGTCGTCCGTAAACACACGCAGGCTACCGGCAACATGGGCCTCCCCCGCCACCGCGTTGCAGACGGTCCCGGCCTGCAGCAGGCCAAACTTACCAATACAGGGCTCGTCGGCACCCAACTCGTCCATGAGCTCACGCTCGGAAACCAAGAACTTGGCAGCCGCCAGCGCCGCATCGTGCGATTCGTTTACGGGAACGCCGTAGGTCTTGGCGATATGGATACTCGTGCCATGGATATGAATGTGCGTCTCGCTTGAGCGCGCCAGCAGCGGACCGGAACAGCTCGCCAACGTACCGGCGGGCAAATCGGGCCATACGTGGAAGCCAAAGATGCGATCTGCCCCATAGCGCTCGAAAACGCTGCTCTCGCACACTGTCTTGGCGCCACCGGTCGTTTCCTCGGCCGGCTGAAACACAAAGAGCACGTTGCACTTGATGACGCCCGGCCGCTCGCGAATCGTGCGGTCGACATGCGTCGCGGCAGCAAGCGCCATGGCCATGTGTCCATCGTGTCCGCACGCATGCATCTTGCCGGGATGGGTCGAGGCAAAGGCCGCGCCTGTTGCCTCCGCGATGGGCAGGGCGTCCATGTCGGCGCGAATCGCCGTGGCACGCGTAGCGCCCACACCGGCATCGAAGAAGGCACAAACGCAGCTCGGACACGGATGGGTCACCTCACAGGCGAGCGGCGCCAACACGCCCTCAATATAGGCGATCGTCTGCGGAAGATCGAAGTCGAGCTCCGGGATCCTGTGCAAGTCGCGCCGATAGCGACGGAGTTCTTGGAGCTCGGTCATAGAGGTTCCTTTCATAGGTGCGCGCCAGTTGCCATCTTATTGTGCCGCAAGATTGCCACACCCTTATTTCCAGCATATCCCTGCATTTTTTAAACGTTATATACGAATACTCTTGTTTGGTAAAGTGCAACGTGGTAGGGTCGTTACCACTTGATAGAGGCGCGGGCACGAAGAACCGCGGGCGAGCCGGCAGGCTTTGACCCCGTGGGGAGGCGAAACCCGCCGAACTGGGTTTTTCGGGCACGAACAACCTGGTGGGCCTGCGGGAAACACCCGCAGGACTGTCTGCAGCAATGCGGGAGCGCTATCCGGACATGGGGTCCACGCTATGCGGATTCGATGCGCAGATGGCGCCGTCTGGATAGCGAGGTTTACGGGACATGGCATTGACCCCCAACGAAGCATATGCGGCCAAACAGCCGTTTGTGGACAAGGAAACGCTCGAGCATATCGTCGAGCAGTTCCCCACGCCGTTTCACCTATACGACGAGGCGGGCATCCGCCGCAACATGCAAGAGGTGCGCGACGCCTTTGCATGGAACCCGGGCTTTAAGGAATACTTTGCCGTCAAGGCCAACCCTAACCCGGCACTCATCTCCATCCTCAACGAATACGGCTGCGGCTGCGATTGCTCGAGCTATACCGAGCTCATGATCGCCCGCTCACTGGGCATCACCGGCCACGACATCATGTTCTCGTCCAACGACACGCCGGCAGCGGATTTTGCCCTTGCAGATAAGCTGGGCGCCATCGTCAACTTTGACGACATAAGCCATATCGAGTTCTTTGAGCGCGTTGCGGGGCCCATCCCCAAGACAGTCAGTTGCCGCTTTAATCCGGGCGGCCTGTTCCAGCTCTCCAACGGCATTATGGACAACCCCGGAGACTCCAAATACGGCATGACCACCGAGCAGCTCTTTGAGGCTTTCCGCATGGTCAAGGCCAAGGGTGCCGAGAACTTTGGTATCCACGCATTCCTTGCCAGCAACACCGTCACTAACGACTACTATCCCAAGCTCGCACGCATCCTCTTTGAACTTGCCGTGCGCCTGGAGCGCGAGACCGGCGCACATGTCGCCTTTATCAATCTGTCCGGCGGCGTCGGCATCCCCTATCTGCCCGAGCAGCAGGCCAACGACATTCACGCCATCGGCGAGGGAGTGCATGCGGCATACGACGAGATCCTGGTTCCTGCCGGCATGGGCGATGTGGCCATCTGCACCGAGATGGGCCGCTTTATGATGGGCCCCTACGGCTGCCTGGTCACCAAGGCCATCCACGAGAAGCAGATTTACAAGGACTATATCGGCGTGGACGCAAGCGCCGTCGACCTCATTCGTCCCGCTATGTATGGTGCCTACCACCACATTACGGTGATGGGACAGCCGGGTGGCCCTGACAAGACCGCAGCACCGGTCACGAACACGTATGACATCACGGGCAACTTGTGCGAGAACAACGATAAGTTCGCTATCGACCGTGAACTGCCGCAGATCGACATGGGTGATGCACTCGTGATCCACGATACCGGCGCGCATGGCTACTCCATGGGCTACAACTACAACGGGCGGCTGCGCTCCGCCGAGGTCCTGCTGCGCCCCGATGGCTCGGCCGACCTCATCCGCCGTGCCGAGCGCCCGGGCGATTACTTTGCCACGCTCGACGTGCTGCCGAGCGGCCGAGAGCTGCTGGCCAAGTCGCGCGCCGAAAGCGCCCGCCGTCGGGCCCAAGACGAGCGCCTGGCAGTCGCCGCCCAATGGAACAAACGCATCCAGATCGCGGACGCGAAGGAGAAGAACATGGACATCCGCAATCTCGAGGGCTCAATCGTCGCCCTTGTTACACCGTTTAAAAAGGACGGCAGCGTCGACTTTGATGCACTCGAGCGCCTTATCGATTTCCACCTGCAAAACGGCACCGACGCCATCCTCACCCTGGGCACCACCGGCGAGAGCGCCACGATGACCGATGACGAGGACAACTCCGTCGTCGCCGCCGTGGTCAAGCATGTTGCAGGACGCGTCCCCGTCATCGCCGGCTCGGGCTCCAACTCCACGCAGACGATGCTCACCAAGTCGCTCACCTACCAGGGCTTGGGAGCCGACGGCCTGCTGCTCATCACCCCCTACTACAACAAGTCCAATGAAGAGGGTATCTATCAGCACTTTAAGACCGTCGCCGATGCTGTGGACATCCCCTGCATCCTGTACAACATCCCCGGCCGCTGCGGCTGCGGCATCAGCGAGCGCAACGTAGAGCGCTTGGCCGCGCACCCCAACATCATGGGCATCAAGGAAGCCTCGGGCAACGTCGCCTACGCGGCCAAGATCGCCCACCTGCTGTCCGACGACTTCCGCATGTACTCGGGCGAGGATGCGCTCACCGTGCCGCTCATGAGCCTGGGCGCCTCGGGCACCATCAGCGTGTGGGCCGACATTCAGCCGCAGCTTGTGCATGACATGTGCCGCGCCTATTTGGACGGTGACGTGGCGCGCGCCCGCGATATCCAGATTGCCGGCCAGCCGCTCATCAATGCCCTCTTTAGCGAGGTCAACCCCATCCCCGTCAAGGAAGCGCTTGCTCAGATGGGTATGATCGAGGCAAACTACCGCATGCCTCTATGCCCCATGGCAGACGACACGCGCGCTGCACTTACCGATGCTCTGAAGGGAGCTGGTCTGCTTGATTAAGACTGTCATTATGGGAACGGGCCGCATGGGCTCGCTCATCCGCACCACCGCCGAGGGCGTTGTCGACGCCGCCGGTCAGCCCGTTTTTGGTATCGTCGCCCAGATCGGTTTTGATCTGTCCGAGCTCGAGAGCGCCCCGGCAGCCGACGTCATCATCGACTTCTCGAACGTCGTGACCTTCGATGCCATCGTCACCTATGTCGAGCGCACGGGTGCCGCGTTGGTCTCGGGCACCACGGGCTACACACCCGATCAGATGGATCGCCTGCGCGAGCTGGGTCAGAGCACCCGCGTCATGCACTCCGGCAATTACTCCATCGGTATCGCAGCCCTGCGTCATCTGGTAGCACAGGCCACGCGCGAGCTGCCCGGCTTTGACTGCGAGATTGTCGAGACGCACCATAACCAAAAGGTCGACGCCCCCAGCGGCACTGCCAAGTTGTTGCTCGACGCCGTCGTCGAAGCCGAGCCCGAGGCAGGCTACCACCCCGTCTATGGCCGCGAGGGCATGTGCGGAGCACGCGATCCCAAGGAGATCGGCATGCACTCGCTGCGCGGTGGCACTGTCGCCGGCGTCCACGAAGTGAGTTTCTTTGGCCAGGACGAGGAGGTCACGCTCACCCACCGCGCCACGAGCCGTCAGATCTTCGTCAACGGCGCCCTGGCCGCCGCTCAGAAGCTCGTCACCCGCGACCCCGGCTTCTACACCTTCGACCAGGTCATGTTTGCCTAACCAGGTATCAACCGTATCCACGCAAAGGAGAAACAGCATATGAGTAACGCAGCCGAGATGGATGCCCAGGAGATTATCAACTACATCGCCACCGCGCCCAAAAAGACACCTGTCAAGCTGTACGTGCGCGAGAAGCCCGGCATGAAGGTTGCCTGGGGCGACGCACATGTCTACGGCGGCCGTCGCGGCAAGACCGTCTTTGGCGACTGGGATGAGCTCAAGGCCATCCTCGATGCCAATGCCGACTCCATCGACTACTACGATGTCGAGAATGACTGCCGCAACTCTGCCGTGCCCATGCTCGACCTTAAGGGCATCAACGCCCGCATCGAGCCGGGCGCGATCATCCGTGACCGCGTCGAGATCGGCGATCGCGCCGTCATCATGATGGGTGCCATCATCAACATCGGCTCCGTCATTGGCGAAGGCTCCATGATTGATATGGGCGCCGTGCTGGGCGGCCGCGCCACCGTGGGCAAGAACTGCCACATCGGCGCCGGCACCGTGCTGGCAGGCGTCGTTGAGCCCGCAAGCGCCACGCCCGTCATCATCGAGGATGATGTCATGATTGGCGCCAACGCCGTGGTCCTGGAGGGCGTGCGCGTGGGCAAGGGCGCCGTCGTGGCTGCCGGTGCCGTGTGCGTCGAGGACGTCCCCGCCGGTGCCGTCGTGGCCGGTGTCCCCGCCCGCGTCATCAAGATGCGCGATGAGAAGACCGACAGCAAGACCGGTCTCGAGGAAGGCCTGCGCCAGCTGTAGGGTTACGCGGTTTTACCAAACCGCGTAACTAGTCGACGCTGCAAACGACCCAGAGCGGCAATCTGACGTTCAATCGTCGGGCATGACCAGAAGGTCAATGCCCTCCTCTTTCGCGTCACCTTGCTCGCCTAGGGGCGTTTTCGCTGACGTATGCTCAACCTACAACGCAATTCAGCCCCAAGCAAAAAAGGCCGAAGCCCCGAAGGGTTTCGGCCTTTGTTTTGTCTGCAGCTTACAGGCGCAGTTTATCGATTCTCAATTGACCCGATGTTTTTGAGCTCGATGGAGATGAGGCCGTTGGGCTCGTTGACAAACTCGATGTACTCAGAGTTCGAACCCATCTCGGCCGGGAAGCTGATCTCGATACCCGTGTCGGTACGGATCTTATGATTGCGCACCGCCGCGCGTTCGACCTGCTTGCGCTCCACGGGAACGCGCTCAGGCACCTTCTCCTCGGTCAGCACCGCACGCACGCTCTCCTTGATGACCGGCTCGTCCTCAAAGACCTCATCGACAATATCCCAAGGCGGCAGTTCCTCGTCATCCTCAACCTTCTCGGCAACGGCAGCCTTAACCTTGGCGAGCGCTACGGCCGTATTGGCACCGTGCTCCTCGGCGACTTCCTCGACCACACGCGTCACGGTATCGATGACCTCCTTGCCTGATACGCCCGTGTCGCACTGCAGCAGGCCGTCGGGGATAAGCATGCGGTCCTCGCCGGCGATCTTGCGTTTCTTATCCACATAGCCGATCTCCATGGTGCTCGCGCGCACGATGGCATAGCTTGGCACCTTTTGCGAGGGGTTTGGCAGAATGGCGTAGTGGCGCGCGATATCGTTGCGCACCTCCCCCTCCTCGCGGCCCACTTCGTGCATAAAAGCCTGCTTGGAGCCCAGCAGCATCACGGCAAACCAGCGGGCATCCTCATCGTCATCAAAGTCCGCCACGAGCACGTCAGTGGACTCGGCTTTCTCGGCCTTGGTGAGTTCGGAAGAGATAAACTCCGCAATCTGCTGCGACAGGTCCACAAACTCGCGCTCGCCAAAGAAATAGCCCTTGAGCTCGCCGCCAAACGCAGAGTTCTCGGCAAACGTGGCGCGTTTATTGTCGGCCGAGGTGCGTGCGCGGCGCAGATGCGTGGTTACGAAATTGCGCACGGTACGGCTTTCGATATCGAGCTCACGCTGGCTCATGACGTTAACGGCAGAGTCAAAGTCCAGGATATGCAGAATCGCATGATTGATTTTCATATACGGCATTCCGTTCTAGATCGATTTCGGCACGAACCAGTATAGCGGTCAAGCCCGCCCCAAGCGCATCGAAGATTGCTGCATTGGGGCCAGGTTTCTTTGCACCAATGGTTAGCGCAGAAGTTCGGACTGCCACGCCTCGAGTTGTTCTGCCAGGCTCTTACCGGCAGCGGACATGTCGATCTGGGGCCGTTTGGGCAGCAGTGCGCATTTAAGGATTGCCACGATGGTCTGCGAGACAAAGCGTCGCGTTTCCTTGTCGAAGCCTTGCGCAGCCTGGAGCATCACGGGCAGGCTCTCGCGCAGATTCCCAGCGATATCCGCAAACCGCTCAGCACCCGTAGCCTCAAACACGGAGAACAACGCATCTACAAAACGCTCGCGCTCGCTAGGCGACACTGCAAGCAACATCTCGCGAATAGAGCCATCGACGTATCGAGCGCCGGCGGACAGGCGCTCGCAGTACACGAAGTCGCGACCATCAACCACCCAGCTAAAGGGATTGTGTTGCAGCAGGCTGAACTCGGTGCTCTCAACGATGGCATAGTCCTCCTGTGTCTCGAACATCATGCCAAAGATCGACGACCGAGGTAGCGTCTTGTCGATTCGACCGGAAAGATCGGCAAAGGCGCCGCCGTTCAGGAACTCCTCGACGAAGCCCGGACCATCATGGGAATATGCCCGTTCGATTCGCTCACGGGCGATGTTGGAGCACATTGCCGCACCGTACACCGCAAGGTTTCCACCCTTGGAATGACCTCCGCACAAAAGCGGCCCGTCAATCGCATCCGCCGCCTCGTCCACATAACGTGCCGCGGATTCCTGGGCCGGCACAGGACACCGGAACGCCATGTTAAAGTCCTCTTTCCAACCCACAATCGTGCTGTCGGTCCCCCGGAAGGAAAGATAACTAAACCCCGCAGGAAACCGGAACGCCATGGCTGCAAACTGCTCTGTCGCCACCACATCGCTCACGGCACGATAGCCGCAAACGCGCACGCCGCGGTAGCGAGGGCTTGCTGCCACGGCCTCCAGCAAGGCCCTGCTCCCCTCTGGGTCCCACAAGTCGTCAATCATGTCCCGATAGCACTCGGCACGCAGCAGCTCGCGTGCGTCTAGGCCCTGCCAGTTCGTCAGCTCCGCCATATCACCCGGCAAACGCAAATAGGACAACCACGCAAAGACCAGGCTATCCACCGCGCAGAACGGCCGCTCCTCAAACGGATCAAACGCCGTCTGGGCATAGGTCAAAAAATTAGGCGAATCCGACATGGCCCTCCCATCAACTATGGTGCATTGGGGTCAGGTTACTTTGCACCAAAAAGGCGTCCGGGCCGTGTGGACCCGGACGCCTTCATTGTAGCTTTTCGCTCTAGCGAGCTTGATTTAGCAGGAGAAGTCGACGCTGTCGATGATGTCCTTGAGGGCCTTGGCGGAGACGGTGAGCTCATGCTGCTCGTCTTCGTTCAGCGGCACGGGGACGCGGCAGACAACGCCGTCGCGACCAACGACGGTCGGCATGGAGATGGCAAGATCGGACAGGCCATACTCGCCCACCATGAGCGAAGAGACGGGCAGAACGGTCTGCTCATCGCGCATAACGGCGGTGCAGATGCGCTTGACGGCCATGGCGACGCCATAGTAGGTGGCGTGCTTCTTCTCGATGATGGTGTAGGCGGAGTTCTTGACGTCCTCGGCGATGCGCTTCTCGGCAGCCTCATGCTCCAGGTGGCCGTGAAGCTCACAGAAGGTGTTCAGCGGAACACCGGCAACCTGAGCGCTGGACCAAGCGACAAACTCGGAGTCGCCGTGCTCGCCCATGACATAGGCCTGGACATCGCGCGGGTCAACCTCGACGTGGGCACCAAGCATCTGCTGCAGGCGACCGGTGTCGAGCACGGTGCCGGAACCGATGACGTGGCCCTCGGGCAGGCCGGACATCTTGATGGCGGCGTAGGTCAGAACATCGACCGGGTTGGAGACGATGAGCAGAATGCCGTCGAAGCCGGACTTCTTAATCTCGGGGATAATGGACTTAAAGATGCTGACGTTCTTGTTGACCAGGTCCAGGCGGGTCTCACCGGGCTTCTGGGCAGCGCCAGCAGTGACGACGATCATGGCGGCGTCGGCGACATCGGAATAATCGCCGGCGTAGATCTTCATCGGCTCGGCAAACGTCATGCCGTGCGCGATATCCAGGGCCTCACCCTCGGCGCGGTTCTTGTCCACGTCGATGAGGACCATCTCGGAGAACAGACCGCTCTGCATCAGTGCGAACGCCGAAGACGAACCGACGAAACCGCACCCGACAATAGCGACCTTCTTCTCGTTAACCATTAGAAACTCCCATCTCTCTCCACAAACAAGCCGCCCGGGAACGACCCGAGCGGCTTGCCGTGATCCCAATACATCCAATCGGGACTTTGATTATGCTCCTATTCGCAGCCAAAAATCGACCGTTTACCGAAATTGTTTGCAGAATTCGTAAAATAACTGCACGAAATCGGTTTCGAGCTATTGACGAGCCGAAATAGCTTTCTAATACAGGCCCGCCTCGCGAATGGCCTCGACAGCCAAAGCGATCTGGTCGGGCGGCAAGACCAGCGCCATGCGCACGTGCCCCTCACCCGAAGGGCCAAAGCTCGCGCCCGGCGTCACCACAACGCCGGCCTTCTCCATGAGCTCCTCGCAAAACGCCATGGAATCGGTGCGGCCACCGGGAAGCTTGGCCCACACAAACATAGAGCCATGCGCGTTGGGGCGCTCCCAGCCCAGGCCCTCAAGACCGTCGCACAGGGCATCGCGGCGCTCCTGGTACTTCAGACGCTGCGCCTCGACCTCATCGCGCGGACCGTTCAGGCAGGCGATGGCGGCCTTCTGGATCGGGAAGAACATGCCAAAGTCGATCTGGCCGCGCAGCTTGGCAAAGGCAGAGACCACGTCCTCGCGGCCGACCAAAAAGCCGATGCGGGCACCGGTGACGTTAAACGACTTGGAAAGCGAGAAGAACTCCACGCCCACCTCAAGCGCACCGGGATACTGCAAGAAGCTGCCGCCGGGCTCGCCGTCGAACACGATGTCGGAGTACGCGTTGTCATGAACGATGAGCAGGTCGTGCTCGCGGGCGAAAGTGATGATCTCCTCGTAGACCTCGGGCGTGCCCACCGAGCCGACCGGGTTGGCGGGCAGCGACACGATCATATACTTGGCACGATCGGCCACCTCGGGATCGATACCCGCCACATAGGGCAGGTAATTATGCTCGGCAACCAACGGATAGTATTCGAGCTTGGCATCGGCGATCTTGGCACCCGCCTCGAAGACCGGGTAGCACGGATCGGGAACCAAAATAGTATCGCCCGGATCGAGCAGGGCCAGGCCCAAATGGCCCACACCCTCCTGCGTGCCGTTGCACGACTGCACCATGGACGGCGTAATGCCGGAGACACCAAAGCGACGCTCGTAGTAATCGCACACGGACTGCTTGAGTTCGGGCAGGTCGCGCAGGGCATACTTCCACATCTCGGGATCTTGGGCTGCCTGCGTGAGCGCCTCGACCACGTGGTCGTACGGCTTAAAGTCGGGCGTGCCCACGCTCATGTTGTAAATGGTCTTGCCCTGAGCCTTCAGCGCGAGAAGCTTGTTGTTGAGCGAGGCGAAGACCTCCGCGCCAAAGCGGTCGAGACGCTGCGATGCCTGCATGGTGCCACCTTTCGATATAAAAAAGCGGCGCTCCGACAAGAGCGCCGCGCGATACGGGCCATCAGATTGTAAAAGTGTAACGCTTGCAACCCCCGTATTGGTTCAATTTAGCCAACCTTAGTCAACTGGATTGAGCGCGTCGATCTGCGCAAGCCACAGACGCGAGCTGGCGTCACTCGGCATGCGCCAATCGCCGCGCGGGCTGAGCGTCACCGAGCCCACCTTGGGACCATCGGGCAGGCAGCTGCGCTTAAACTGCTGGGCAAAGAAGCGACGGTAGAACGTACGTAGCCACGTGTGGACGGTCTTGGCGTCGTAGACGCCCTCGAAGCTCTTGAGCGCCATGCGGTAGATCTTGCCCGGCTCAAAGCCAAAACGCAGCAGGTAGTAGAGGAAGTAGTCGTGCAGCTCGTACGGGCCCACCAAATCCTCGGTCTTCTGCGCAATCTCGCCGTCGCCCGTGGGCGGCAGAAGCTCGGGGGACACCGGCGTATCGAGGATATCGAGCAAGACCTCGGCAATGCGCCCGCCAAAGACATCGGCGGCATAGCGTACCAGATGGCGCACAAGCGTCTTGGGCACGCTCGCGTTGACGGCGTACATGCTCATGTGGTCGCCGTTATAGGTAGCCCAGCCGAGCGCCAGCTCACTGAGGTCGCCCGTGCCAATGACAAAACCGCCAGCCTGGTTGGCCAGATCCATCAGAATCTGCGTACGCTCGCGCGCCTGGCTGTTCTCGTAGGTCACGTCCTGCACGGCCGGATCATGCTCAATGTCCTTGAAGTGCTGCTCCACAGCCGCGTGGATCGAAACCTCGCGGAAGCTCACACCCAGGTCGCGAGCGAGCGACTCGGCATTCGACTTGGTGCGATGCGTCGTGCCGAAGCCGGGCATGGACACGGCTGTGATACCAGTGCGCGGCAGCCCCAGCGCATCGAAGGCACGCACGGTCACAAGCAGCGCCAGCGTGGAATCGAGACCGCCCGAAAGGCCGATAACGGCCGCCTTGGTGCCCGTATGGGCAAGGCGGGTCTTGAGGCCCGCGGTCTGCAGGTCGAGGATGGTCTCGCAGCGCTCAGCCAGGTCACCATGGTCGGCAGGCACGAAGGGCGCGCGGGGGAAGACACGGTCTATGCCGAGCGCATCGCGCAGGACAGGCTCTTCGGCGAGCGAGCCCTCAAACGAGAACTCGACGGTCGTGGCCTCCGGCGCATCGTCCGCGCGCGTCCATGTCGTCGAGCGACGGCGCTCAGCAACCAGGCGGTCAAGGTCAACGTCGGCGATGGCCATATCGCAGGTAAGCAGTTTGGTCGCGGCGAGCTTGGAGCCGTTTTCGTAGACGAGGTTCTCGCCCGCAAAGACCATGTCGGTCGTGGACTCGCCCTCGCTCGCGTCCGCGTAGGCATAGGCGCAATACAGGCGCGCGCTCTGGTTGGAAATGAGGCTGCGGCGGTAATCCGCCTTACCGATAATCTCGTCCGAAGCCGACGGATTGAGGATCACCGTCGCACCGGCAAGCGCCATCTCGGTCGAAGGCGGCGCCGGTACCCACAGGTCCTCGCAAACCTCAACGCCCAGCACCATATCCTCGGCACTCTCATCACAGCAGCGGTAGACAAGCCCCGAACCCAGCGGAACCGGACCCTGACCGGCAAATTCAACCCACACGGGATCCGCAGGCGACGGAGCAAACCAGCGACGCTCATAGAACTCGCCATAGTTGGGCAGATACTTCTTAGCCGTAAGACCCAAAAGCTCACCCGCACAGCACACGGCGGCGCAGTTGTAGATGTTTTCAGCCACCGCAACGGGTAAGCCAACGGTAAAGACGATCGGCAGCTCACGGGTTTCATCGAGGATGTGCACCAGCGCTGCTTCGCAGGCATGCAGCAGCGTGCGGTTATGGAACAGATCGGCCGCGGTATAGCCGGTCAGGTTAAGCTCGGGCAGTACCAGCGCGCGAACGCCACGCTCGGTAGCCTCGCGAACAGCCGCCAGCGCCACCTCGGCATTGCCCTCGACATCGGCCACACGCATCTTGGGCGAGGCCGCCGCCACACGCAAAAAGCCATCAGACTGAGAAAGGTGAAGATTCATAAGAATGCTCCCGTGCGTAAACGCCATTCACAACAATTAGCAAGCCCTATTGTAGTTCAACCGCCGGGTGTAACCGCATCCCACCAACTTGGTGAGCTATTGATGAGTTGATGGTATCTGTTAAATGTCACGTACGATTCACATCTGGTGGGTACCCTGATGGCTACACGAAACGAAGCAGATTTACACCGGGAGGACCCCGTATGACAACCAAGTACACCGACGCGCCACGCACGCGCGTCATGACGCCGGCATCGCTCAACAACGGCGTGCACGAGAACCATTCCATCGGACAGACCATGGCCATCGCGCCCAAAAAGGGCCTGTTTGACGACATTTCCATTCCCCAGATCATCGCCGGCGCCGCAGCTGCCGCCACGAGCGTGGCGCTTGCTTCAAAGATCGGCATTGCCGGCTCGGTGATTGGTGCCGCTGTGAGCTCAGTCATCACTGTTGTGTCCTCGCAGGTCTATCGCCACTTTATCTCCGCCAGCGCCGAAGCAATCAAGGGCACGCATGCCGCTGTCGACTACCCTGCCGGCGCCTACGAGCCCGTTGAGCCCGATGTCGAGGAGCACCTAGGTGGCGCCGCGACCACGCAGGAGATGCGCCAGGTTGCGGGACGCGCGACCACGGCGCGCGTCGCCCCCAACAGCCTGCGCGCCAAGGCGGCGGCAGAGCGCAGCCAGACGCAAAAGAAGGTCATCGTCTTCTCGATCGCCATCGCCATCGTCGCGGTCATCGCCTGCGCCGGCGCCATCCTTATCACCACTGCCGGTGAGGGTCTGGGCGAGCGTCCCGAGCCAATCCTGTCGTCGCGCACAACCGAGAGCGATGCAAATGGCAACACCCAGTCGCAGGATCAGCAGGCACAGACGGACGATACGCAAGACAGTTCTACCTCTGCCAATTCGTCCTCGAACACCCAAAACCAATCGCAGGGGCCCGATTCCTCTACGGCCAACAGTGGCACGCCGTCCGGCACGACCGACTCAAGCCAAACGACTGACGGTTCGCAGCCGAGCACGGGCGGCCAGACGAGCGACACCACGTCGGGAACGGGCACAACAGACAGCAGCAACACCAACAGCTCGAACAGCTCGAGCGGAACCGCGTCCGGCACGGCATCTGACAACTCGAGCCAAGGCGCGGCATCGGGCAACTAAGCACATTTGCCTCTCATAGATAACCGACCTGTATAACGGGCGCGAATCGACAGCGGTTCGCGCCCGTTTGCCTTGGGCGCCGCCATGGCGAACGCTATGCGATGGTAAGATGCTTTACATGTGTAAAGAGGAGATTTGCCATGAGCAAGACAATAGTTAGGCCCACGCTTTCGCTGGGCAACCACATCTATCTGTATCGCCTGCTACGCGATGCGATTGGATGCGGCAAGCAAACGTTTATGACGCAGGTCGAGGAGGCGCTCGCCGCAGGCGACATGACTGCTTATGACCTGGGCTTTGAGTCCACGCGCGAGCTGCTCGAGGAACTTAACGACTGCATTAAGCTGACCGTCTTTAAAGGCGGCCGCCTGTATGCCACCGTCATCGCCAACGAGGCCTGGGATGCTGCGCTTGCCAAGGGCGAGGACAAGCCCAAGACCGCCAAGGGCGCCAAGCAGTCCTACAAAAAGAAAAAGCGCGGTGAGAAGGACCTCAAGGCCGTGCGCCCCAAGCACGTTAAGCGTCCCGAGCCCGAAGCCATGGTTGAAGCCGCGCCGGAACCCGAGCCCGAGACAGAGATCGAAGTCGCTATTGAGGTAACGGCAGAAGCCGAAACCGAAATCGCCGCCACGACCGATTCCGAAGTCATATCCGAGCAGGAAGCCGCTGTGGAGCTCAACGAGGCGCCCAAGTCGACAACCGAAGAAGCCGCTGACCAACCCGAGCCGTCTGCGTTCCAAAACAGCGATGTCTTTGGCGACGAGGCCGAGGACGATCAGTCCGACGAGCCCGCAGATCAAGACGCTACCGAGTCGGCGCCGGAGCCCGAGACGCCGCAGCCCGCCATCTCGCTCACGGTCGTCTATGACCCCGAGAATGCCAATGCCGGCATCACCACCATGGCATCCACGCCCATCGAGGCAAAGTCGAGCGTCGAGAATGAGAACGCGACGCAGGTTGAGCTCGACACCGCGACCGCAAACGCACCCGCCATCGTCGAGTCTGCAGATTCCGCGGCGATGCCGAAAGTGGGCATCGAATCAGTGCTCGGCACCGAACCCGCGCCCGTCGTCGAGGTGACGCCCGTCAATGAGCAGGCCTTCGCACCGGCGATGGTACCGACCCCCGCACCCGTAGCGCCCGCCATCCCCGAGGACTTCCCCATCGATTTCGCAACCGAGGTCTTCTGCCCCGGCCCATTGCTACACCAGCTGTCGACCTATCTCCCCTACGGCGCCGATACCCTCGGCATTGTCGGCGAGTACTACTGGATCGCCCGCGAGCGCGGTACCATCGAGGCCGCGCGAAACCGCGCAAGCTTCCCCCTGCGCTACACGCAGGCCGGCGAGCGCCACGAGGTTGCCGTGCGCATCCGCCGCAACACCACCGGCGGTCTCGGATCCACCTGGGCCATCGATAAAGTCGAGCCTTCTACCAAGTAATCAGAACCACCCTTAAAAAGGGTGGTTTGCTCTTAGGGTATAACCCACGGGCCC
>CATXWM010000026.1 GCA_958403205.1 uncultured Collinsella sp. | reverse complement strand
CTCGCCCGCGATCTTGTACATGTTCGGGATCATCAGGAGCAGGCCCTGAGAAGCCGTGTAGGTGGTGGTCAGAGCACCGGCGCCCAGCGAACCGTGAACGGTACCGGCTGCACCTGCCTCAGACTCCATCTCGACGACCTTGACCGGGGTGCCAAAGATGTTCTTGCGACCCTGGGCCGCCCACTGGTCGACATGGTCGGCCATCGGGCTGGACGGCGTAATGGGATAAATTCCCGCTACCTCGGTGTACGCATACGAAACATATGCGGCCGCCTCGTTGCCGTCCATAGACTTAAACTTACGCGCCATATACCCCTCTCCTCTCATATAGGTATACAGGCCCCGGCGATTGCCGGGATGTTGGCGTGATGGGATTTTCGCTGTTGCTTCCAATCATCCGACAGGCAGACTGAGCAGCAGGCACATGGCGTGGAGAGAAGGCATGCCAAGGCGCGGGGCGGTTAATGCGCTCCACAGGCCCAGCTACCCGTCTTGCACATGACCGAGCGCCGCAAAGGCCGCATGCCGGATGCTCCCGGGCACGCCCCGGCGATGGGAAGCGCCCGCAACGGAAATCCGCATGCGGGCTTATTGTACCCCGCCGCCAAGCCATATTTCGGCAAATATAGGTGGGCGGTAAAGGTTTACCCCGGGTGACTATTGTGCGCCCGGCACCGACGGGCACAGTCCCCTGGAACCCCACAGCAGTTGCGGTGAAATAGGGAGTGTTTTTGCTGTTAACGGCCTTAATCAGTCCCTATTTCACCGCAACTCATTGGGGGGGGGGATGAGTTAGAGGGCGCCGAGGAGGATGGCGTAGGTAGTGGATTCGCCGAGTTTGAGCTCGTCGCCGGGATTAAGTTGGGCGGAACGACCGGGCTCGACCTGAATGCAGACGCGCGTGGCCCCGTTTACCACCACGGTTCCGTTGGTGGACGCCAGGTCCTCGACAAACCATGTGCCAGAATCGTCGCACCAGATATGGGCATGGCGGGCCGAGACGTCGTCGCCGACGTCGGTGATGTCGCCTTCCCCCGTCGCCAGCGCGCCGATCTCGACGCCTTCCTCACTCGGCTGAATCCAGCGCGGGGCGCTCACCACGTAGCCGTTTTGCACGCGCAGCAATCCCAGCGGATGCGCCGGCGCGACCTCGTGCTCGCCCGCGACCGAAGATGTGCTCAACGAGCGCGGGGTCGATGTGGCGCCGCCGCAAGTCGCGTGCGCATAGTCGATGGCATAGGTCACCGAGGATCGAACATCTGCCGAGCAGCCGACGGCGACAAACAGTACCAGGATGGCCTCGGCGCGCTCGGCGGGCATGAGTTCAGCCGCCTGCGACAGGCGCTCGAGCGCATTGCGATAGAGATTCGTGTCCTGGTGGCATTCCTCGAGTGCGCGCACCATGGGCTCGCCAGCGGGGCCGCACACCATATTGATCACGGCCGCGGCGTCCATGGGATTGCGACGGCGCAGAGCCAGCTGCGACATAATGCGCGCGGCCGAGGTTCCGTAATCGGCAAAATAACGTTCTTGCAGCGTGCCGACCGGCGCGCGCACGATAAAGCGCGAAACCCAGGAGCGATCGGCGGCACGGCTCTGCGGACTACGGCCGTCGGCGAGCGGGCGGCTCGAGAGCACCAGTCCGCACAGTTCGATATGGCTCAAGTGCGCGGCGCGCTTAAAGATGTCAAACATTGCCCCGCACGGGGTGAGCTCAGCTTGAGAAGCCATGGCTTAGCCCTCCTTGGTCGCAGAGATAGTGTCGGATACTTCGGCCGGCCCGCCAAAGGCGCGGGCAGCCGCGGCTCCGCCGGCAAGCGGCGTCGCCATGGGAATTTTCGCACGTCGTGTTGACACGACGGGAAGCTCAAAGGCAAACCCCATCGCCAGCAAAAACCACGTGAGCGCATAGGTTGCAATTATGGCGGCCACCAAACCACCCGCCACGGCATGCTGGGAAAACACGGCACATGCGAGTGCGGCCAGAGCCGGAACCTCGCAGGCGGAAAGGGCCAACACGCCCTGCAGGAATCCCGCACGGCGGTCGCGCGCCAAGGCCCCGGCAGCGATGCCCACCATGCCCGGCGATGCCAACGCCAGTGCGGCGATAATGGCCGGCAGCTTCCCGGACCATATAAGCGGTCCCACGACGAGCGTCACATGGGCGCCCGACGCCAACAGCGCCGCTGATACCACGACCACAGCCCAAAGCACGCCGCATACCGCTGTCGACACAATCATCGCCGCACGCCGGGCTGCGTGCCCCGATACCTCCATCGGGCACGGCGTGAGCGGCTCGCCGCGAAGCGAACGACCGACATTTTGCGCATAGTGGTCACAAAACGCCGAGAGCGCCGCCTCGACCGCCGCCGGCTCGGGACGATCTTTTTGATGGCTGGACAGACAGGCCATCACCACGTCGAACAGCTGGGCATCGACAAACGCCAGCGCATCGCGTAGCTCTTCGGAATCCGGCTCAAGCCCTAGCTGCTGGGCCTGCTCGGCCGCGGCGAGCGCCACATCGGGCTCACGACGAAGCAGCTGAGTCAAATCACAACCGGGCGCATGGGCACCAATGGGATAGTCGGGCCGCGTGTCCATCTTGAGACGGTAGGGGCTGGCGATGTCGCGCGTCCTTTTGCGCGAACCCGAGGTGCCCGAAGTGCTCGACGCGGCTTCGTATGGCGTGACGCCGGCAATGAGCTCGTAAACCGTGCTTGCCGCGGCATAGACGTCAATCGCCGGCGACATACGCAAAGCGCGCAAGTCGGGAATATCGTCGGTAAGCATCTCGGGCGGGGCATAGGCAACCGTCGCGCGACGCAGCGTGGCATAACGCTCCGTAAACGACGCCTTGCCGCCGGTACCGGCCACGGCCGACGCAGGCTCGAGCGCCAGCGACGAGCCAAAGTCGATCAGGCACAGGTCAAAGGTGCCCTCGGTAAGCTGCCGGTCAAGCGGTAGACGCGCCGTGCGCACCATAATATTAGCGGGCGAGATATCGCGATGGACAAAGCCCTCGCCCACCAGGCTCATACGGCAGAGCAGATCGAACAGGTCGCGACCCAGACGCGCCGCCACAAGCGGCGACAGGCGTCCGGCATCGTCCACGGCAAGTCGCGAACGCAAGCGGGCAAGCGTCTCGCCCTCGACCCATTCCATGACAATTGCAGGCACACCGTCGACCTCGCCCCAGCCATAAAGGCGGGGAAAGCCCTTAAGGCCCGAAAGGGCGCGATGGCATTCGTATTCCTCGCGAAACGCCGCCTTGAACTTGGCGACCAGCGCCTCGTGAGCGGCATCGTCGTCAAACTCATCGCGCGTCGGCAAGATGAGCTGCTTGAGTGCCACGGCCTCGCCTTGGGCGTTGACGGCACGCGTCACGCGGCCGATACCGCCACGGCGCATGGTGGCATCGTCGGCAAACAGCATCGTAAAACGACGCAGATAGGCAGGCAGTTCGTCCTGACCGAGCGCAATGGCCGGCTCAAACCCGTCGACACGCGCCAGGCGCAGGCCGACCATGGGATCGCGACCGAGCGATTGTGGTGTGGTGGATGCAAGATCGGTCATCATAGGGCGATCGCCGCCACTTTGGTATTGAAGTTGTTGAGCGCGACGTCGTCATCGCCGTAATGCCCCACCCATTGGCACAGGTTGGTGTAGCAGCCCCATAGGTTGGCGTATTGCTGATACCACTTTGACTGGGGAGAAAACGTTTGCCGGCCAAACTCGGCGCGAATGACAAACATATCGTTGGCCAGGCTATCGCACGGCCCGGTATCGCCTGTTGCGTTATAGGTCGAGACCGCGCCATTGGCCCGAGAGACATAGCCATCGAGCATGTTGCACTTGGTCACGAGCCAGCTGTGTATGCTTTCCTCCTCGGCGGCCGAAAGGCCGCTGGAGTTTGTATTGCCACCGGTGCTGCCGCCCGTCGAGCTGTTGCCCCCGGACCCGCCGGAGGTGGAGCCCGAACCGGAGCCACCGCTCGAGTTCGACGAATCGGAACTGGAACCAGACGAACCGGAGCCGCCAGGTTTCCCCGACTGCTGCGTATCCTGGCCCTTTTGCTGCTCGGCCTTGTTTACGACGGCCGAAACACTGTTATCGGAAAGGTGATGGATGATCTTGGTATTGGTGAGCACGATGGTCTTGCCGTTGGCAAGCGCGATTTCGTTGTCCGGCGCCTCGGCGCTGCCCGCGTCGTCGACACCAAACACGACGTGCGTGACTACGCTCGCCCAAGCGTATCCGGTTGTGGTGCCCAAATCGCTTTTGGCCTTGTGCCCCACGCGCAGCTCGCGCGCGGTACGCGCTTGCACCATAGGTGGCACAGCCAAACCGTAGGCAGAAACGCCGGCAACGACCAGCGCCAGCGAACAGGACAGCAGCACACACGCCCGAGGCGCCAGGCCCAACCGGCGCCGCATACGCACCGCGGCGCCATGCTTTGTCTGAGTGCCCCCGGGCCGCATGCGTTCTCCTCCAAGAAAAACACGCCGCTCGAAAGCGGCGCATTCATTCAAACCCATAGTTGAGTGTATCAGCGAACACAAAAGGTTGCGCAACGAACGCGCAAATACGGGACACGAACAGGGGCATCCACGCGATAAGCGGATGGAAAGTGCATTTGTTGCACAACAAATGCACAAACATGGGGCCAATTATGGCAACCGCGTGCAACGCGCAGGGAAACGCGAGGTCGGCGGGCCGATATCTAGATCCTAGATTGCGCGACGGGCCTCGATGGCGCGGCCGAGCGTGAGCTCGTCAGCATACTCCAGGTCGCCGCCCACGGGCAGGCCGCTCGCCAGGCGCGACACCTCGACGCCCAGCGGCTTGATGGTGCGAGCAAGGTAGCTCGCCGTGGTCTCGCCCTCGATATTGGGGTTAGTGGCGATAATGACCTCGTGGATATCCTCGTGGCCCAAGCGCGCCAGCAACTCGCGGATGTGCAGCTGCTCGGGGCCGATCTTGTCCATGGGGCTGATCACACCGCCCAACACGTGGTAGAGGCCGTGGTAGCTGCCCGTGCGCTCAATCGCCTGGACATCGCGCGGCTCACCCACCACGCAGATGCGGGTGGTGTCGCGCATCGAGTCTTGGCAGATGGAGCACTCGTCAGCGGTGGCGTAATTAAAGCAGCGGCTGCAAAAATGCACTTCCTGCTTAACCTCCAGAATGGCCTCGGCCAGGCGGCGTGCCTCCTCGGCGTCGGCCTCGAGCAGGTAGTAGGCGATGCGCTGGGCCGACTTGGGGCCAATACCCGGCAGGCGCCCCAGCTCATCGAGCAGTTTCTGCAGACTATGGTTGGCACTCATATATATATGCGCGTCTTAGAACGGCATGCCCGGGATGTTGAGGCCGCCGGTGATGGCGCCCATCTGCTTGTTGGCGAGCTCGTTGACGCCGCGGACAGCCTCGTTGACGGCAGCCATGATCATATCCTGCAGCATATCGACGTCCTCGGGATCGAGCGCATCGGGGTCGATGGTGAGGTTGACGAGCTCCATCTCGCCGTTGACAGTCACCTTGACCATGCCGCCGCCGGCAGAGGCGTCGACGGTCTGGGACTTGAGGTTTTCCTGCGCGGCGGCAAGCTGCTCCTGCATCTTTCGGGCCTGCTTCATCATCTGCTGCATGTTCATACCGGCCATGATGGCTCCTTTACGTGCGGCCGCGCGACAAGCTGCAAGGGCAGCCGGAGCGCGGCGGGACTTTCAAACGCAAAAATCGTACCACGCCGCGGGGCAAGCGAGCGGGGCGGTCGTGCTACCTCAGTCGATATACATGTCCTGGAGTATAAGCCGCGCCCAAAAGATTATGCAAAGTTGAATAATTCGCATCCGCATAATATCGAAAGCTAAATCTTGTAGAGCCGGAACCCGGCATTTTCCGCATCCAGCTAGATACCAAAATGCCGGACCGCCGCTCGAGGTGGCGCTCATGACGGCATGGTAAAATTTGATTGTCAAAGATAGCAATTTGGAGGTGCCCCATGAATGCCCCCGACGCGCTCCAAAACATCCGCTCAAAACACCCCGTTGCATATGTGGTTCTCTATCTCTTTGTCGGCTGGGCATTGCTGGTTGTCGTCACCCATGCCATAGCTTTTGGAGCAGAACTGCTGATAGCCAGCTCGGACCAGCCCGTCGTCAAATGGGAAGCGACCGATGAGTGCACCGACGGGACCCGGACCGTTTACTACAACAGCCCGTCCCTTTACCAAGAGCTCAAGGTCAAGATAAAAGATTCCAAGATTGTTGATGCCGAGCCAGGCTCTTTTTTGACAATCGGAGCAGTTGCCAACGACATGCAAGTCGAGTATACAGGCAGCCGTGCGACGTATCGTGTCGACCTCAGCACCCTAGGACGACCGTCGCGTACCTGCCTGCTCGAATGCGATATACGCGGCACCACGCTACACATGTCCGAAATACAGATGCGCCCGGACAAAGAGATTTCTTCTTGAGCAGTATACCCGCCCGTACAGGCTACTCCACCGGTTTGAAGATGGTGGCCTGGCCAAAGACGTTGCGGATGAGGGCTTTGGCCTCGTCCTCGGTCTGCGGGATGCTCGGGGCTGCGCCCTGGTGGCCGAAGGGGCTGCCCGCGCCGGGGTTGGACTCCCAGGGAGCGGCGGGGGCGTCCTCCTCTTTGGGGGCAGTTGCAGCGGGCTTGGGCGCGGATGCCGCACCCGGCACGTCGAACGGGGGCAGATCGTCCCCGCCGGCATCGGCGGCAAAACCGCCGACCATGGCGTCGTCGTAGGGCACCTGCTCGGATTCCCACGGCGCAGCCTGTGCAGACGGCTGAGCCTTGGGAGCGGAAGCGCGCTCGGGCGCGCGGGGCGCGGGCTCGGTCGGGAGCTTGCCCGTGGCAGGAGCGCCGGCAGGGTTGTCGGAGCGCAACCAGGGGGCCTTAGCCAGATCGGATGACTTAGGCGCAGGCGCGACAGGCTTGGGCGCGGGAATCAGAACAGCCGGTTTGGGCGCAGCAGGTTCAGGCGCCGACGGGGTCGGTGCCGCTTTTGGCCGCGGCGCGCTGGCGCTCGAGGATACAGGGGCCGCCGAGGACACGGGTTGCGGGTCCGCAGATGCCGCAGCCCGTGCAGATGGAGAATGCTCCTCATGTTGAGGAGCCGGCGTGCCACCCCCATCCAGGACGTAGTCGACGGTACGACGACCGAAGACCGCACTGACTGTCGGCAGGACCACCGACTGCGTGTCGGCGCGACCGAGCATCTTGATGGCAAAGGTCGAGCCCGCGGGGAACGAGACCGTGAGCTTGGAGCCGTCGTCGGCCGTGGCGCGGGCGTTGAGTAGCAGGCCTGCATAGGAAGCCTGACGCGCCTTGACACGCTCGACAACCTCGGCCCATTTGCGCTGGAGCTCGCCAGCGTCCTCGACCGCGGGGGTCTCGGCAGCACCGGCGGCGGCAACCTGGGCGGCGTTGTTGGGCTTGGACACCGGCACGGTCGATGCAGCAGGCGCGGGAGCCGGAGCCGCGGACTTGGGCGCAGGCTGGGCAGCCGGAACAGCAGCGCCGCGGTCCCAAGGCATGCCACCCTGATGCGCGGGCGTAGCAGCAGGGGCGGCGGTCGCCGCAGGAGTAGCAGCTCGGGCACCCGAGATCAGCGTCGGCTGCTGTGTCGTCGCAGGTGCAGCCGCGACAGCCGCAGGCGCACTCGCTCGAGCAGCAGCCACGCTCGCCGGAACGGCGGCGTTGGCAACCATGGCCTCCAAGCGAGCCACGCGCTCAGCCAAAGCCTCAATCGTTAAATCGGCCTCGGGACGTGCCAAGCGCGTGCAGGCAATCTCGAGCACCAGGCGCACGTCGCTCGCACCCCTCATCTCCAAGGCGGCATCGTCGAGCACCGTCAGCACACGGGCCAAACGATCGGCAGGATGCTCGCCAAAGGCAGCGGCCTCGGCTGCAAGCGCCTCGGCCTGCTCGGCACCGCCCTCAAACAACTCGGCACGGGCACCGGCAACGCAGGCAACATACACGTCGCGCACGTGCGCCACCAGGTCGCGCGTCAGTTCCAGCAGATCGTTACCTTCCTCGACCTGCGCGCGAATAAGCCCATACAGCTCGGCGACATCACGATCAGCAATGGCGCGCGCGAACTCGCCCAGAATCTGGTCAGAAACTTCGCCCAAAAGCGAGCGGGCATCGTCCGCATGCACGGTGCCGTTGCCGAAGACGCTCAGCTGCTCCAGCGTGGAGAGCGCGTCGCGCATGCCGCCCTTGGCATGGCGTGCCACGATGGCAAGCGCCTCGTCGTCGTAGTCGAAGCCCTCCTGCTCGCACACGTATGCCAGGCGGCGCTCGATATCCTCGTTACCGATGCGGTGGAAATCGAAGCGCTGGCAGCGCGAGAGGATTGTCTCCAGAATCTTTTGCGGGTCGGTGGTGCACAGCACAAAGATCACGTGCGCCGGCGGCTCCTCGAGCGTCTTGAGCAGCGCGTTAAACGCCGCCGTCGTGAGCATGTGGACCTCGTCGATGATATAGATCTTGTACTTGCCGCGCACCGGGGCAAAGTTAACGGAGTTGATGATCTCCTCGCGCACGTTGTCCACGCCGGTACGGCTTGCGGCATCGAGCTCGTAGACGTCTGGGTGGTTGCCCTCGGCGATGAGCTCGCATTCCTCACAGGTGCCGTCGGGCATGCAGCCGCTCGCACCCTCGGCGCGCGCCGCCTCGGCATTGCGGCAGAGCAGCGCCTTGGCAAGGATGCGCGCCATAGTGGTCTTGCCCGTGCCACGCGGTCCGCAGAACAGGTACGCGTGGGACAGACGCCCCTCGGTGATGGCGTGCTCGAGCGTCGAGACGATATGCTGCTGGCCCACCACGGAGTCGAAGGTGAGCGGGCGATACTTTCGGTACAACGATTCCATGGGTGCTCCCCCGGGTATACTGAGTCTTGTTGCCACGACGGCCATGCGGTCGCACGGCATACTGTATTTATAATAACCCGTACGGCGAGCCCGCCGCGATAGGAGTCCAAAGAGCATGGCAGACGCAGAGAGCAGCATCGTTCCCTCCGAAGCAGCCGACCAGGTCGAGGTCGCGCTCGAGGAGCAGGCCGCAGCCGACGACGGCATCCTGTACCTCAACGAGTATCAGTACGAAAACGACCTGGTCACCGACTTCGCCCGCCTGGTCGCCTCGCCCAGGCGTCGCGGCTCGCTGTATGTCGCCGCGGCATTTGCCGCGCTGCTCGGCATTGGCATGCTGGTGGCCGGCGGCAACTGGATCAAGTTCGGCGTCGTCCTGATCGTATTCGGCGCCTTTTTGGCCTGGTGGAGCAAAAACCTGCACCACACCCTCGCCCGCGACTTTATCGACGCCGTCGAGGCAGACGAGTCCATGGGTGGCCGCTATCGCCGCGTCGCTGCCAACGAGGACGGCCTGATGGTATGGGGCAAGAGCGGCAAGTCGCAGTTCTTCCCGTTTGACAAGCTCGACCACGTGCTCGACGGCGAGCGCATCTTTGTGGCCATGTTCGCCGACCAGGGCGTGACGATCCCCAAGGACACCTTCGTCCGTGGCGATGCCGAACAGTTTGGCCCCTTCCTCAAGGCCCGTATCAACAAAAAACTCCGCATCGAGACCAAGCGCAAGAAGATGAAGGCAGAAAAGGCCGTTGCCGAAGCCAAACAGGGCGACAAGGCCGACAAGCCCCAGGACAACAAGGGCAAGCAGCGCAAGCAGAAGAAAAGCAAGAAGAAGCGCTAAGGCCGAGCGCCACTGCGAAGGGAATCTCATCCCGCTTCAGCGTAGGATGAGGCTCCCCCAACAGGGCCTTCGAGCTATTTAACTTCAAACCTGAAGAGCCTTCGCTCCGGCAGATCGGTCATCTTCATCGTATAGGTCCCGGGAAACGCTTTCTCAAAACGGACGGTCTCGTAACCTTCGAAATAGTCGTTGGTGTTTTGCATCATGAATGGGACGAGTAACTCGTTCTCCGCCCCAACCTGTACAGCAAACGCAGCAGAACCGCCTAGCACCGGCATTGCCTGCGTTATCAGATCGGTATTGACCACAAAGTCATAGTTTGGCGCAGACTCCGGCACCAAATGCCAAACATACGCTTTAATTCCGCCTTCGACATTGTCCTTATTCCTGACACGCATCTTTACGGCGATAACACACGTGATGTCGGCGTCCTTCAATTTCGTTTTCGTATCTACGATGCCATATTTTGAATAATCATCATGCGCACGCTTGAGATACTCGCGCGGCGTGAGCAGCTCTGCCCCGTCTATGCAAAACGAATACCCGTCAGTCGCCACATCCTTCGACCCCAGAAACGCCCCATCCATCGAGAGCCATTCGCCCTCCGCGTAATATTTTTCAGGAATGACTGTCCGGTTCCCGTTAACGACGCTCACCCTCATGCCCGCAAGGCCGGTAGCAGCACAGCCGAAAAGCGCGAGCATCGACCTTCTCGTCAACAGGGCCTTCTTCATCGCGCTCACGACCTTTCCCGAACTTTCACAACGGCACCGTCGCGCATGCAGTAAACACGATCGGCTAGCTCCTCGAGCACCTCTCCGTCATGGCTGGACAGAAGAACCTCGCGACCCGTTGATGCCGCCATCGCCACAACGCGCTTGAGCATTTCCACGCCCGCTTCGTCGAGGGCATTCGTTGGCTCATCGAGAACAAGCAGCTTCGGCTTTTCCATAATTGCCGCAGCTATTCCCAGACGCTGCTTCATCCCAAGCGAGTATGCTCGAAACTTCTTTTTTTCGTCTGCATCGAGCCCCACGAGCCGCAGGGCAGAGCGAATGTCCTCGGGGGTGGCAACGCCATTGATTTGAGCTATGAGCTCCAAATTATCGTAGCCAGACAGATATCCTAAAAAGGAAGGCGCCTCTATCAACATCCCCAGACTCGGCGGGAACGAGATATCCGCCCCAAGTCTTTGGCCATCGATAATAATCTCGCCCTCGGTGGGTCTAATCAATCCGCAGACCGCTCGCATGAGCATGGTCTTACCCGAACCGTTTATCCCCTGAAGCCCGACCACAGTCCCAGGGTCAACCTCGATGGACACGTTGCGCAGGACATCGTTTTTGCCCATGCGCTTCGATACGTCCCTAACGATCACACTCATATCTTGTCCCTCTTTTCGATAAGGTCGGCCCTTCGAAACCACAGTCCACCCAACGATAGGCATAACGACATAATCACAATTGAAAACAAGCCACTCGAGCCCGTCGCAATTCCTTCTTTGACGATTCCACCCCAGCGCAACAGCATCAAGGCATTTCCCAGTAGCGCCCAATGCCGCGCATATGCCGAACAGATCAGGTAGCTCATTACAACCGCAAATGAAACTGACGGCCCAAGCACAAACCCAACCGTTGCCTGCACAAACGCAAGCGCCTCAAAAGCAAGAAAGAGACCTGCGAAAAACGGCAGTGCACCTGCTTCGCTCGCCTTGAGAAACCACGGCGCCAAATTAGCCAGCTGAAGCGACTCGCCATGGATGACCGCGCTGAACGAGGCACTCACCATCAAGCTCCAAATCACAACAGAGCAAACCACCACGAGCAGCGAAAATGCTGTTATCGCCGCCACTGAGATAAAACGCGAGACCCACCAAAGGGTTCTCGCCCGGCATCGGACAAGCGTTTGCAAACCAAACCCGTGCAACGATTCGGCGGGATAATCGAGTGTTGTATAGAGAATAAGCAGAATGAGAAATAGCCATCCTAGCGGAGGCACAAACATGACCCCGGGCCTAGGCTCAAACGGAGCAGATCCGGCAAACACGAGCGCAAGATTGTCCGCAAACCCCAAGGCATCCGTCCTGACCCCATACACAGAAGACAAACCGTAGGCGTACACCAGGTTCGCAACGGTCACTGCCGCAATCGCAATAAAGGTAATGATGTTCTTCTTCAAAACGGTCCTCAGGTCCGCGGCGACCAGCCTAAACAGCATCAGACCATCTCCCGCCTTTTCCACGCCCCAGAAAAAGCCAACGAAGCAAGGGTCAATAATATGATTTCCGCAAAACCGGCTCGAATGTCTGGCCAGTTATTCAGCGATTCCGACCTGATGCTGTTGAAGATATTGCAGTTAAACCCCACACAAGCCATTACGCCGAAGATCCAGCCATTTGCAAAATGCCACGCAACCATTAGCAGATACGGGACAATTATCGCTTTGATTCTGCTACGAAACAAAATTGAGAAGCCAGTTACAGCCATGGATAAAGTCCCGAGCGTGACCGCATCGAACAGCGTGTATGCAAGCACATATAACAAAGGATGTGAATAAAATAGACCGGAGAAATAGCTATGTAGGTAAAGCCCTACGTAGGTCGACTCATCGACCCGAGGAAGATACGCAGGAAAAAGCATCGAGACAATCAGGAAATTGACGAGCAGAGGAATGGCAGTCACTGTAAACGCGGAGAGGAAAGCAGACAGCACCTTTACGTTCACGTATGCCTTTCTGGAAACGCGCGTGCATATCTGCATGTCATAACCACTCAAACGCTCAAAGAGGCACGACCAAGATCCGGCCAACATTGCAAGCAGGGGCAGTGCATAGAAAAACACCGACGCAGACAGTGGCGCGTTCGCGCTCACAACAATCCAGTTACCGAAGCTGCTTTCACGTGTTTGACCGAGATAGTTTTTGGCTTGCATGCCAACGCCGTAACCAAAAGAAAGAAGGTTGTGACGTTCTTTTTCCAAATTTGCCCACGGCTCCAGCGCAGCAGCTATTGCAACTGCGACTGCAATCAAGAGAGCAAAGATAAAAGCTGGGCGTCTTATCGTTTTCGACAGCTCATATCTTACGAGCCTTTGGTTCATACGTCCTCCTCCCCCTTCCGACCCAGAAAGCCGGAAGGGAGCCAATTCAAACAACTATGCGGGAAGCTTGCGGAAATGCCCGACGCAGTCGGGGCTCCATACACCAATAACAGTGCCGTAGCCAGACTCCGCCCATGCAGTCAGTCGCGCCGCAGATCGCCCGTTCTCACGGACGAGGTTATACATTTCCCACTGTCCCTTGTGATTCGAACGATACGTTCCCTGAGTACAATTCATGCTGCCGCTACCGCTTGTGTTATACGCACCGTCTGTATATAACCGAAGCGGATTTCCCGTATAACCTTGGATATCCAGATAGAGCGATGAGGAATCATCCTTTTGACGGTAGCCAGTTGCACTCGTCCCGGCACATTGAAAACTAAATGCCCTATCGGCATTGTTCGTACAGGTCGTAATTCCCGTATCGGCGTTTTGAGTAATGCTAGAAACCTGAGAGGTGTCAAACTCCTCTTGCGCGAACGATGCAGCGGGAACCCCTAGGGACAGACCCGCAGCAATCGCCAACCCGACTCCGATTCGAGTAATAGCGCTCCTTGGCTTAATCATGGCCTTCTCCAATCAAAAGCGGCTAACAATGCGTCGACGCACAGCAACCTTTGCATGAATGGAGAAAGATGTCTGTAAACACTCGCTATTGAGTTGATAATCCAGGCGTTTACACGTTATCTACCTGCGATAACAATGAAATAAGCTCTGCTTTGTTCTTGATCTTCAACTGGCGATAGGACGCGGATCGCAGCGCTTGCACCGTAGATGCAGCGTAACCGACATCCTGCGCAATGGTCTTTGTCGTTGTGCCCTCTGCCGTCATCAACAATATTCGGGCCTGAACATCGGACAGGGCGCGCGACGTAAGCAGAGCCAGCCGGCGCACGTGAGCTGCTTCGGTGGACCCGTTCGCACGGTACTTCAAGACGGCCTTCTCGTCCTCAACCGAGCGTACGAGCACGATGTGCGTAACGAGCATGGGCACAGACCAGCAAACAATCACCGTTGCCACGACGACATTGACGGCCGAACTTTGCCCCAGCAACGACGCAAGGAACAGAGGCTCGAAAACCGTCAGATCCTGCACCATGTTGAGCAAGACAACCCAGACAGGAGCCGCCGCCCCAAAGCAAAGCATCCATATCCCAAGCATTTTGCGCTGCGGACAGCTACGCAGCACTATGTATGTAAGCAACATCCCCGTCAGCACCGCGAACCCATGGATTCGCCCCCTAGTGGCCGCATGGATTAAAGTAGCCGCACCTATTGACACCAACGGCACGATAGCCCGGACACGGGCATGCACCTTAAACGGACGCAGCCCAACAGCGAGCGAGACCGTAGATGCCACGCCGCAAAACAGGACCGGCACAGCCATCAACGGATCGCGTACGCACCTCCATGCCGCGATATAGACAAAAGACCATTCCAAAGCAGACAGTATCGCCCACACGCACGGGCTTCCGAGCCCAATCGCCCCATCCGTTCTAGTCAGCGCAACTTCACGATTCAGTTTTTCACCCGCGTAGTGCAGCGACAGAAGCAGTCCGAGACCCAATGCATAGCTTGCGAGAGAAAAGGCGACTGCCCATGAAACACCGGATCCCCAATCGCTATCCGCCATTACCAAGGGGCCCGCCGCAAGGAGGATAAAAAATGTTGTGAGCAGGTATCGAAACAGCCGGCGCGTCCGAACTGATGTCAACATATCACCAGCATGCCGCTGCAGCAGACCAGGCCCTGTAGCATCACCCTCACCCGCAAACAATGCCACGAGCTCGCGTGAGCCCGCAACCGATGCCTTCCCGTATGCTCGGTGAAGCGTTGTTCGCACCGTCGATGGCTTCGTACCCGTCTCCCTGGCAATTTCCGCCGGCGTTTTCCCTTTGAGCAGCAGTCGAACAAACTGCTCTTCTCGAGGCGACAGGGCAGGGGAAAACACCCCCGCATCGAATGGGTCGGACGTGCGAGGGGTATCCGAATTGTTGTCCCGTTTCTCCCTTAGCAATGTGCATACGAAGGCGGCAACAGCAATAGCGGACCCCATCGACAGTGATGCAATGACTGCGGCATCGCTTGCAAAGTATGCCACCTCGACAGCCGGAACAAGGCCAATGGGAACTGCTACAAGCACAGAACGGGCAAACACGTCGCCCTGCCCCCGACCAAAGGCGCGGGGACAGCAAAGCAGCGGGACCGCAGCCAATACGAGATAGACCAGCGGAATTAAAAGCACGAGGCCAATTGATGCGGCCGTTACAGAGGGCATCCCCCATGGCTCGGGAACGACTCTCCATGAAATTCGACAGCAAAACAGCAGGCAAGACAGGACAACTATTGTTTCTGCAAAAAGCGCGCTCTGCGATCGGCGGGTCCCCCTTTCGCCGTCCCGCGCCGCCCCCCGTATCAAAGGAGAGCCCGCCGTATCCCAAATTACATATGAGAGGAGCAACGACCCAGTGAAGCACAAGGCACACGAAACACCATGCAACAACCAGATTGGTGCAAACGCGATTGGAATAGAATCTCCGCGAGCATAGAAGGCCAAGTCGACCCATTCGGGAACCACCGCAATAGCAGCAAGGAAAACACCGAAGACGCCAAGGCGACCCGGCCGTCTTATTTCTCTCCCCTTGCGGAGCGCAACACCATGACCAAACGCCGCGAGGCATGCGCCAAGGATAACGAGCCAGGTCATTGCACCTGATGCCAAGCCGATTGAAGATGAAAACCGGTGATAAGGGGTAACCGCCATTACGACGAGCGCAACGGCGAAAGCAGATGTGGCAGAACAGCGGGAAAAGAGCATATGACCTCCATAGCGTGTCATTATATCGCTCGGGCTGCTCGTTTATCTCCACGCCCACACCAGCCAGCATCAACGATTCAGGCGAACTCCAATCCGAGCCAGATCACGGTTCAGCTTTTGTCCGCAGTCCCCGCATCAAAGCGGGATGCGGTTTCCTTTTGAGCGTCGATCTGGAAACTGTATCCCGTTCTGAGTCAATATTCTGGGACGCAGTTTCCGCAGCACACCCCATTCGGAAAGCGTGTCCCAGTATTTGGCCGCAAACTGGGGCGCGCTTTCCGGATGGGTCGAGACGAAGGCCAAGCCAGACAGGCAGCCTCGCATCCCGCCATCCTCGCCATCCGCCTGAGCGTGCTACACTAGCAGCATCTATGCCACCGCGAATGGCTCGGCCCCGTGCCCGCCGCTCGCAAACGAACTTTAAACGCACGAGGGTTGGCCATGCCGCTTTTCTCGCAACATACCGCCCGGTTCTCGCCGGACGTTCCCTTGGAGGGCACTAGCTCTCGCGAGCTGCTCAAGCGGTACCAGCCGCTCGAGACGCTTGCGACCGGCGGCTTTGGCTCCATCGAAATCTGCCGCGACACGCACCTGCGCCGTCGCGTGGCCATTAAGCGCATCCCCCTTATCAACGGCGCCGGCATGCCCGCCAGCGACATCATGGACGTGCTGCGCGAGGCGCATACCGCCGCCATGCTTCAACATCCCAATATCGTGCAGGTTATTGACTTTACGCACGACACCGCCTATGCCTACCTGGTCATGGAGTATGTCGACGGTATGTCGTTAGCCGAGTTTTTGCATCGCGTGGACGGCCACTCGCTCACCTTTGACGAGGCCGCGGCCATTGCCGACGCGCTGGGTCAGGCACTCACCTTTGCCCATGCAAACGGCGTGCTTCATCTGGACATAAAGCCCGCCAATGTGCTTATCGACCATTCGGGCAATGTAAAGCTCACCGACTTTGGCATGGCGCGGCTGTCGTCCGCCGGCGGCTTTGGCGGATCGCGCGGCGGCACCATCGGCTACATGCCGCCCGAGCAGCTCGATATCGAGACCGGCACGGTCGACGAACGTGCCGATGTCTTTGCCCTTGCCTGCGTGATCTACGAGGGCCTGTGCGGCAGTGCCCCCTTTATGGCGGCCACGCCTGCCGACTCGCTCGACCGCATCATCGGCGGCGCCACCTATCCCAGCGAACTGATCCCTCACTTTCCCCCGGGGGCCGAGGCGGCGCTCATGAGCGCTCTCTCCCCCATGCCGCAAGACCGCCCCGATAGCATTGAGGCATTCTGCGACCGACTCCTTGCCGGCTTAGGAAGCGTGCGCGAAGGCCGTCGCAGCTTGGAGCAGATGGTGGGCGAACTTTCAGATGACGAGTGCGCGGCAGACGATATGGAGTCGCTACCCTACGAAGATGACACCGTCGAGATCGACCCCGCGCTTGGTTGGGCGGGCTCGCGCTGGAGCCACGCGCGCAACTACACCATGCGCGGCATCTCAGCGCTCTCATGCGGAGCCTTTAGCTTTTTGCTTATGCAGACAGCCGGCGTCGCGGCGCTTCCCGGGCTGGTCGTGGCGGCCATCGCGATCGGTGCGGCAGCCGGCCTGGCCCCGCAGATCGGCTCGGCCATCTCGACCGTGGGCTTTTTGGTGCTCATGGCCAACGCCACCATGCAGGCGCAGGGCATCCTGTCGATGCTGCCGGTCGCGGTCGTTTTTGCCGCCGCCATGTCCGGTTGGTGGATTGCCTGGGGACGAACCGAGGCGGCTGCGAGCGCGACGCTCACCTGCGCGCTTGCGCTGGGTTGCCTAACCGGCGACGCCCTCCTTGCCGCCGGAGCCGCCGCGAGCATCGCGGCGTTTTGGCTCGGCCCGGCAAGCGCAGCGGCGGCCACGGGCATGGGCGCACTCTTTGCCCGCCTTGCTGCAGCGGCTCTCTCTGCGGGAGGCGTACTGGGGCTTAGCAATGTCGTCGCAGCGCTGGGAGACGCGCTCCTTCTCGCTGCAATCGTGCTGGTTGCAGCAATAGCCGCGGCAACATCGCTGCTGCTCAATGCTCATGCCAAGCGCGCCGAGCAGGGATCGAACCTTGCCGCCATCGTCGCAATTGCCGTCGCCGGCATCGGCTCGGCCGTATCGTTTTGCCTTGCACACCATATGGAAATTGCCAGCCTTGCGGGCCCGGTCGTCGCCAAGGCGGCGGTTACGGGAATCCTATCCTCTATAATCGTCGGGATATGCCTTTATTTGCTCGGATACCAAAGAACCTATACGGAGAGTGATCTTTCGTGAACTTCCTGAACATCTTCGAGGACCACGTGGCCGGCATCTTCGGTGCCACCCGTGCCCCGTTCTCCTTTAAGAAGCTTGCCAAGCAGGCCGCTCGCGACATGGAGGATCAGACTCTGGTGATCAACGGCGTCAACACCGCGCCGGCGCTCTATACCATCCTGATTGCCGCCGACGACGATCCCATGCTCGCCCCGTTCTATCCCGAGCTTTCGCGCGAGGTCCGCGAGTTTGTGAAAGCGCAGGCCGAAAAGCGCCGCTACGTCTTTGTCGGCGAGCCCCTCGTTCGCTTTATGATCGACCCGCAGCTGCGCGGCGGCAAGTTCTCGGTCTTTGCCGAGAACGTCGATGCCCCTACGCTCGGTCGCCTGTACGAGGAAGAGCGCGCCTACCAAAACGGCCTGGGCCAGAACAACTCAGCCGCGAGCCGTGCCGCCAGCGCCCCGCGCGCCGGCCAGCAGCAGTTTGCCGCCCCGCAGCAACACCCCGCTGCTATGCCGCAGCAGCAGCCGGCACCTCGTGCTGCCACTCCCGACCCGCTTGCCGTGGCCGACCCCTTTGCGCCCAATATGCCCGATCCCGCCGCCGCACCCATCCCCGTGCCCCAAACCGTCTCGCGCGACGCGCTTGCCGGCATGGGCGGAGCCGCCGCGACCGGCGCCGCCGCTGGCCTTGGCGCCGCAGCCAGCATCGCCTCCAACATGGCAAGCTCTCGCGCCCCGCAGCGTCCGCTCGCCCAGCTCGTCGACGTCGTGAGCGGCGAGAGCCACGCCATCACCTCCGCACAGGTGACCATCGGTCGCGAGCGCTCGGTTTCCGACATCGCCCTGCGCGACCCCAACGTGTCGCGCCGTCATGCCCAGCTCACCTTTACCGGCTCGGACTGGTCGATCGAGGACCTCAACTCCACCAACGGCACGCTCGTCAACAACCGTCGCATCACGCGCTGCCCGCTGCGCAACGGCGACCTGCTGACGTTTGGCCTGAGCACGTTCGAATTTAGGGGATAGTCGCTTATGAACATCGATATCGTCCTGTTTGCAGGCCGCATCGTCCTGGTCGTCCTGCTTTATATCTTCCTGTTTGCCGTCATGAAGACCGGCGTGGGGCTCGTCCGCGGCCAGCGCCGCGACTCGGCCATCTGGACGATCGATGTGGACAAGGGCCCGCGCGGCATCCGCGGCATCCACGTGGATATGCTCGGTCCCGTCATCGTCGGCCGTTCGCCGTCGTCGGACATCTGCATCAACGAACCGTTTGTCTCGGCCTCGCATGCGCGTTTTTCGCTGCAGGGTCCGGCACTTATTATCGAGGACCTCAACTCGCTTAACGGCACGCTCGTCAACGGCCGCCAGCTGGTGGAACCCGCAACGCTGCGCGAGGGCGACGAAGTCCAGATTGGCGACGTGGTCATGAAGGTGAACCGTCGATGATCGACGAGGAGAACAAGTCCGCAACCATGCCAGAGACGTCGGCCGCCCCCGCGACCGCGCCGGCTCATGCCGCCCCGGCGGGCCATGCGCCCGTGGAGCCCGAGGACACTGTGTTCTCCCTGCCTCTTTCGCATGTAACGCAAGAATATCCGACGCTGACCGACGACGAGGATACCGAGGACAACGCTGACGGCGGTAACACCCCCATCGGCGTGCACGCCGCTACCGAGCAGCCCGCGGCCCCGCAAGACATGCCCGCGCCGGCTCACTTTGCCGAACCCGTCGCCACGGCGATTACCGAGAGCTCCGCGGTATTTGCGGCTCCCGAGCCCGCGGCACCGGCGTTTCCCGTAGCGCCGGCACCCGCCGCAGCACCCGAGTCCGCATCTGCACCGGAACCCGCGGCGGCGCCCTCCCCCGCGGACGCATCGGCGCCCGAAGCCATGCAGTCTGTAACCGAAGACGTACCCGCAGCAACGACGGAGGATGTCTCCCAATCCCACGGCACGCCCGCGCCCGCGCACTTCGCGACGCCCGAGTCTGCAGCCGTCGCCCCGCAAGACGACGAGCCTGTCGACCGTACAACCGAAGAGCCCGCCACGCCCAACGTCAACGACCCGAGCAACGATGCCGACACCGTCTCGCCCGGCGATACGGCCGAGATTGACGTTGCCGCCGTGGAGGCCAAGCTTAAGGACCCCGGCTCGACCATGAGTTTTGAGCCGCTGACCGACGAGCGCGTCGAGACCGACTCGACCTATGATGCCGGCACCACCACGCAACTTATGTGGGGCGCCCGCTCCGACGTTGGCTGCGTGCGCCCGCACAATGAGGATTCCTACCTGGTGCAGTCGCCGCTCTTTTGCGTATGCGACGGCATGGGTGGTCACGCTGCCGGCGAGGTAGCCTCTTCCATCGCCGTCGAGACTATTGCCAAGACGGCCCCACAGTCCGCCGACGCAGCACGCCTGGCCGCAGCCGTCGAGGCAGCCAACGCCGCCGTAATCGAGGCGGCCCTGAACGGCCTGGGCAAGCCCGGCATGGGCTGCACAGCCACCTGCGCCTACATCGAAAACGACACGCTCGCCATCGCCCACGTGGGCGACTCTCGCGCCTATCTGCTCCACGAGGGCACGCTCATCCGCGTGACCCGCGACCACTCCTACGTGGAGGAGCTCGTGGACGCCGGCGAGATCACGGCAGACGAGGCTCGCGTCCACCCCAACCGTTCGGTCATCACCCGCGCACTGGGCTCGGACCCCGCCATGTATGCCGACCACTTCACTCTGCATATCGAGGAAGGCGACCGTCTGATCCTGTGCTCCGACGGCCTCTCGAGCATGATTCCCGATAGCGATATCGAGAACATCGCCACGCAGTCCTCAACCGCGCAAATCTGCGTCGACAACCTAGTGGACGCGGCGCTTGCCGCCGGCGGCCACGACAACGTGACCGTAGTAGTCGTTGACCTGGTTGACGATGGCGTTATGCGCGAGGCGCAACGCGTGCGTCGCCGCAACATTACTATCGCCGCCATCCTGGCCCTCGTCTTTGTGCTGGCAGCTGGCATCTGGGCCTACACGGGTGTCACCGGCTCATACTACCTGGGTACCTACCAGGGCAATGTCGCCGTCTGGCGCGGTCTGCCCGGCAAGCCGCTCGGACTCAAGCTCCACTGGCTCGAGAGCGAAACCAGCATTAAGCTGTCCGACCTGCCCGAAGACACGCAAAACCGCCTCAAGGCGGGCATTCCGCAAACAAGTATCGACGATGCGCAGGACACGATATCCAAGTACCGCCACCAGATCGACGAGGAGCAGACCCGCCAGGTGATCGACGCGCAAACGATTCGCGACAACACCAATCAGGGATCGACCTCCGAATCAGATTCCGAGAAAACCGCCGAACAGTCCGCCGAGGCCGAAGCCTCCGATAAGAACTAGAAAGGGAGTGCCGCTTATGAGTCGCCGCAACACCGAGCTGCTCTTGCTCATCGCCTCGGCGTTCCCCGTCATCCTGCTGTATGCGATGTACGTGCTCACTGCGGGCGCCGCCATCTCCTTTGAGACGCTCGCCGTACCGATCGGCCTCTTTGCCGCCTTTGCCGCGGCCCACATTGCCGTGCGCATCTTGGCGCCCGGTGCCGACCCCGCCATCCTGCCCATCGTATTTATACTTTCGGGCATCGGCATCACGTTCGTGACGCGTCTCGCCCCCGCTCTCGCCATCTCACAGCTCATCATCCTGTTTGTCTCGGTGGCGCTCATGGTGGGAACGCTTGCACTAGTCAAAAACCTCGACGTGGTCATGCGCTACAAGTACACCTTTGGCATCATCGGCATCATCCTGCTGATGCTGCCTATCTTTATCGGCACCACGATCTCGGGCTCCAAGCTGTGGATTCGCATCGCGGGCTTTACCATCCAGCCCGGCGAGTTCGCCAAGGTCTTTATCGTGCTGTTCCTGGCCGGGTACCTGGCCGAGAACCGCGAGCTGCTCTCCATCTCCAACCGCAAGATCTTGGGCTTTAAGATCCCTCGCCTGCGACTGCTACTGCCGTTGTTTGCCGTGTGGGGTGTGTGCCTGCTCGTCGTCGTCTTCGAACGCGACCTGGGTTCGGCCGTGCTGTTCTACACCATCTTCTTGCTGATGCTCTACGTTGCCACGGGGCGCTTTTCGTATGTCGTTATCGGCCTTGCGCTCTTAGCCGTTGGAGCCGTGGGCGCCTACAAGTTCCTGTCGCACGTTCAGGTGCGTTTCCAGGTTTGGGTCGATCCGTTTAAGGACGCCCAGGGTCAGGGCTACCAGATCGTCCAGTCGCTCTTCTCGCTTGCCGATGGCGGTCTGGTCGGTGTTGGCATCGGCAACGGCATGGCCAACAACATCCCTGTCGTCGAGTCCGACTTTATCTTCTCGGCTATCGGCGAGGAGATGGGCCTTTTGGGCGGCGGCGCCGTGCTCATCCTGTTTATGCTCTTTGCCGTGCGTGGCCTGACCACAGCTGCCCGCGCAAAGTCCGACCTTGCCGCCTTTAGCGCCACCGGTCTTACGGCAGCCATCAGCTTCCAGGCCTTCTTGATCGTTGGCGGCGTAACCCGCCTGATCCCGCTGACCGGCGTCACCCTGCCCTTTATGAGCCAGGGCGGCTCCTCGCTGCTGGCAAGCTTTATCATCGTCGCACTCCTGCTACGTGCCGGTGACGAGGCGACCGGACGCGAGGCCGAGCTCACCGGCACCGGCACCATGGCCGCCATCACCGATGACCAGGTCGCATCCGCCGCTGCCCCGACCGGTACGCGTTTTGCCAGCGCACCTTCCTACAGCCACGGCAACCACTCCGCGGGTTCTCGCATGCGTCGTCGCCTGCTCGACACTCCAGAGTCCGGCGTGCTCGGCCGCGTGGCGCTTGCCAACCGTCTGACTCGTGCCGTGTTTGCCTTCACGGCGCTGTTCGCCATCCTTATCGGCAACCTCACCTATGTCCAGGTCATCAAGGCGAAGGACTACCAGGACATGCCGACCAACAACCACACCATCGCCCGCTCCAAGTACATCCAGCGTGGCTCCATCATCACGTCCGACGGCGTGACACTAGCCGAGTCGCTGCAGCAGGAGGACGGCACCTACGCCCGCTCCTACCCCAACGGCAACATGGCCGCGCACGTGGTGGGCTACGTGAGCCAGCAATACGGCACCGCCGGCATCGAGAGCGTCATGAACGATACGCTCACCGGCTCCAAGGATTACTCCAGCTGGAACAACGCCATCGCGTCGCTCGCGGGGCAGACCCAGCCGGGCAATACCGCCAAGCTCACCATCGACTCGCGCATCCAGACGGCCGCCGAGCAGGCGCTCAAGGGCTTTAAGGGCGCTGTGGTGGTCATGGATCCGCGCACCGGTGCGGTCCTTGCGTGCGCAAGCTCGCCCACCTATGACAACACCAACATCGATGCGCTGCTCCAGTCGGGCGGCGGCGAGGACGGCTCCATGTACGATCGTGCCATGGACGCGCTGTACACCCCGGGTTCGACCTTTAAGGTCGTCACACTCTCCGCGGCGCTCGAGACCGGCACCGCCAGCCTTACCAGCACGTACCAGGCGCCCGGCTCCATGGATATTGGCAACGCGCCGGTCACCAACTATGCCAACGAGAGCTACGGCACCATCAGCCTGCAGCAGGCCTTCGCCGTGTCGTCCAACGTCGTCTTTGGCCAGGTGGCAAACGAGATTGGCGCCAACTCGCTCGTCCAGTTTGCCAACGCCTTTGGCTACGGTCAAAAGCTCGGTCAGGATCTGACCACCGCAGCTTCCATCATGGCCGACCCGTCGCTTATGACCGAGTGGGAGACCGCCTGGGCAGGCGCCGGCCAGCCTGTCGGCATGGACCACACGCCAGGTCCGCAGACCACCGTCATGCAAAACTGCGTGATAGCGGCGGCCATCGCCAACAGCGGCGTGGTCATGGACCCGTTCTTCGTGGCCCAGGTGCTCGCCCCCGACGGAACCGTGGTCAAGACCACGCAATCCCGCTCGCTCGGCCAGGCCGTCAGCGCCACCACGGCCGATCAGGTCAAGCAGGCCATGCTCGCGGTTGTCCAGTCCGGCACCGGCACCGATGCCCAGATTCCGGGCGTCAAGGTCGCCGGCAAGACCGGATCGGCCGAGACCGGCGGCACCAACGTCAACTCGATGTTCGTCGGCTTCGCACCTTACGATTCACCCACGGTCGCCATCTCGGTGGCCTTGGAGGATTACGACAAACACGACGTCAAGGCAGCCAAGATCGCCGGCATCGTCCTGACCGCGGCACTTGCCGCCCAAGGAGCGTGATGCCCGTGATCGAAGCGGATACTTGGGGCGCGCCGCGACCTATGAGCTAGCGGCAACGCGCCACACGGCCCCAGCGGCCACACATTCGGTACTACACACATCGTTGAGCGAATAAGTTAGTTAGGAGCAGGAATGGAACAGAGGGTCCTCGGGGGAAGATACCTCCTCAAGGATAAGGTGGGAACGGGCGGCATGGCGACCGTCTTCCGTGCGCAAGATCAGGTCCTCGACCGCACGGTTGCCGTCAAGATCATGCTGCCGCAGTATGCCGGCGACGCCACCTTCGCCGCCCGCTTTAAGCAGGAGGCCCAGGCAGCAGCAGGTCTCTCCTCCCCCTATATCGTGGGCGTCTACGATTGGGGCAAGGATGGCGATACCTACTACATCGTCATGGAGTACCTGCGCGGTACCGACCTTAAGAGCGGCATCAAGAGCCACGGCGCCCTCGATCCAAAGAAGGTCGCGCAGATCGGCTCGCAGATCAGCTCCGCGCTTTCGGTCGCCCACAAGCACGAGATCATCCACCGCGACATTAAGCCGCAAAACATCATGGTGCTGCCCGACGGCAACATCAAGGTCATGGACTTTGGCATCGCGCGCGCAAAGAACAGCCACCTCACGCAGGACAACAATGTACTGGGCACCGCCCACTACGTAAGCCCCGAGCAAACGCGCGGCCAGGACCTCGGTCCCACTTCGGATATCTACTCGCTGGGTGTCGTCATGTACGAGTGCGCCACCGGTCGCGTCCCCTTTGACGGCGACGACGCCATCTCAGTTGCGCTCAAGCAGGTAAACGAACTGCCGGTTCCGCCGAGCCAAGTCAACTCCGGCGTCGATGCCGATCTGGAGCGCATCATCCTCAAGTGCATGGAAAAGGACCCGGCGAACCGCTTCCAGACGGCAGACGAGCTGCGCCAGGTGCTCAACAACTACCTGTCCGGCCGCGCCGTCAACGTCTCCGAGCCCACGCGCATCATTGGCGCCGCGGGCGACCTGGGCGCTACCAAGACCCGTGAGCTGTCTGACTCCACGCGCGCTATGGTTCGCCCCGTATCGGGCGTAAGCGGACAGACCAACCCCCGCAGCGCCGTCTCGGGTTCCACCGGTTCCTACGAGGTCGATCAGCCCAAGTCCAACAAGAACAAGATTATCGCCGCCGTAGTCGCCGCAATCGCCGTGGTTGGCGTTGTGGTGGCCTTCGCCACCGGACTCTTTGGGGGCGAGCAGGTTACGGTGCCCGATGTGCTTAACAAGGACCAGCAGACCGCTATCGAGCAGATCAAGGAGGCCGGCCTTGAGGTCGGAACCGTCGACCAGAGCTATAACGACGATGTCGACGAGGGCAAGGTTGCAGAGCAGACCCCCAACGGCAACACTAAGAAGCCCAAGGGCTCCAAGGTGAACCTGGTGATCTCCAAGGGCCCCAAGCCCTCCGACAAAGTTGAGGTTCCGCAGCTCGTCGGCCTGACCAAGGACCAGGCCGAGGCCGCGCTGGCAAGCGTGGGCCTGAAGGGCAACGCAACCGAGGAGGCCAACGAGGCTGACGAAGGCCAGGTCTTTGAGCAGGGCACTGATGCCGGCAAGGAAGTCGAGAAGGGCACGACCATCTCGTATAAGGTCTCCAGCGGTCCTGACACCACCTCCGTCCCGGATCTGACCGACATGACCGAGGCCCAGGCACGCAACGCCCTTGACATGGCCGGTTTTGGCGTCGACGTGAGCTACCAGGAGAACGATTCCGTCACCGAGGGCACCGTCATTAGCTGGAACCCCAGCGGCAAGCAGAAGCCCGGCGCCACGATCACCGTCGTCATCGCCAAGAAGTCCGGCAAGGCCAGCGTTCCGGGCAACCTGTACGGCAAGAGCATCTCCGCCGCCGTCACCGCGCTCAACAACGCCGGATTCTACAACATCGCATTCTGCGATCAGAACGGCAACCCCGTGAGTGGCAACGAAAACGCCACCGTGACGGGCGTCTCCCCCACTGGCAAGCAGTCCACCGACAGCACGATTACGCTGACGGTTTCGGTTTCTGGCTCTGGTACTGATTCAGGCGACGATTCCGGTACAAGCAACTAGCCGGCTGCTTATTATCTGCGCAGCGAACGCCGCAAACATATTCGCTCAGAAGCGCCCGCTTGCTCCCCCGGCAAGCGGGCGCTTTGCTTTTGATGCGACCCGCTAGCATGGAACGGCGCAGCTCTAACACCAAAAGAGCCCGGCACCGTAGCGGTACCGGGCTCGATATTCCTCTGGTGCCCCCGGGCGGATTCGAAAACTCCCCCCGCGGGGAAATTGGCGACGCGGGTGTCGATGGTCCGAATCCGGCCTTTAGACCAGAAGAGCCCGGCACCGTAGCGGTACCGGGCTCGATATTTCTCTGGTGCCCCCGGGCGGATTCGAAAACTCCTCCCGCGGGGAAATTGGCGACGCGGGTGTCGATGGTCCGAATCCGGCCTTTAGACCAGAAGAGCCCGGCACCGTAGCGGTACCGGGCTCGATATTTCTCTGGTGCCCCCGGGCGGATTCGAACCGTCGACACCCGCTTTAGGAGAGCGGTGCTCTATCCCCTGAGCTACGGAGGCATGTTGTACTAGTGTAGCAGATTTACTGCATCGCCATACGTCGCATGACTAGACTTCGAAGTTGCGGTGGAATAGTTCCTGTCTGAAGCATCTAAAGCCGTATTTAGAAACTATTTCACCGCAACTTATGAGGAGCTAGTTGCCTTTGTGGAAGAGGCCTTTGATGACGGAGGGGATGCTCTTGGCGCCCTTGGCGGTCACATCGATAAAGTCGGGCGAACGCACGAGCTTATCCTCGTCGACGTACTTGCGGACCGCGCGAAGCGTCTCTTTGTCGTCGCGCGTCGAAAACGTAAAGTGACCGTTGTCCTTGGTGAAGATGGCAAAACGCGTAATCTTCTTGGTGCCGCGCAAAACCTCGGCGGCAATATAGTCGACCTCGTCCCACGGGATTTGAATATAATCCTCGGGATTGCGCTCGTTATAGTACTCGAACGCCTTATTGCCCACCATCACGTTACCGTGGCTGGTAAGCCCCATCAGGCAGGTTGCCGGCGTTGCCAGATCGACCGTGCTGTTCTGAGATTGCGCCATACGCGCCTCGCCCTCCAATTAAAACAATCGGACCGCATCCAGTGTACCCACCGGGTGCGGTCCGTTTCAATGGCTCAAAAGCCCTTACCTAGCAACTCTCGGTCTTAAGCCGAAGCGTGCTTACATGAAGCCGCAGAAGCGACCGATGATGCCGACGGCGAAGAGAGCCAGGATGATGACGATCGGGCTAACCTTCTTCTTGAGGAGCTTGCAGACCAGCAGGGTCAGGCACACGGCGGCAAGGCCGGGGATGAGCTGATCGAGGTTACCCTGGAGCGTGGTGACCTTCATCTGATCAAGGGCGGTAGCGCCGACGGAGTTGTACATCGTCAGCGCTTCCTTGATACCCTCGGAACCGGAAGGCAGGCTAGCCCAGTCGATAAAGGCGCCAGCAGACTGCTTGACCGTGGAGACGATCGGGGTGAAGGAAATGGACACCCAGCGCTCGACCAGGGCGCCGATGATGAACATACCCAGGATGGAAGCGCCCTCGGTGACCTTGCCCATCAGACCGCCGGAGAGGTCCTTGGCGATAGAGGAGCCGACCTTGTAGCCAAACTCCTGTGTGTACCACAGGAAAGCGTAACGGATGATGTTCCACGCGAAGAAGAACAGCAACGGACCGACGATGCTGCCGGACATGGCCAGGGAAGCGCCCAGAGCGCCCAGAATCGGGCGAAGGGTGAACCAGAAGACGGGGTCACCGACGCCGGCGAGCGGGCCCATCATACCGACCTTGACGCCCTGGATGGCGACGTCATCGATCGGAGCACCGTTGGCGCGCTCCTCCTCGAGGGCGAGGGTAACGCCAATGACGGGGGCGGAAACATAGGGGTGGGTGTTATAGAACTCCAGGTGGCGCTTAAGCGCGGCAATCTGGTCATCCTTGCTGGTGTAGAGCTTCTTGATCGCAGGGATCATTGCGAAGCACCAGCCGCCGTTCTGCATACGCTCGTAGTTCCACGAGCCCTGAAGGAACTGATGACGGAAGCAAACCTTCTTGCGGTCAGCCTTGGTGAGCTGAATCTTGTTCTCTGCCATATGTATCACTCCCCTCCTACTCGTAATCGTTCAGAATGTCGCCGAGCGGGTCGCCGGAGCCACCGCCCATGCCGCCACCCTGCTTGGCCAGTTCCTTAAGGCCAAGGTAGATGAGGGCAAGGGAGATGCCGATGAGGCCAAGGGCGATCAGCGTGAGCTGAGGGATGGCAGCAAGGACAAAGCCGAGGATGAAGAACGGCCAGGTCTCCTTGGTGGCCATCATGTTGATGACCA
>CATXWM010000025.1 GCA_958403205.1 uncultured Collinsella sp. | reverse complement strand
TGCGGGAACGGCCTATTTGCTCAATGTGTTCGGCTGAGATCGGAAATCAACCAATTTGATTTTTACTCATTTTGACCACTTGATGCGATCTTCGACGCATCGCGATATAAGAAAAGCCTCCGTTACCGGAGGCTTTAAAATTCAATTGGTGCGGCGTATAGGATTCGAACCTATGACGTTCTGATTCGTAGTCAGACCCTCTATCCAGCTGAGGTAACGCCGCAACGCACGGATTATTATGCACGTGACCCCTCGATGGGTCAAGCGACAATTTGGAAAATTTTACGAAGTGATGATTAAGACGCTCGCGCCTCGACTGAGGTTCGAATCCATGCAGCGGCGGCATAAAAGAAAAGCCCCCGTTGCCGGAGGCTTTCGATTTCGATTGGTGCGGCGTATAGGATTCCGCGCATCCGCTTCGCGGATCCGCACCGGCTTCGCCCGTCTGCCGGCGTGCTCGCCCGCGGGCTAAAACGCTCCGCGTTTTCTTTACGCCCGCGCCTCGACCGAGGTTCGAATCCATGCAGTGCCGACGTAAAAGAAAAGCCCCCGTTGCCGGAGGCTTTCGATTTCAATTGGTGCGGCGTATAGGATTCGAACCTATGACGTTCTGATTCGTAGTCAGACCCTCTATCCAGCTGAGGTAACGCCGCAGCGCAAGACATATAAAACCACTTTAGCTTATTGGAGTCAAGCACAATCTCAAACTTTTTTGTGGAACGCAGTTTTGTCATGCTGCTCCGCATATACCGCCGTTCCCCGTACGATTGATTGGCTTTTCGATCACGTCAAACTTGGCATCAAGTTCTCTCAGGAGCGATCTCACCCGCTGGGCGCAATCATAATCGGCAAACGAGATGCTCAGCATGCGCGCGACCTGGTTGGAAGTCCCAACTCCATAGAAGTGCTCCAGCGCCACAAGCCCCTCGTGCGTCACAAAGGTCTCGACCACATGCGGCGACTCCTCAAAGCACCATTGGGTCAACGGACCCTCACTCGTCTGCCGAAGCACCAGGCCACCCATGCCAGACGGCTCACACGTTACAAGCAGGTACTCCCCGCCCTCGTCGCTCTCAAACAAAACCACCCGATCATCAAACAGCTCCATCGCGTCCCCTTTCTCTCGCTCTTATTTAGCAAAAGCATAGCAGGTAGATGGCTGTATACAGAACAGTTGTTCGTGTGTTTTCTATTGAGCTGTCCGCACGGCATGGTATGGACCTACGCACGAAATAGGGCGCCCCCGAAGGAGCGCCCTTGCATATCCCCTATGCAGGCAAGTTACGCGACCGGCTCGATCTTCTCGAGGCCGCCCATGTAAGGACGCAGAACCTCGGGAATCGTGATGGTGCCGTCGGCGTTCTGGTAGTTCTCCAGAATGGCGGCCATGGTGCGGCCGGCCGGCAGGCCGGAACCATTGAGGGTGTGCAGGTAGCGCGAACCCTTGAAGTTCTCGGGGTCGCGATACTTGATGTTGGCGCGGCGAGCCTGGAAGTCACCGCAGTTGGAGCAGGAGCTGATCTCCTTGTAGGCGTTGTAGCTCGGCAGCCAAACCTCGACGTCGTAGGTCTGACGGGCAGAGAAGCCCAAGTCGCCGGTGCACAGGCTAATCACGCGATACGGAAGGCCCAGCTGCTGCAGCAGGTACTCGGCCTCGGCGGTCATGCTCTCGAGCTCCTCGTCGGACTCCTCCGGCTTAGCGAACTTGACCATCTCGACCTTGTCGAACTCGTGCTGACGGATGATGCCGCGGGTGTCGCGACCGGCGGAACCGGCCTCCTCGCGGAAGCAGGGGGTGAAGGCGGTGTAGCGGCGCGGCAGGGTGTCGGCATCGAGGACCTCGCCGGCGTGCAGGTTGGTAAGCACGACCTCGGCGGTGGGGATCAGGAAGTTGTCGCCCGAGACGTGATAGGCGTCGTTCTCGAACTTGGGCAGCTGGCCCGTGCCAAACATGGTCTGACGCTTGACGACGATAGGCGGCCACCACTCCTTGAAGCCACGGCTGGTGTGCGTATCGAGGAAGAAGTTGATGAGGGCACGCTCCAGGCGGGCACCGGCGCCACCGAGAACGGTGAAACGGCTGCCGGAGAGCTTGTTGCCGCGCTCGAAGTCAAGAATGTCGAGGTCGGTGCCCAGATCCCAGTGCGGCTTAAAGTCGAAGTCGAACTCGCGCGGGGTGCCCCAGCGGCGACGCTCGATGTTCTCGTCCTCGTCCTTGCCGTACGGCGTGGCCTCGCAAGGAATGTTGGGCAGGTGAGCCATGAAGTCGTACTGCTCCTGCTCGAGGGCAGTACGACGCTCGGCCAGACCGTCAATCTTCTCGTTGACGGCGCGCACGGCCTCCTTGGCGGCCTCGGCCTCCTCCTTCTTGCCCTCCTTCATCAGGGCGCCGATCTTCTTGGACTCGGCATTGCGCGTAGCCTGGAGTTCCTCGACCTCGGTGATGACGGCACGGCGCTCGTCGTCGAGCTCAAAGAACTTCTCGCGATCCCAAGACGTCTGGCGGTTAGCCATGGCGACATCGATGGCATCGGGATTCTCGCGAACAAACTTGATATCAAGCATTAGATCCTCCGGCGATATACATTCCATTTAGGTTGCAACCTTGTACATGTATGGGCAAGTATATACTTATGAGCGTTTACGACCCAACTCAACTACGCAAGAAGGCACCCAATGGACGCAGTTTTTTCCTTTTTGTTTGGCACCCGCACCGGTTTTGCCATCCTTTTCGCCGGCGGCATCCTGTTATTTGCGATTCTTGCCTTTGTAATGGAGAAGCGTACCCATAAGATGTACGTCGACCGCGGACCCAAGTCCGAGGATGAGGAAGACAGCTTCTGGGACTAACCTGCCAAAAGGGACAGGTTTATTTTGGTCGGTTTTATCTGGGCAAACGCAAGCGCCCCGCAACCGGTAACGATCCGGTTGCGGGGCGCTTTTCGCTAAAAGGACAAAACCGCAGAAAATACCTGCCAAAATAAACCTGTCTTTTTTGGTCGGTTTTACTGGAGAGTTGCGTCGATTGCCTTGACCAGGGCGCTGCGCATGCCGGCGTCCTCGAGCGCAACGACGCCCTTGATGGTGGCACCACCGGGCGAGCATACGGCATCCTTCATCGCCGCAGGATGCTGGCCAGTTGCAAGCTGCAGCTTTGCCGTACCCAGCACCATCTGGCTCACAATGCGATAGGCATCGGCACGCGGGATACCGTGCTTGACCGCCGCATCGCCCAGGGCCTCGATTGCCATGGCGACAAATGCCGGAGCGCAACCACCCACCGTGCCGCCCACGAACAGCAGGCTCGTATCGAGCTCGACCACCGCACCGAGCTTGCCAAGCAGATCAAGCACCACTGCGCTCTGCTCATCACTAAGCGTGGAAGCCTTCTCGCAAGCGATGACGCCCTCGCCCACCGAAACCGGTGTGTTGGGCACCGTCGAGACATGTGCGACGCCCGGCAGGACCTGCTCCCACTTGGCACTGTCCCAGGTCCAGGCAACCGACAGAACGACCTTTTTGGCAAGAGCATCCTTGAGCGGGGCGAATACCTTCTCGATCATGTACGGTTTGACCGCAGCGACCACGATATCGGATGCGGCGACAACCTCGGCGGCATCGTGGCAGGCGACCATGCCGCGCGCCTCGCAGCGCTCAACCAGTGCGTCGTAGCGACCCGCGCAGGCGCACATGTCGCTCGCAGCTACACCGGCAGCGATCCAGCCATCGGCCATAGCGCTCGCCATATTGCCAAAACCGACAAACCCAATCTTCATATCTCATAGTCCTCTCAGACACGCTCTTCAAAACGAAAGCTATTGTCCCACGCCATTGTTTCGTATTGCCGACCTATTTGTGATACGGCTCGCCACGACTGATCTTGCAGGCACGGTAAATCTGCTCAAGCAGTACCACGCGCGCCAAGTTATGCGGCAAGGTAATGCGTCCAAAGCTGAGCATCTCGTCGGCTCGTGCGCGCACGTCATCGCTCACGCCGTCCGATCCGCCAATCACAAAGGCGATGTCGCTGTTACCACGCAGCATAAGATCATCGAGCCGCGCCGAAAACTCCTCGCTCGAGCGCTCTTTGCCCTCAATGGCCAGCAGGATCACATGCGCTCGAGACGGCAATGCAGCAAGAATCGCCGCCCCCTCCTTGTCACGCGCGGCATCCACACCGCCCGCCTTGGCCGGGTCGATATCGGCCACCTCGCGGATATCCACCTTGGCATAGGCGCCCAGGCGCTTGGTGTACTCAGCGCACGCGTCCTTCCAAAAGCGCTCCTTGAGCTTACCGACGCAAACGACGGTGTATTTCACGCGCGTTTACTCCTTCGAATCGTTTTGAACTTTGCCGGCGGTCAGCATCTGCTCGAACATCGAGGCCGACTGCGAAAAGTCACTCGGCAGCACGACCGTCGAGGTTTTACCCGTGCGAGCGAACTCCGTCATCATCTCGGACCACTGCGTAAACATGAACAGCTGGTTGGCCTCGTCGTTGCCGACACCCGTCTCCTGGATAATCTCGAGCGAATCCTTGATACCCAGCGCGATGGCCTTGCGCTGGTTGGCGATGCCCTCGCCCGCCTTTTCCATTGCCTCGGCCTCGGCGGTCGCCTCGGTGACACGCTTGATACGGTCGGCCTCGGCGAGCTCTTGCGCAGCAGCGCGCTTGCGCTGGGCGGCGTTGATGTCGTTCATGGAGTTCTCGACCTCGGTCGGCAGTGCGATCTTGGTGATGAGTGTCGACACGAGGGTGAAGCCGTAGGCAGCCATCTGCTCGGACACGGTGGCATTAACGTCCTTGGCGATGTCATCCTTCTTGGCAAAGACCTCATCAAGCGTGTAGACAGGGATGGAAGAGCGCAGGGCGTCGGTGATGAAGTCACGCATCTGGTCGACGGGCTCCTGCAGCATGTAGTAGCTCTTGTAGATGCCCGAATCCGCCGGGCCAGCACCCATGTCATAGCTCACGTGGTACTGAGCAGAGACCTCAAGGCCGATGGTCACGTTGTCCTGGGTCTTAACGTCGATGCCAAAACCGTTTTTCATGGTGCGCAGACTCACCGTGGCGGCCTTGCGGTCGATCACGGGCACCTTCATGTGGAAGCCCGCGTTGACGATGCGGTTAAACTTGCCCAGACGCTCGATGATCACGGCATGCTGCTGTTCAACGACATAGCAGGCGTTGGGAAGCAGCAGCAACAGGATGATGATGGGAATCAAAAGGCTGGTAAGGGCGGCGATGATACCGGACAACAGCATGGTCTCTCCTCTGATAGGCACACGTTGGCATTAGGATACCCGTCCAAGGAGATCGTGCATAACAAAAAAAGCTCCCATTGCTGGGAGCTCTTTCATTTAATGGTGCGGGCGAAAGGACGTCCGCGTATCCGCTTCGCGGATCCGCACCGGCTTCGGCCGCCTGCCGGCGTCCTCGCCAGCTCGCTAAAAACGCTCCGCGTTTTCTTTACGCTCGCTCCTTCACAGGTTCAAGTCCCTGTGATGGGCCCATAACAAAAAAGCCCCCATTGCTGGGAGCTCTTTCATTTAATGGTGCGGGCGAAAGGACTTGAACCTTCATGGGGTTGCCCCCATACGGACCTGAACCGTACGCGTCTGCCAATTCCGCCACGCCCGCGTGCAGGAATTAGAATAACGGAGCGCCACCACGAACGCAAGAACTATTTTTGAAAAAGTTTGCGAGCATTTTCCCAAGCGGCTTGCGCGATTGTTTTGGCATCCTCACCAGTGCGATCGACACGGTCGTTAACCAGCGCGTTTGCCGTAATGGAGATCATTGCGGGCTCGCATTCAAGACCGCGGATGGGCTCCGGAGCCATATACGGGCAATCCGTCTCGAACAAAATTCGATCGAGTGGGGTTGCCGCAAATGCCTCGCGCACGTCGTCGTTGCGCTTAAAGGTGGCCGCACCACCATAGGCGATATAGCAGCCCAGCTCCACAAAGCGCTCCATCGTGGCGCGGTCCTCGCCAAAGCAGTGCAGCACACAACCAGCCTGGGGCACACCCACCTCGCGCAGTACGTTGTACGCATCAACGTGCGAGGTGCGCTCCCCGTCCGAATCCTCGTGCCGCAGGTGCAGCTCCACCGGCACATTGCGGCGCACGGCAACTTCGAGCTGACGTGCCATGCAGTCAATCTGCACGTTATGGGGTGCCGGCGCGATATCGTCGTCATAGTCCATGTGATAGTCCAGGCCGATTTCGCCAATACCGGCGCATAAGGGGTCATCGAGTGCGGCAACGACCTGTGCGTGAACGTCATCGGTATAGTCCGGCACGCCATACGGATGCACGCCGGCAAGATACTTGATCTGCGGGATATCCTGCATCGGCAGAATTTCGCGCACGAGCCAATCGCTATAGTCCGTCACACTGCGTTTGTCAGCGATGGGGTCGAACATCGTCACCAACAGGTCGACACCCGCGGCTTTGGCGCGCACGAGCGTCTCGGGCACTTCTTTGCCCCAAAACGAAAGCAGATGCGCATGCGTGTCGGCAAGCGGTGCCAAGGGCACGGGGCAGGCGACCGTCTTCTTTTTCTTGGTAAACGTCACGCGTGCGGCATTAGGCATCATGGATTAGCTCCTGGGCCAGGCGGACAAAGTCGGCAACATCAAGCGTCTCGGCGCGCGTAGTGGGCGCGATACCGCAAGCCTCAAAGGCGGCATCGAGCACGTCCTTGGCAAAGCCGTTGGCGCTCATGGAATTACGGATGGTCTTGCGACGCTGAGCAAATGCGGCGTCAATCACGCGAGCCACAAAGTCGCGATCGAGTCCTTCGGGCACCACGCCGCCAACACGGTCGATACGCACGACAGCCGAGTCCACGTGCGGCGCCGGCATAAAGCAACGCGGCGGCACCTCAAAGCGACCCGTCACCTGCGCATACAGGCCGAGCTTTGCCGTATAGCCGCCATAGGTCTTGTTGCCCGGCACTGCGGCAATGCGATCGGCAACCTCCTTTTGCACCATGACGACGGCACGCTTGAGCGCCGGCATCGTCTGGAAGAACTGCAGGATGATCGTCGCCGCCACGTTATAGGGCAGGTTCGCGACAAACACCGTCGGCTCGCCGCCGACAGCCTGCTCAATCTGCTCCGGGCCCACCTTAAGCGCGTCGCCCATGATAAAGCGGAAGTTGGCATAGTCGGCGGCGTGGGCGTCGAGCACCGGCTCGAGCTCGGGATCTGCTTCGATCGACGTGACGCACGCCGCTTCCTGCAGCAGCGCAAGCGTGAGCGTACCAACGCCCGGGCCAACCTCGAGCACGCGCTCATCGCCCGTGAGCTCGGAAAGCTCGCAGATACGCTCGATCACATGATTGTCGATTAGAAAGTTCTGGCCCAGGCGATGCTTGGTCGCAAGGCCAAACTCCTCCAGCAGCTCCCTGGTGGCCGTGGGGTTTGCCAAAGGCGAAGTTGTCATGGTTGCCTCCTTAGCATGATGGCGGCGTCTTGAAACAAAAGGGCATGGACCGTTGCGGCCATGCCCTTACATCTAAACAGCAAATTGCCGATATGGCGCGGCGTCTTAGCCCAGACGCGGGAACAGCGGCTCACCCTTCTCAACGGGCTGACCACCGGCAAGCAGGCCCCAAGCGCAAATGCCCTTGAGGTCGTCGCTCGCGGCCTCGTTCTCACAGGACAGGCGGCGCAGGGCCTCGACGGAAGTCTGAGGCATGAGCGGCATCAGCAGGTGAGCGGCAATGCGGATGGCCTCGAGCAGGTTGTAGATCACAAACGCCAGCTCGTCAGCCTTGGCCTCGTCCTTGGCAAGCGCCCAGGGCTCGGAGTCCTCGATGTAGTGGTTGGCGGCGTGGATGAGTTCCATGACCTCATCCTTGGCTCCGCCGTAATCGAGCACGTCCATCTTGGCCATGTAGCGCTCGACCAGACCATCGGCGATCTTTGCCAGCGGGTTGTCGAACGCATCGAACGATGCGGGCTTGGCGGGCGCGCAGCCGTCAAAGTACTTGCCGCTCATGTTGAGCGAACGCGAGATGAGGTTGCCCCAGCTGTTGGCCAGGTCGGCGTTGTAGACCTGCTCCATGCGATCGAAGCTGATGGCGCCGTCGGTGCCGGGAACGACGTCAGTCATGAAGTAGTAGCGATAGCCCTCGACGCCCAGCATGTCGATAACGTCCTGCGGAGCGATGGCGTTGCCGCGGCTCTTGGACATCTTCTCGGCCTTGCCGGTCTCGGCATTGCGCACGGTCAGGAAGCCGTGGGCAAAGACGTGCTCGGGCAGGGCCTCGCCGATGGCCATGAGCATGGCAGGCCAAATGACGCAGTGGAAGCGGATGATGTCCTTACCCACGATGTGGAACTGCGCGGGCCAACGATAGGCCAGCTCGGTACGCGCCTCGTCGGTGTCGACGCCGTAGCCGACGGCCGTCATATAGTTGAGCAGTGCATCGAACCACACGTAGGTCACGTGGCCCTCGTCAAACGGGACCTGAATGCCCCAGTCAAAGCTCGTGCGGCTCACGGAAAGGTCGTTAAGACCGCCCTCGACAAAGCTGCGCACCTCGTTCATGCGGAACGCAGGCTCGACAAAGTCGGGGTGCTCGTCGTAAAGCTTGAGCAGCTTGTCCTGGAAGGCGGAAAGCTTAAAGAAGTAGGACTCCTCCTGCACGCGCTCAAGTGGACGGTGGCAGTCGGGGCACAGGTGCTGGCCGACGCTGCCGTACTCCTCGTCGCCCTTCTGGACCTGCGTATCGGTGAAGTAGGTCTCGTCAGGCACGCAATACCAGCCGTCGTAGCTGCCCTTATACAGGTAACCGGACTCCTTCATGCGCTCCCACAGGTACTGCACGGCATGATGCTGGCGCGGCTCGGTGGTGCGAATGAAGTCATCGTTGGAAATCTCGAGCTTGCTCCAAAGCTCCTTGAAGTGCGGAGCCTGGCTGTCGGTCCACTCCTGCGGCGTCATGCCATGCTTGGCTGCGGCCTCGGCGACCTTCTCGCCGTGCTCGTCCATGCCGGTCAGGAACTTAACGTTGTAGCCAGCGGAGCGGCGATAGCGAGCCTGAACGTCGGCGATGATGGTGGAATAAGCCGTGCCCAGGTGCGGATCGGCGTTGACGTAGTAGATGGGCGTCGTGATAAAGAACGAAGGCTTGCTTTGATCCATGGGGTTTGTCCTCCAGAAAAACGTTGCATACAGGGGATGATTCTAGCGCAAGGGCTGGATATCCTCCATCTATTGCATATCGAGCACCATGGCATAGACATCGCGCTTGCGGCGCGAATACTTCTGAGACAGGCGCTTGGCCACCGCAGAGGCGGGCTCCCCCTCCTCGAGCGCGGCGCGGATATCCTCGCGCAGGGCCTCGTCGGGATCCGCTGCCGCGGCGCCAACCGGTACGATGCCAGCCTCCTCGTCCTCGCTCGGCGGCGCGATGACCAGCGCAATCTCGCCCTTTACCTCGCCGCGAGCACGCAGCTCCTCGGCGAGCTGGGCAGCGGGCCCGCGCAAGACCTCCTCGTGCAGCTTGGTGAGTTCGCGGCAGACGGCAACCTCACGCTGGGGAAAGACCTCCGCCACGGCCTCGAGCGTCGCCACGATGCGATGTGGAGACTCGTAGAAGATGAGCGCGCCGGGTACTACGGCAAGGCGCTGCAAACGGCGCACGCGGTCGCCGTGCTTTCGGTCCAAAAAGCCCTCGAAGAAAAAATGCTCGCAGGGAATGCCGGACGAAACGAGCGCCGTGACGCAAGCAGAGGGCCCGGGAATAACTTCTACGGGCACATCGGCCTCACGCGCTGCCTCGACCAGCACCTGGCCGGGGTCGGACACACTCGGCATGCCGGCGTCCGAGGCAAAGGCGAGGGTCTCCCCCGCCAGCAGGCGGTCGACCAGGCCGGCGGCGCGACTGGCGATCACATTCTCGTCGCAACGGACAAGCGGCTTGGAAATGCCCAGGTGCATCAGCAGCTTTGACGTCACACGCGTGTCTTCGCAGCAAATGGCATCGGCGGCGGCAAAGGCCTCGCCAACGCGCGGGGACAGGTCGCCCAGGTTGCCGATGGGCGTGCCGACCACATAGAGTTTGCCCGTATGGGCGCTGTTTTGCGTCATATCAACCTATTCAATCATGCCGCGCTCGAGCGTACCGAGTGCCGCGCGGGCGTCCCATGCTGCAATGCGCTTCTCGGTCTTCCACGTTTGGAAGAACCAACCGGCAGCCGGCGCAAACGAAGCCAGCTGGTTGGCGATAAACACGCGCTCGTAGGCATTGCGGCCCTCGGGCGTAACCGACGAGTTGGCAAAGATCGCCGCGCCCGACCATTCGCCCACCAGCACGGGGAACCCAGTCGAGATCGCTTCTTTAAGCTCGCGCTTGTTACGCGAAATCGCCGTCGTCAGCCCGCGGGGGCTCGTGATGTCGAGCGCATACTCGTCGCGGTAATGGTACAGGTGAAGGTCCATGTAGACGTTCTTGTACTTGGCACCGCGCATAAAATGCTTCCACTCGCTGGGATGCCCCGAAGACGAGAAGACGACGATCTTATCCTCGGGCATATACGAACGGACGAGCTCGTAGGCATCGCGATAGAAATTGCGCAAGTAGTGGGCCGGAATTCCATCCGTCATGGTAAAGAGGCTCTTGCGGACGCTCATCTGCGGCGTGTCCAGCAGCTCAATGCCCAGCAGGCTCTCGGCCTCGCCGTAGCGATCGGCCAAGCGCTCGAGCACGTCGAGTGCGACATGACGGCCGTTGGTGGACGAATGCCACTCGGCAACAGCCTCCGGCGTGGTGGGCGAATCGTTGGAATCGCCCTGGCCACCGGGCACCGTCGCCAGATCGAGCAGCACGCGGATGTCGTACTTGGCAGCCCACTCAATTGCACGGTCGATGTAGTCGACAACCGAGATGTAGGACGCATCGGACTCCTGCGAACCAAAGGCATACCAGGGCACCGGCAGACGCACGGCATTGAGACCGATCTGCGCCATGCGGCGAAAATCGTCCTCACTCACAAACGTCTCGTAATGACGGCGCATGCGCTCGTTATAGGCGGCGGTGCCCATGGCCTCCTGCAGCTCGGCCGCGTTGGATGCACCGGTCGCCGCGTATAGCGACGGGGTCACCCAAGGCTCGGGAATAAACCAGCCAGAGAGATTAACGCCGAGTATCCTCTCCATCACTGCCCCCTTCGGATCGTGCAGGCCAAACCTGCATCGTATTGCATAGGAAAAGTATCGTTTTGAGTATACCCGCGCGTGCGGACAGACGACCGAACGGTCTGTAAAGTGGCGCAAAAGCGGGAGGAATGTCTGGGGCGAGCGGGGTCAAGATGACGTACCGAGATGCGCATACACGCCGAGGGCAGGCGCCGGAAAGCGCATTCCATTCTTTCGCTCAATAATGGGATGCGCTTTCCGCGGGTCCACATAAAAGAAAAGGACCCCTTTGCAGAGGTCCTAGTCAATTCAAGGTGGCGGGGAAGGGAATCGCGTCCGCGCGCTGCGCGGACGGACCGCTGCGGCGCCTGCGCGCCTTGCGAGCTACGCTGGAAAACGCTTGCGCGTTTCCTCAGCTCCGCGCCCTCACGGGGTTCGATTCCGTGCATGGTCCACATAAAAGAAAAGGACCCCTTTGCAGAGGTCCTAGTCAATTCAAGGTGGCGGGGAAGGGAATCGAACCCCTGACACGAGGATTTTCAGTCCTCTGCTCTACCAACTGAGCTACCCAGCCATTTGAGGTGTGCCTTGTTTCAAGGCTTGATTAGTATAACCAAGGACGCGCTCCGGTCAACCGAGAATTTGAAAAAAGTTTTTGAGCACGGCGCCAGCCACAAGGCCGACCCTATAGAACAGCACGTTAGAGACATCAACCCACCGCAAGAAGTTTTTCGCTCAAGGCTGCACGGGCAAACTCACTTGGCGTCATTCCTTCAGCCGCCGCCCGACGACGAATCGCCTCCTTCATCCCTAGGGGAATCTTGACCGATAGCGTTGCCGTCCCTTCGCTTGAGAGCGGAGGCCGCCCGTGCACGATCCCCCCAACGGTATGCTCGCCGTCCGGAAACCCGCCATGCTCGTACGACTCGCACCACGCGTCAATCATTTCATCCGTTACAACCTGACCATTGGCAGCCGTATACGCCTTGCTCATCATCGACCCCTCTGCCGAGCTTGCTCGATCTCTTGCCAAAATTTCTTCTGAACCGGAGACAGGGCATGAATAATGAGCCATCCACGAATTAGTTCGACTGCAACAAGTTCCATACTTCGACCATCTGGAAGCCATCCAATGGCAAGCCATCTCGGCGGCTCGTCCTCCGACTCGCGGCGAATGCACTCAGTAACCGCGAACCAGGCACTAAGCACTTTCTTTTCCGTCAAGTGTTTTTTTGGCGTTGGGATGGATCTCAACATCCATGCATCTTCTCCTCCATCTTACCCAATTTCGTATGACGAAAGTCCGCTGTCGCCAATTCTTACGCCGGCACTTGTTGAAAGGCGGGAGGTGTAGCGAGGATTGAAGGGCGTTCCAGCACCGCCCAGGCACCGGGACAGGAACACATGCGCCAAGGACGGACGTTTTCGTAGCATGCGAGGATGCTGCCGTTGCGGTCGATAAAAGCAATGTCGATGGGGTAGGCCATAAAGCAGGTGTGGACCGAAGAGCAGCGTGGGAACGCCATGACGAGCGGCAACCCGTTGGCGGCAATCGGAGACCGTCCCAGCATGCCGCGCAGGCGCACGGCAAACGACTCCGCCACCACAAACTCGGCAGGCGCCCAACCCAGCCTGTTGAGCGCCCGCGCGTAGGCAATGTAGGATGAGGCCGCGGTCACATAACCACCCCCGGACGCCACGGATCGACCGTCACTGCGCGCTCGTGCGACAACTTTGCCGGTGCCCCCAGCGAAACGCCGGCGATGCTGAGCGAGCTCGGCCACGGCTCGTAGCGCATGGTACAGGTATAGGTCCTAAACGTGCCGGAGAGCGAAAGCAGACCGCCATCCGATGTCGTCGCACCCTGCTCGCTCGAGACCTCAATCTGCAAGTCATAGCCTTCCATGGCATGTTGGATCTGAGCCTGAACGGTCGCGGAGGCATCGATGGAGCTGTCATCGCCCTCCCCGCTCGGCGCCACGGCATGCGCTAGCACGATATCGGGCACCACGCGATCGAAGCGCGCGACCGCGTCGGCAAAGACCATGACGTTGTACACGATAAGCGCCAGAACCAGCAGGACGGGCGTGACCACTGCCATCTCGACCGTCGCCTGGGCGCGCTCCTCGCACAGGCGCGTGCGGATGCCCATTACGACCCACCGCCCAGGGCACCCGCCAGTGTGGCGACATCGACGGTAAGTGGGATGGAACCGCCGCCGGGCAGCGGAATCTCCGCAAGCGTGAACACCGTGCCGCTGATGGTGCGCTCGACTTGATATTCCAGCGCCTCGCAAAGCGCCTTGGGGTCGGTCACGCCCAGCGGAATACTTCGTAGCTTGTCCTGCACTTTAGAAAGACCTGTGATGTCAGACCCCGGGCTCTTGATGACATTGGCGGTGTCGGTCAGTACCGGCTTTCGTAGGCGCAAGTCGCACGGCTCCAAGCCCAGCGCCGCCACGGACGCCGAAACGGTATCGCCGAGCCACGACGCAATGGAGCCCAACGCACCGCTGCCCCCTCCCAGGCCATCGATCATCTCGCCCATGAGCTCGTCAGCCGAGCCTTGGATGTCTCCGTATCCCACAAGCAGCCGTCCCCAAACATCCATGACGCCATCGAGTACACCGGCAACACCGCCCGAACGCTCCTCCAACGTCGAGAAAAACCGCGAGAGAACGTTGTTCTGCGCCGTCGCGTCATCGGGTGCCAGCACCGCAGCAGAGATAGCACCGCGCTCGCCAAGCCTGACCGCCGCGTTAAACGAAGAGCTGAGCTCATCGGGGCTCGAGATGGCACCCGAAACCGCAAAGGCGACCACGCCATTGCGACCGGGCGGAGCGATACGCGGACGCTCGCCCGAAAGCGCTTTAATGGCCTCGTCAAACGCATTGCCCGCACGGTCAGCCTCGTCCTCGGTCTGGCACATGAGCTCGAGCTCTTTGTTGCGGCATTCGACGTAGTCTTCCAGAGCGCCTTTGAACTCATCAAAGTGGTACTCGAAGCCGTTTTCGATAGAAGTCGAAGGAGCCGCAACGGCGCCGAGCGACGAAACACCAAAATGGCATCTGTTGCATTTGTCCTGCCCGTCATAAGCAGCGACCGAGGCTAGCCCGCCTGGCGTCCCTTTCTTATAGTTGGGGCAGCTCGTTCCATAATGCAGATACGTTTTGCCATCGTTGGTACTAGTTGGCCACGCCGCATCGGTATAGAGTTCCGTCGCTCGCACCTCGTCAGTGTTGCGCGGCAACAACGGAATATAGGAAGTGGTCCGGTCTCCGTCTTCGGTTATATATGCGCGATTGACCTCTGCGCTCGCATAGGTGTAAAACGCCTTGCGCGCCGCCGACTCCGCCTTCGTCTCGACGCTTGAGCCTTGAGGCGCCTCGTTTGCAAGGCGCAAGCGGTAATAGGCCTTCGCGCGATCGAGCGCCACTTGCGGCTCCCATGTGACGCTCGAGGCATAGTGCGGATTCTCAATATCCGAAAGCTTCGCCAAACTCCTCGCGCGTTCCCACATGCATGAGCAACTGCCGACCGAAGCCGGATCCGACCCGCCGCAATCCGCAAGCCAGGCGCGCTCTTTTGCTTTCGCCGTCTCCTCCGAGGCCTTCTGCAGCTCATCTGCTGCGCGTTCCAGATCTTTCGATGTGTCTTTAATGACATCGGTCGAGATCTCGGACCCCTCGAGCGCAACGAAATCCGACTCGGACGTCCTGGGCACGGCAAGCGCCGTACCGGTATAGGTCGCACCCTCGGTATCCTGCGCCGACACGGCCTGCGTAGCTCGCGCGGCAACCAGATACGGTAGAGCCGTCTCGATTTTCTGCAGGCCCTTGGAGGCGCTTTTGGCAAACTTATTGCGCGTTTTAATGATCTCGATCCCCGTGTCGACCATATCGCCCGCGGCAAGCTCGGCACCCGGAATAAGGATGGCGACCAAGCCGGTGCCGATCGTGGCAAACCCCGCTAGGCCCAAGCTCAATATGCTCGCATCCACCACTGTCGCAGCCGTATGGTAGGACGCCACCACATTGGCGCCTGCCAGCGCGCCGCTATCGGCAGCCGCCTGGGTGTCCCCCGCGCGCGACATGCTCCATATCGCCGCCGCCGACGAAAACAGCAACGTGAGCACCACCAAGATGACCACCGCAGAGGAGAGCGTGGTATAGGCACCGTCTTCGATAAACAGGTCGATCCCGGCTCGACCCATAAAGCCGCCTCGCTTGCAGCGAGCACGCGGTCGGCAACGGCCCGCAAGCCCCCTCGTCACCTTCAACAGGCAGCGCTTAATCCCATGCAGCAATCCATGAATCATAATCTCCCTCCAGCCACTCGGGACGCGATCGATACGAGACGTCGACCTTAAGCTCGACATAGCCGTTTTGGCCTGCGCTACCCATAGCCTGCGCAAACGCACCGATCACGGGCAGCGGTTTAACCTCGCCGGTAACGGAAACGGACGAGACGCCGCCCGCATCGGCCCGACCAAGCTCGATATCCCACGACAGGGGCCCGCCGGCATGGAAAATCGAAACGTCGGGAACCGCGGCAAGACGGCGGCGGGCAAACTCCTTAATATCCTCGTCATCCCCCACCGTCGTCGTGGTCATGAGCCGCGCGGTCTCGGCGGCGGCAGACTCCATGACCGCGCGTGTATAGAGCAGGCACACCGGCTGCAGCGCCAACAGGACGAGCGTCAGAAACGTCGGCAGTAGGAATGCCGCCTCGACCGTAGACTGCGCCCGGTCCTCGCGCGTGACATCAATAGAGCACGATGTCCTTAGCACCCGCAGCAGCGTCGACAACCGATGTCGAGGTGACGCCGTGAGACGCCGTCCTCTCGACCAGCGCCGCCAAGCGCCCATCGGCACCGGCACGCCAAAGCCCTGCGATCGCCAGCACGATGGAAAGCAGTGCCACCGTGACGATGGCGTATTCGACCGTTGCCTGGGCAGATTCCTCACGCAGGACATCATGCATTTCACGACCCCTCCTTTGAGTTCATTGTCTGCGGGGTCAGGCGGACCACGCGCAGACGACACGAAGTATCACCAGCATCCGCGGCAACCGTCACCATATCGACCCAGCCGCGTCCGTCACGCACGATGGCGCCCCACACGTTGCCCTTGATGTCAAGATAGCCGCTCAGAGCAAGTTGTGCCGTGGGCACCTCGCGATAGACACGCAGCATATCCGCCGCCGCCTCGGTCATCGGTCGGCACTCGGACCATGCGAGACGAACAGCGACGGCATTGTTTGCAGATGAACCCGTTGCAGCGTCCGCTCGCTCGTCGAGTGCTTGCAAGAACGTTTGCGCCGTGACGGCGGCATTCGCATCGGCCGCGTCTCGCGCATCGTCTATTTGAGACGCCGCAGCCGAACCCGATCCCGCATCCGCGGCAGCCCCTAAACGTTGTTGCCGTGCTGCGTTAAGCCCCCAAACCGCCACTGCCACCGCCACGACCGCACAGGCGAGCACCAGCAACGCGCCGACGGGACGGGCGCCCTCTACAGGCTGTTGATGCCCTCGCTGATAGCGCTCCATAGATCTTGGACCTTGCCCTTAAATGCGACGATGGCAATGATGGCGATCACCACGAGCACACCGACCAGGATGGCGTACTCGGTGGTGCCCTGCGCGCTCTCCTCCCGCAGCAGTTCCTCGGCACGCTGGCGAGCGTGAATTGACTGGCAAAACGCCCAGCTCCAGACCTTGCCAGCAACGTCAGTCATCGTATTCATGTATTCCTCCCTACATCATCCCGCCTGCTCCCAGCAGCGGGCCCAATATGGACAGAAGCAACGCCGGCAAGATGAGCGTGCCGGTGGGAATCAGCAGCTTGACCGGCGCGCGCTCAATCTCGCGCTCGACTGCAGCGCGATGGGCCGCGCGAATCTCGCGACTTTGAGCCGCCAGCGTCTCGGCAAGCGGGGCACCGAGGGCAAGCGCCTGCCCCGCTGTGATGGCAAAGGTCTCGAGCGCCCGCACATCCAGGTCGCGCGCGGCCGCCAGAAGCTCGTCCTCGCGCGTCCCTACGCCCACCTGCCACGCCATGCAGGCTCGCTCAAGGCGGATCGCCAACGTCGATCGGCGATTGGCGCAAAAAACCTCAAGCGCCGCATCGAACGAAAGGCCGGCCGAAAGCCCCAGACGCACCACGTCGATCATCTCGGACACCTCGCCAAGCGACACCTGCGCCGTACCACCCGTGCCGAGCATGCCCTTCAACCGTGTTACCAGGACATCGGTCACCGAGCGGGCAGCCGCGACAACCAGCAGCGCCTCGCATTTGCAGACCTGGGCGATCTTGCATGCGTCTGCACGCTCCAAACCCGTCACGATAAACACACTGAGCGCGCACAGGCACGCCGCGGCCCCGACCAAGACGCTCATAGCTCCACCCGCATAATGCGCCGGATAACCACCAGCGCGACGGCGTTGAGGGCAAGGCCCAACACCACGGTACCGGCACCTGCCGGCGTTGCAAGGCCGCGGCGAAAGTCGGCCGAAAGCAGCGCCAGCACCGCGCACATACCCGCCGGCATCGCCGAGACCATGTGTGCCGACATACGAGCCTGCGATGTCTTGACGTCCAGGCGGCGCTTGAGCTCAATGCGCTCCCCCACCATGCTCGACGCCTCGGATAGCAGGTCAGCAAGCGGGGCGCCGGTTCGCTGCGACACCTTGAGCGCCAAAGTGACAAGCGAAAGGCCGGGGCATCGATACGGTCGAGTAGGTCATCCAACGCATCAGTCGCCGAGACGCCGCAGTCGATCGCCGCCGCAACGCGCAAAAACTCGGTATGCACCGGCTCTTGCGCGTGAGTTCCCACAAACCTCATGCCCTGGGCCAGCGAATGACCCGAGGCGAGCGACATAGAGAGCGCCGTAAAGGCCTCGGGCATGGCTTCTTCCACATCGTGTTGCTCGCGGCGACGGTCGAAGGTGTCGCGAGCGGCACCTACGCCAAACGGTGCGAGCAGCCCCAGGACAAAGCCGATGGGCGACAGCGATACGACAGTCAGGGCAATGCCGCAGACACCACTCGACAGCAGTAAGCATGCCAGTCGCGCCTTGTCATCCTCGATGACAAGGCCAACGCGATGTGCCGGAACCAGCGCCGCCCAGGAGTGGGCAATCTTTTTTAGCAGGTCGTTTTCTACCAACTCGCGCGGCAGCCTCTCGGCAACCGACTCAAGCGCATGACTGACCAGCTCCGCCGGCGGCACGCGCGGCGCACGAGGCTCCGCCCCACACGCCACCGCGGCCGAAAGCCCCGTCAAGCCCCCTACGACGAGGGGCACAACGATCTCCATTCGTCCACCTCCTCTTGTGTGAGCGTTCCCGAGCGCAGGCCCTCCGCGATAAACGGAGGCTCGCGATCGAGCGTCCAGGTGCGCGTGGCGGCATCGAACGTCACGTAGCGCTCAAGCTCCACGCCGCCCGACGCGCCGCGTCGCACCCCCGAATAGGAGGACACGAAACGCCTGCCGTCCGCATGACGCTCGGACATCACGATGCCGTCGAGCGCCATGGCAATCTGCTCCTCGATAAGCTCGCTCGGCAGATCGATGCCATAGCGCGCAAGCAGCGTCAAACGCACCACGGTCTCCTGCTCGGTGCCCGCATGAAGCGTGGTGAGCGATCCGTCGTGCCCGGTGTTCATGGCCTGCAGCATGTCGCAACATTCCGCACCGCGCACCTCACCCACCACAATACGGTCGGGACGCATGCGCAGGGCGTTGGTCACCAGATCGCGGATTGTCACCGCGCCCTCGCCCTCAATTGAAGCCTCGCGTGCCTCCAGGCGAACCACATGCGGGTGATGCGCAAACTTGAGCTCGGCGGAGTCCTCGATCGTCACGATGCGCTCGCCGGTGGATATCTCGCACGACAGCGCGTTGAGCAGCGTGGTCTTGCCCGATCCCGTGCCACCTGCAACCGCCAGATCTTGACGCAGCGATACCGCACACGACAGCAGCTGCGCATACCAAAGCGGTAGCGACCCCAGGCCCACAAGCTCGTCCAATGAACAGATGCGGTCTGAAAACTTACGGATGGTGAGGATTGGCCCATCGATCGCCACAGGCGGAATCACCGCGTTGACGCGATAGCCCGTCTTGAGGCGAGCGTTGACGATAGGGCTGCGCTCGTCGATGCGCCTGCCCAGCGGCGAGATGATGCGGTCGATGAGCACGCGGATTTGCTCATCGTCCTCAAACGCATGCTCGATGGGATATAAGACGCCGCCGCGCTCAAAGAAAGCCGAGCGACAACCGTTGACCATGATCTCGGTGACGGTGTCGTCCTCGATGAGCGGCTGCAGCGGGCCCAGGCCCACCACGTCATCCAAAATCTCGTCAATGATGGTCTCGCGCTCGGGCGTCGCCAGGTCGCCCGGCTCCTCCACGTTGAGCGCCGCCTCCACCGCAGGACGCAATTCCGAGCGGGCACGCGCCGGATCGATGTATGCGCTGATACGCGCCACCTCGTCATAGCCCATGCGGTCCATCACGGCGCGTTTGGTGCGGCGCTTGACGGCACGGTGGCGTCCCGCATCAACAGGCACTGTCGCCGCGGCTGCACCGGCTTCCTTAATCCTTGTTTGCAAACTCATCGCGAATCACCCTCGCGCGACCAGGGAAGACGGATACGTGGGCGCTCGGTGCGCGTCGCGCGGTCGGTGACCATGTCGCTCCAGGGACCGACGGCGCAGCCCAGCTCCACGAGCATCTCGCGCGTGGCTTCGCGCACGCTGGTGGCAAAAGCGCTGGTCTGGCCCACCGCCTCGTCAGCACGGCCGAATGCCATGAGCGCCGTCAAGTCCTGCCCGCCGTCGGCGATGCGAATCTTGGAGCTCAACGCGCAGGCAATCTCAAAGCGCATGGCGACATCCTCGTCGGCGCCGCGCGCGCCAAACCGGTTGAATACGGCGCTCATGCGCGTACGCGGCACGCCCACACGGCTCGCCAGCTCGATGACGCGCGCCGCGGACGTCGCAGACGACACCGATGGATCGCCCACGACCAGGCAGCGGTCGCTTGCCGCCACTGCGGCCGCCACGGCGTCGCCCCAAAAGACCGAGGTGTCGACAAGCACCACGTCGGATTCACGGCGCAAGACGTCGAGCAGCAGCTCCACCGGGCGCGCCATGAGCTCGGCCTGTTCGGGCGCGGCGACCGGGCCCCAAAGCGTGACGCCCGGGGCAACACGCATCGAGGCGGCCACGATGTCCGATTCGGCAAGTGCACCCGCAGCCGATGGCTCGATAAGCGTCGCCATGTCATGCGGGGCATCGGCACCCAACAGGTCGTAAAGGTTTCCAAACATCAGGTCCAAGTCGAGCACGGCGGCACGCAGGCCCAGCAGCGACGCCGCGTGCGCCATGGTAGCGACGATCGTCGACTTGCCGCAACCGCCCGAACCCGAGACGGCGCAGACAACCGGGGCTCGATGCGCCGGGGCGGCGGCATCCGCCGGCGGCGTGGGGGCAGGCGGCGCCGACACGGGCGGCAACGTTCCCGTCTCCCCGGCAGCGCTCATATGCTGCGCCCAAGCCGGCATGGCAGGTTGATCGGCCCGCGGGGCCGAGTCTGGAGACTTCACGGCCGCATCGGCACGAACATTGTCGTTCCCGGCAAGCCCCTCAACCTCGTCGAGCTCATCGACCAGGCTCACGCCATGCACGTATCCCATATCTACAGTCAGAAGCTCCTCGCCATACGGCACCGGCTCTCCGGCATCATCGTATGCAAGGGGATCCCGGGGGCACCGACCATGCTCGGCTTCCGCTTTTCCACAATCATCAACACGCGGGCCTCTTGTAGCGCGAGGCGCCCCGGGTTCCCTATCAACAAAAGCATCGGGCTCAATCGTCAGACACCGGTCGTAATCAACCGTTCCCTCGCCCGCGCGCCCGTTGCCGCATATGCTGCGCGCTGCGATAACCTCGGTCGCCCCCGCGCGAAACAGCCCCTCGATATCCGAAGGATCGAGCGTCTCTATCAGTACGACCACGCGGCTCACACGGCCCTCGGCCGTCAGGCGTGCAACAGTCTTTCGCACGTCTTCGGCATCGAACAGGGCTGCCGCGATAATCGCCGCCCCGCGACGCGACGGAAACGCCCGCGCCATGGACACCAGCCCATCCAGGTCGCCCACGCGAAGCACCTGCGCGCCCGCATCGCGACCCTCGACTTCCCGCTGCAGCAATCCGTAATCACCACACGCGCAGCATGCAAGCCAGATCGCCTTCATCACTCGTCGCCTCCGCTCTTTTTGCCGCGTACCGTGGCGGGAATCGTCAAACTGACCGTCCCCTTGCCCGAGGCCCCCAGCAATTCCTTAACGTCTTCGGGGTCGGCCGCCAGCGTCACCCATTCGATCTTGCCCTCGCGCGTGGCGCCGGCCACTTCGCTGGTATCGATCACGCGCGCGCCGCACAGCCGATCGGTCACGCCGTCCTTTTGCACGTACACGTCCACGTAGCTGCCCACGCCCGTGGCGCCCCCGACCGAATGCTCGGCATCGACCGCCACCGAAACGGCGACCTTGCCTTTGGGCACCTCGAACGTGTGGCTTTCGGCCTTGGTGTAGACATCGCAAATCACGGCATTTTTAGGGATGCGTGAGGTCGTCACGTCGCCGCGCACCTGGCGCAACTCGGTCGCCGCATCGCGCGGCAGTAGGCTCGCCAGCCATTCCTGGGTTATGACATTGGTCTCGTCAAGCGTCTCGCCCGCATCGATATCGCGTGCCGCGACGCACACCTCGACGCGATCGCCGCCATACTTGGCCAGCGTCTCGGCCTGGGCCTGCTCAGCCCGCGAGCGGATCGACGATGCGTAGACCATGCAGAGCAACGCGGCGAGCACGCCCGCGATCAGACTGATGGCGATGCGCTTGCTCTTGTTCACGGCCGCTCCTCTCAAGGTAGCACCGGGCGGATGCCCGTACCACCATTGTCCGAGCGGGCAAGCAGCAAAACGACGCGATCGCGATCTTGGTTTTGAGTGTCAAACCAATTGCCGACCAAAAGCTGACCGGCCCGTCAAGCTCGTGGCAAGGTTTTGGTCAGCACGTCGGCAAAACGCACGTTTAGGGGCGCATCGGCAATAAAAAAGCCGCCTCCCGTGCCATTGGGAGACGGCTGTCATAGGTAGATTCGATTACAGATGGACATCGGGATCGAGCATCTGCGCACTCACACGCATGGATGACGCCAGATTTTGGAACGTCTCCAGGCGCAGGCTGTCGATCTGCCCGGCATCCTCGGCCTCGCGAACGGCGCAGCCCGGTTCGTGGGTATGCGTGCAGTCGCCAAACCGGCACGCACGCGACGCCTCGACGATCTCGGGAAACGCGCGTGCCAAGCCCCGCTCATGCCCCACGAGCGGCAGGCTGCGAAGGCCCGGCGCGTCAGCAATAACGCCGGCTTCGCCCGGCAGCGCCACCATCACGCGCGCGACCGTGGTGTGACGACCCTGGTCATCGCGCTCACGCACGCCGCCGGTCGCCAATGTATCGTGACCCAGCAGCGCGTTGAGCAGCGTCGATTTGCCGGCACCCGACTCGCCCAGGATCATGGCGCAGCTCCCGGCGGGCACGCAGACGCGCACCTCGTCCAGGCCACGGCCCTCGGCAGAAGATGTCACGATTACGCGCACGTCCGGACCCACCAGGCGGTGTACGCGGTCCAAATCGCGCTCGAGCTCATCGGTGTCGCAGCGGTCGGCCTTGGTGAGTACCACCACCGGCTCGGCATCGCAGTCGAGTGCCAGCACCAGCGAGCGCGCCACGCGGTCGAGCAGCACCTCGCCGGCGCCGAGCGCCTGCACGATCAGCACGCTATCCACGTTGGAGCAAAGCACCTGACGCTCACCGCGAGCGCGTCCGCGCCAGCGCTCAAAACTCGTGCGGCGCGGCAGCACGCACTCGATCACGCCCATGTCATGCCCGGGCGCACGGCGCACCGCCACGCGGTCGCCCACGGCGGGCAGCAGAACCTCATCCTCGCCACGCGACTTGGCAAACCCCACGGCATGCTCGGCACGAAAGGTGTCGTCGGCAGTCGCCACCAGCGGAAACCCGCGATCCAAGCGCACCACGGCACCAAGTTGCATCTGCTCGGGCTCCTCGGCCTGGGCACAAAAATCATCGAAGGCAGCCTGCTGAGCCCCATCGATAGGCAGGTCGTCGAACGCCGGAACATCCTGCAGCGCGTCGAGCCCCGGCACGCTTGCCAGCAGTTCCTCGGCAGACGCGGGGGCTTCGGTCGCGAGCTTCCGACGACGATCGCGCTTAGCCCGCGCCCCCGTCGTCTTTTTCTTCGCCTTAGCCTTCGCCTTGCCCACAAGCGCCTCCCAGCACCACAAATCACAACTGAGCAGGTATTTTAAATCAAAAAGAGCTGGCCGGGCAAAGCCCGACCAGCTCACACACTTTCCTTCAGCTTACGGTCCCGAGAGGCTATCCGAAGGCCCGCCCGCCGGGAGGGGTTTCTTCTGAGCGATCCCGCAGCGCGAAGCGCGAGGACCAGCGAAGAAGAAACCCCGCAGGCGGTCGGACCGGTGGGAAGGTTGACCTTTCGACCTACTCCTTCTCCACTGCGCGCATGATCGCCTTGTAGATCTCCATCAGCGGGATGATCAGGAAGGCAAGGCCCAGCGCGGCGATAACGCCCTTGAGCTCAAGCGTCACGGGGCCAAAGAACATCTCGGCAAGCGTCGGCTGCACGGTTACGATCACCGTCAGCACCAGCGCCAGCGCGGCAGAGGCCCACAGCCACTTGTTCTGCTTCTTCATGCTAAACAGCGACGCACGACGGCTGCGCATATTGAAGCAGTGGAAAATCTCGACCATGTTGAGCGTGATGAAAGCCATCATCACGCCTTCCTCGTCGGCATTGCCGGCGATCATATCGGCGATGTGGATGTAGCCCATGTCAAAGTACACGCCCACAAAGAAGCTCGCCAGCACCAGCACAGTGATGATCAAGCCCTGGACCACGCAGTCCAGGCCCATATTGCCGGCAAAGACACCATCCTTGGCGTTGCGCGGCTTGCGCTTCATGATGTCGCCCTCGGCATCCTCCATGCCCAGCGCGAGCGCGGGGAAGCAGTCGGTGACCAGGTTCACCCACAGCAGCTGCACCGGCTGGAAGATGGTGAAGCCGATGAGCGTGGCGATAAACACCGAGAACACCTCGGCAAGGTTAGCCGAAAGCAGGAACTGGATGACCTTACGGATGTTGTCGTAGATGCGGCGACCCTCTTCGCAGGCGCCGATGATGGTGGCGAAGTTGTCGTCGGCAAGCACCATGTCGGCGACGTTCTTGGTGACGTCGGTACCGGTGATGCCCATGCCAACGCCGATGTCGGCGCGCTTGATGGACGGGGCATCGTTGACGCCGTCGCCCGTCATGGCCACGATCTGGTCGCGCGACTTCCAGGCCTCGACGATGCGGGTCTTGTGCTCGGGCTGGACGCGAGCGTACACGCCGTAGTCCTCGATGTGCGCGTCGAGCTCCTCGTCGCTCATGCGATCGAGATCGGCACCGGTGATGGCATGGCTGCGATCGGTGACGATTCCCAGCTGCTTGGCAATGGCCACGGCGGTGTCGATATGGTCGCCCGTGATCATGACGGTGCGAATACCGGCATCATGGGCCTCGCGGATGGCGTCGGCGACCTCGGGGCGGACAGGGTCAATCATGCCGGACAGGCCGCAGAAGACCAGGTCGTGCTCGAGCGCAGCGGGGCTGCAGTCTGCCGGAACCTCGGTGTAGGTGCGGCTTGCCAGCGCCAGCACGCGCAGGGCCTCGTCGGCCATGGCCTTGTTGGCGGCCACGAGCTCGGCACGGCGCTCCTCAGTCAGGGGGACGACCCTATCGCCCTCGTAGATGTGGGTGCACAGGCCGATTACCACGTCGGGCGCGCCCTTGGTGTACTGCTCGTACTCGCCGTCCAGGGTCTCGACGACCACGGACATCATCTTGCGGCCCGAGTCGAACGGGGCCTCGCCCACGCGCGGGTGCTCGGCAGTCAGGCCAGTGAGACCAGCCTTGCCGGCATCGTTGACGAGCGCGCACTCAGTCGGCTCGCCCACGGCCTCGCCCAGCTCCTCGTCCCACTGGGCATCGGAGCACAGTGCCATACCGGCCAGGAACTTCTCCTTGGGCGCAGCGAGCTCGTGCTTGACGACGGTCATCTTGTTCTGGGTAAGGGTGCCGGTCTTGTCGGAGCAGATGGTCTGCGTGCAGCCAAGGGTCTCGACGGCAGAAAGCTTGCGGATGATCGCCTGGCGCTTGGCCATCTTGGTCACGCCGAGCGAAAGCACGATGGTCACGACGGCGACCAGGCCCTCGGGGATGGCGGCGACGGCAAGCGAGACGGCGACCATAAAGGTGTCGAGCAGGGCAGTCGGGTCGGTGAGGACGTTGCCCACGCCGTGACGGATGATGTCGACGCCAAAGATGACGACGCAGATGACGATAACCATAATGGTAAGGATGCGGCTGAGCTCGGCGAGCTTCACCTGCAGCGGCGTGAGCTCTTCCTTGGCCTCGGCCAGGGCGCCGGCAATCTTGCCCATCTCGGTGTTCATGCCGGTGCCGACCACGACGGCGCGACCACGGCCGTACACAACGGTGGAACCCATATAGCACATGTTCTTGCGGTCGCCGAGCGGCACGTCATCGGTGCCCGCGGCGAGCTCGATCACGTTGGTATGCTTCTCGACGGGCACGGACTCGCCGGTAAGGGCGGCCTCTTCGATCTTCATCGTGGCGCTCTCGAGGACGCGGCAGTCGGCCGGAACGGAGTCGCCCGCCTCGAGCATGATCACGTCACCGGGCACGAGCTCGGCGCTCGGCAGGTGCACGAGCTTGCCGTCGCGCAGTACCTTGGACTGCGCCGCGCTCATCTCCTGCAGGGCCTCGAGGGCTTCTTCGCTCTTGGCTTCCTGGACCACGCCCAGCACCGAGTTGACGATAACGACGAACATGATAATGACGACATCGGCAAAGTCGGGCTCGCCCTTGACCATGCCCGTGAGCGCACTGATGACGGCGGCAACGATCAGCATGATGACCATGGGATCGGCCATCTGCTCAAAGAAACGCTTCCACAGCGGCGTCTTCTCGGCTTCCTCGAGCTTGTTAGGGCCTGTCTTAGCGAGGCGCGACGACGCCTCGTCGTCGCTCAGGCCGAGGTTCTCATCGACACCCTGGTCGCTGAGCACCTCCGCCGCGGCGGACAGGTATTCCTTTTGCATATAGAGTCCCCTCCTGGGATTCGGGCCACTCAGCAGATTGATGCCCGATCATAATTCCCAGGAGAAGGGCAAGGGCTCATCAAGGCTGCCGTGCTGAGCGGCAGTTGATAGTGGAGCTATGGTACCCCAAAGCAACGCGTCTAGCCAAAACAATCCATTTGGAAATATGGTCCATAAGCAACGGTGCAGGCCGTGTGATGCTCAACATTGATAAAACGTTTTTTCTTCGGCGCATCATCAAACTGAAATATCGCCCAGATAGCAGCGGTTAGAACGGTTGGTAAAGTTTTTGCATATACCGTTTTTCCGCAAAAAATGAACTTCTAATTCGGCATACGGTCGATTTTTTGGGGTATTCGGTCGCCATTTCGTTATAATCAACTCAGTTTTATTTCTTATGGTTTATCTATCAGCGCAAGACGATGTCAGATGGAGGTCTGAATGTACAAGCGCACTAAGATTGTATGCACCATGGGTCCCGCCTGCGATAGCGACGAGACCATCCGCGAGATGATCAAGGCGGGCATGAACGTCGCCCGTTTTAACTTCTCGCACGGCTCCTACGACGAGCACCACGGTCGCATCGAGCGCGTCCGTCGTATTTCCAAGGAGCTCGGTATGCCCGTCGGCATCCTGCTCGACACCAAGGGCCCCGAGGTCCGCACCGGCCTTCTGGTCGATGGCAAGAAGGTTGCCGTCAAGACCGGCGACAAGATCGTCGTCACCGCTCAGCCCACGACCGAGGATTTCCACGGCACCGCTGAGCACATCTCCCTCGACTACCTGGCTCTGCCCTCCGAGGTCGAGAAGGGCTCCCTCATCCTGATCGATGACGGCCTGGTTGCCCTCGAGGTCGAGTCCGTCGACGGCCAGGACATGACCTGCGTCGTCAAGAACGACGGCCTGATCGGCGAGCGCAAGGGCGTCAACATGCCCAACGTCAACATCTCGCTGCCCGCTATCACCGAGCGCGATCGTCAGGACATCCTCTTTGGCCTGACCGAGAACATCGACTACATCGCCGCTTCCTTCATCCGTGACGGCGAGTCCGTCCGCGGCATCCGCAAGCTTTGCCGCGAGAACGGTGGCGAGCACGTGACGATCTTCCCGAAGATCGAGTGCGCCCTGGGCGTCGAGAACTTCGACGAGATCCTCGAGGCTTCCGACGGCATTATGGTCGCCCGTGGCGACCTGGGCATCGAGATCAAGCCCGAGCTCGTTCCCCACATCCAGAAGGAGATTATCGCCAAGTGCAACGCGGCCTACAAGCCCGTTATCACCGCTACGCAGATGCTCGACTCCATGCAGCAGAACCCGCGCCCGACGCGCGCCGAGGTTGCCGACGTTGCTAACGCCATCTACGACGGCACCGACGCCGTTATGCTCTCTGGCGAGTCCGCTGCCGGTAAGTACCCGGTCGAGGCCGTTAAGATGCAGGCCAGCATTGCTCTCGAGACCGAAAAGTACCTCCCGGCTCACGCTCCGCTCGAGGTTCCGGCTGACGCTCACGGCACCCGCGTTGTCAACAACGTTGTGGGTATGTCCGCTGTGAACATGGCCACCACCGTTGGCGCCAAGTGCATCACCGTGCCGACGACCACCGGTCGTACCGCTCGTCTGATCTCGCACTTCCGTCCCAACATGCCGATCTGCGCGTTCTCCCGCCACGAGTGGGCCGTCCAGCAGATGATCATGTACTGGGGCGTTATCCCGCACCAGGCCGAGATTACCCAGGGCACCGTCAACGGCACGATCGTCAAGGCGATCGAGACCGCTAAGGAGCTCGGCTACGTCGAGGCCGGCGACCTGACCGTCGCCACCGCTGGCGATCCCCGCATGAGCGTCCAGCTCGAGGACAAGGTCTCCTCGACCAACGTCGCTTACGTCGCTCAGGTGCGTTAAATCACACTTGCATTGCAAAGGGCCCGGAAGGCTTCGCCTTCCGGGCCCTTTTTCTGTGCCAATGCCGGCGCACAGCAAAACACGCACTCATTTCTTTACCAAAAGTGCGAAATCCACCCTTCGAGGCCCATAAAATAAAGTCCCAAGCGCTAAAAGTGTTCGCCCGGTGGCAAACCCACACCTTAACCGACACTGCTAAATCGTTTTAGCAAGAGTCAGATCGACCTGGTTTTCGGAAGTGCGGGGAAAAATTGCTTACCTCCGAGTACAAGCCCTTTTATTTCAACAAAACCCCTGATAAAGTTGGCCCAAATACCGCTTGTGCTTTGCCTGTTTGTCTTTTTCCCCGCACTTCCGAAACCGATAGCTTTTCTAGCCCAAACTACGCTCAAACGATCGGATCGCTATGTCATTTCTTGCCTGCGGACCCACGGCTTTTCAGTACTATCGCATCCCGCCCCAGATACTGGGGTTGATTTCCGATCTCAGCCGAACACATTGAGCAAATAGGCCGTTCCCGCACC
>CATXWM010000024.1 GCA_958403205.1 uncultured Collinsella sp. | reverse complement strand
GGGATTGGTCAATCTCGGCCGACTATATTTGGCTAAAATAATCCGACGCTAACACTTGACTTTAACTCTGCTTTAACTGGTACCATCCTCTATGTCTGTAACACCATATAGACCGAGGGGATATATCTATGACCGCAACTGCACCCGCAGCACCCGCTAAGGTGTACTTCACCAACCTGCGCACGCATGCTCGCGAGAGCCAGCTCGACAAACTCAAGCGCCTCATCCGTCACGCCGGAATTGATCAGATCGACTTTGAGAACAAGTTCGTCGCTATCAAGATTCACTTTGGCGAGCTGGGCAACCTGAGCTTTTTGCGCCCCAACTACGCCCGCGCCGTCGCGGATGTCGTCAAGGAGCTGGGCGGCAAGCCCTTCCTCACCGACTGCAACACGCTCTACGTCGGTAGCCGCAAAAACGCGCTCGAGCACATTGATACCGCCTACCAGAACGGCTTTACCCCGTATGCCACGGGTTGCCAGATCATCATCGCCGACGGCCTCAAGGGCACCGACGAGGCGCTCGTCCCGGTTGAGAGCGGCGAGTATGTGCACGAGGCCAAGATCGGTCAGGCGCTCATGGACGCCGATATCGTGATTAGCCTCACCCACTTTAAGGGTCATGAGCAGGCCGGTTTTGGCGGCGCCATGAAGAACCTGGGCATGGGAGGCGGCAGCCGTGCCGGCAAGATGGAGCAGCATGCCGCCGGCAAGCCGAACGTCGCGACCGAGCACTGCGTTGGCTGCCATGCCTGCGAAAAGATCTGCGCGCACAACGCTATCTCGTTCGATGGCACCCGCGAGCGCGAGCTTGCCGGCGGCGCTACTCGCACGGTGCACGTGGCCGCTATCGACCACGATCGCTGCGTGGGCTGCGGCCGCTGCATCGGCGTGTGCAACCAGGACGCCATCAAGCCCGGCTATGAAGCCGCGGCCGACGTGCTCAACTGTAAGATCGCCGAGTACACCAAGGCCGTTGTCCAGGATCGTCCCAGCTTCCACATTTCGCTGGCTATGGATATCAGCCCCAACTGCGATTGCCATCCCGAAAACGACACGCCTATCGTCAACGATATCGGCATGTTCGCGAGCTTCGACCCGGTCGCCATTGACCAGGCCTGCGCCGATGCCGTCATGGCATCCGAGCCGCTGCCCAACACCGAGCTCACCGATAGCGCGGCCAAGATGGAGCACAACCACGAGCATCTGGAGGGCGAGCAGGCCAAGGATCCCTTCTGCATCACGCATCCCGACACCGACTGGCGCGTGTGCATCGCGCACGCCGAGAAGATTGGCCTGGGCACGAGCGAGTATGAGCTCATCGAGGTCAAGTAGCGCCTAGCTATTGGACAAAATAAGCGCCTTTGTAGCGTTAGTTGAGCAAAAGCCGCCCGTGAGCACAGCGCTCACGGGCGGCTTTTTGGAAGTGCGGCGAAAAATCGAATCCCGCCGACCACAAACCGTTTTTTGGCAACAAAACCCCAGACGTTGCTTTTTGCCTAAAAATACTCGTCGAGGAAGTTGTCGACCGTGTTCCAGTAGAGTTCGGGGTCGACCTGCGCGCTCTTGGCGTGGGTGGCGCCATGGATGGTGAGCTTTTGCTTGACCTTGCTGGCGCACGCGTCGTAGTTTTGGTCGAGCATATCGTACGGCACAAAAGTGTCCTGGTCGCCGTGGATAAACAGCATGGGAACCGTCGCGTGTTTGAGTTGCTCCACGCTGCTCGCCTTATGAAAGTCGTAGCCCGCGCGCACGTTGCATACCAAGTTTGCTACATCGAGCAAGGGAAAGCTGGGCAAGCCGAACACGTTCTTGAGCTGCAGAGAAAACTCGTCCCAAACACTCGTATAACCGCAGTCCTCGATAATGCATTTCACGTTTGCGGGCAGAGGTTCCCCCGCGACGTTCATGGCGGTTGCCGCACCCATGGATTCGCCAAAGACCAGGATGCGCGCCTTGGGGTCAGCCTGAACGATTCGCTCGATCCATGCGACGATGTCGAGGCGCTCGGGCCAGCCCATGCCGATATAGTCGCCGCCGGAGCGCTCGTGGGCGCGTGCGGCGGGTGCGAGTACGTTCATGCCGCGGTCGTGGAATCGCTTGACGTATCGGGCCATACCGATGGGCTCGTTGGTATATCCATGCAGGCAGACGGCGTAGTCGTGCGTGCTCTCCGACGCAGCAAAATACCAGGCGGCAAGCTCGGTCCCGTCGTTCGCGGTGAGGCTGCTGCTCTCGCGGTTTTCCTTAAACCACGCCCGTGCCTCGCCCTCCTCGGCGTCCATCTGCTCGCCCTTTTCGGCGTCCTTGCCATCCTGCATCATCTTCATGGTGTACGGCGCTTGGGGGTTCAGGGCAAAGTCAAACAAAAAGTTGCCGGCAAACCCCAGCAGCGCGACAACGAGCACCAGCGTAACGACGCCGGCTATCTTGAGCTTTCGATGGGAACGTGCGTTTTGAGACATGAGAAGCTTTCCTATAAGATGTTAATACATCAACATTTAATGCAAGCGCATTATGGACGTTCGCCGTTGATGCGTCAACAGGCAAAGAATGGGTAAACGAAAGGTCACGTATGGTGCAAATTTCGCACGTACCTAGACGCTTTGATATAGTGTTGAGAACTCTTTACGTTGGAGGATGTAACCGGCATGTCCGATTCGAGCGACAGTTCTAAGCCGCGACCCAAGACCGCGGCCGTTCCACACTACACGGTGGGTGAGGAGATCATGAACTCCGTCACCCATGGTGTCGGCTGCCTGTTGGGTATCGCGGGCCTGGTGCTCCTGATCGTATTCGCCGCCCTGCGCGGCGGAGGCCCGGCCCACATGGCCGCGGCAATTGTCTATGGCGTCAGCATTATCCTCGAATACCTAGCCTCCACGCTCTACCACGCGATTCAGCCCGCGCGCGCCAAGCGCGTGTTTCGCATCATCGATCACAGCTGCATCTACCTGCTCATAGCCGGCAGCTATACGCCGTTTTGCCTCATCACGCTCGCAAACGACGGCGGCGCTGTGCTGTTCTTTGCCGTATGGGCCATCGCCATCATCGGCATCGCCCTCGAGTGCTTCCTGCGCGAGCGCCAGCCGCATTGGGTAAGCGGCCTGGTCTATCTGCTGATGGGCTGGCTCGTTGTCTTTAAGCTGCCCGAACTTGTGGCGCTGCTCAACCCCGTGGCACTTGCCCTGCTCGCCGTCGGCGGCGTGTGCTACACCGCGGGCGTGCCGTTCTATATCGCCAAAAACGTGCGCTATCTGCACAGCGTGTTTCACCTGTGGGTGCTCGCCGGCAGCATCTTCCAGTTCATGGCGGTGATCCTCTTCGTAATCTAGCGACCACGCCAGCGCCCGTGCCCCCGCTCGGTCGCCAGTGCAATTGCCGTATCCGCCACCAACGTTTTAATCCGACGTCCCGAATCTTGGAGGTTCGAGAAACTCCCGATGGACATAACCATCTCCCTTATCACCACCCTCGTTTTGACCCTCATCAACGGCTACTTCTCTATGTCCGAGATGGCGCTCACCACGGCCAAGCGCGCCGTGCTGGAGCATGAGGCCGAGGAAGGCGACAAGCGCGCCGAGCGTGCCATTAAGCTGGCTGCCGACTCCGACCAGCTGCTCGCCACCATCCAGGTCGCCATCACACTCGTGGGCTTCGCCTCGTCCGCCGTCGCCTCGACGAGTCTGTCCGACCCACTCGCCACGTGGCTCATGAGCTTTGGCATCGCGCCGCTCTCCGCCATCGCGCGCGGCCTGGCGCCGGTCATCATCACCGTCGCGGTCGCCTTCGTGTCCATCGTGATTGGCGAGCTTGTGCCCAAGCGCATTGGTCTGGCCAATGCCGAGGGCGTATCCAAGCAGGTCGTGGGACCGTTGTCGTTTTTCCAAAAGATCGCCCGTCCGCTCGTGTGGCTGACCGGCGCCTGCTCCGATGGCCTGGCCCGCATCCTACGCATCAAGAGCGCCGACGACCGCCAAAACGTCTCGGAAGAAGAGATCAAGTACATGGTCTCGGAGCAGGACGACCTGCTCGACGAGGAAAAGCGCATGATCCACGAGATCTTCGACCTAGGCGACACCGTTGCCCGCGAGGTCATGGTGCCGCGCGTGGACACCACCATGTGCGAGGACGACGAGACGGTCGCCGACGTGCTGTCCACCATGCGCCAGACCGGCTTCAGCCGCATCCCCGTCTATCACGAGGATCCCGACAACGTCGCCGGCATCGCGCACATCAAGGACCTGATCCAACCCGCGCTCGACGGCAAGGGTGACCAGCCCATCGCCGGCTTTTTGCGCGACGCCACCTTTGTGCCCGACACCAAGGATATCCTGCCGCTGCTGTCCGAGATGCAGACCTCGCACGACCAGATCGTGGTGGTTGTGGACGAGTACGGCGGCACGGCCGGCATCATCACCATCGAGGACATCGTCGAGGAGATCGTCGGCGAGATCGAGGACGAGTTCGACCCCGACAACAAGTATCTCACGCGCCTTTCGCGCCGCGAGTGGCTCGTTGATGGGCGTTTTTCGTGCGATGACGCGATTGAGCTTGGTTGGCCGCTTGAGGAAAGCGATGATTATGAGACCATCGCCGGCTGGATTTTGGAGCTTTGCGACTCGGTGCCCGACATCGGAGAGGTGTTTGAGGTTGCGGGGTACAAGTTTAAAGTGCAGTCGATGCGTGGCCAGCGCATCTCGCTCATTCGCGTGATCGCTCCGGCCGAAACCGATAAGAAGGATTCCGAGTCTTCGGTAGACGAGCCGACGACGTCGGGTGCGGGTTCCGCGAATCCGCACGACGGCGACGAGTAGGACAAGGAAGAGTAGGGGAGAGTTATGGCAGGCCTGTTCAACATCCTTAAGGTCACCGTCAGCGAGGACAAGATCTGCGCGCACGTGCTGGTGAACCCCGGCATGCCGCTCATGACCTCGGAGGATATCGAGGCTACGGCGCGCGTGTATTACCTGGTGCCGGCGATTGCCAAGCACCTGTGCCTGGGTGATTCCGGCCGCGAGTTCCAGGACTGCATGGGCCAGACCGAGCTTTGCCATCTGCTTGAGCATGTGACGGTCGAGCTCATGAACGAGACCGGTCTTGCCGGTAGCATCTCGTGCGGCCGCACGCGCGTAAGCGAGCACGACGAGCGCGTTTTTGAGGTTGAGCTTTCGTGTCCCGACGACGCGCTGGCCATCGGTGCGCTGTCTTCGGCCACCTTTATGATGGACTGGGCGTACCTGCACGCCGACCAGCTTGCCCCCGACGTGAAGGGCACGGTCGCGGGCCTGCGCAACCTGGTGCTGGGCATGCGCGCCGAGGCCGAGGGCAAGGATCCTCACGAGGCCGTCGCCGCTGCGAACGGCGAAGATGCTGCCGAGGACGAGGGCGCTGACGAGGGCGATGTGCCGGTCGACGCCGAGCCCGTTGCCGATGCGACCGCCGAGCCCGTTCCCACCGAGCCCCAGGGCGTCCCCAACTTTGACGACGAGCCCCAGGTGGCGATTGATACCGAGGGTGCGGTTGCCGAGAACCACGAGGCCTCCGCTGCCGTCTTTGGCGGTGCGGCGACGGTTCCGACAGGACCTGCGCATGAGGGCGGCTTGCCGCTCGTGGACGGCGCCGGCGAGGACCCGGGTGCCACGGTGGCCATGCCGGCTATGCCCCAGGAGTAGGCCTACGCGTTTATCACCATCACGTACCTGCGCCTTTGCCGTACGCAGATGAGCGGAGCGGCAAGTGATGCGCTGCGGGTATAATGGACAGCATTCAAACGGTGGGCACCGACGTGCCCGCAGGAGAGGAATGATCATGGGTAAGACTTTCAGCTTTGTCTCCGGCGCACTTTTTGGTGCCGCTGCCGGCGCTATTGTCGGCGTTGCTCTGGCCCCGCGTTCGGGCGCCGAGACCCGCGCCATGGCTGCCGATATCGCCAACGACGCCTGGGACAATATGCGCGACACCTACGAGCACAGCGCCGAGGAGGCCCGTGCTGCGGTGAATGACTTTGGCCCGATGGTCGACGCCAAGACCGATGACCTGCGCGCCAAGGTCGACCTGGCCCGCGAGCGCATGGACCAGCTGCGCGAGCAGCTCAACGACGCCATTTCGGGCGGCAACGTGACGCCTGCCGCCGACGTCGTGGTCGAGAACACCGTCGAGGCTGATACCGAGGCTGCGGAGCCCTCGACCGAGGCATAATGCGCGCCGGGGATTTTGTCGGCGCCAAGATCTATCGCAAGCCTACCGAGGACAAGCGCACCAAAAAGGATGGCACGCCGCGCAGCCCTAAAAAGCTCGGAAAGATTCACTTTCCGGTCTTTACCCCGGGCGGTACGCGCGTGGTCGGCTTTATGGTCCGCCAGTCCGATATCGCGGGCATGATCGAGCGTCCCGACCGATTCGTGGCGCTCGACGCCATTGGTGTCTACGAGGGCGCCATTGCGGTCGATGACGTCAAGGACACGTACGATGCCGCCGCCGCCAAGCGCCTCGACATCAACCTGGACGATTGCATCATCTGGGTCGGTATGGACGTGCGCACGGAATCGGGCGACGTCGTGGGCTATTGCTCGGACGTTGAGTTCAAGCCACGCTCGGGCATCGTGCAGGCATTCTATGTGACCGCCGGTGCTGCTTCGAGTGTTTTGGTTGGTGACACGCAGGTGCCGCCGACGATGCTGCGCGGCTACGAGAACGGCGCGATGGTCGTCTCGGACGAGGCCAAGTCGCTCGGGTATTCGGGCGGCGCCGCCGCAAAGGCTGCCGAGGCAAGCGTCGTGGTGGGCGATAAGGTCAAGAAGGGCGCCAAGGTGCTCGATGACAAGGGATCGGTTGCCGTGGACAAGGGCAGTCGCGCACTGGGCAAGCAGCTCGGCAAGACGCGCGGCATGTTCAAGGCCTTTAAGGACGAATACCAAAAGGCGAGCGGAGGCTCGTCAAAAGCTACAAAATAGCGACGTACCAAATGATGGGAGGCAAGCCGGAGACCTGTTGCTCCGGCTTGCTGTGTTTATGGGGGAGGGCACATGCGCCAAAACGGATCCAACTTAAACGGGCGTTCGGGTACGCGTCCGACGGCGCGCCGCGACCTGGGGCAGCTGCCCAGCGGTCAGCGCAAGCGTCACCGTAAGCCCGGCGCGATGTATCTCAACCATAGCCGCGGCTTTAGCGACCGCAGCGCTCGCATCGGCAACAGCCGCACACCCCGTCGTTCGTCTCGCCTGCCCTATGCGCTCATCGCCGTGGGTTGCGCACTCGTGCTGTTTATCGCTGCCGTCGTGGGCTACGTCAACCGCGGCGTGGACGTGGAGCTCAACGGCCAGAAGACCGCGGTGCGCGTGGGCTCTACGCTGCAGAATCTCATCGACGAACAGGATTTGACTGACACCTACGACGCAGGCGACCTGCTGGCCGTCGATGACAGCGTGCTCAAGCGCCATGGTGGCGAAAAGCTGTCGGTGAAGGTCGACGGTAAGCGCGTGAAGCAGGGCAAATGGGATGGCCGCGAACTTGAGGGCGGCGAGAAGGTGACGGTCAAGGATGGCCGTAACATCTACGAGAAGCACGAGGTTCAGGCTACGGTTATCGAGCCCAAGCTCAAGGTCGAAGGCACGGGCGCTATCGAGTATGTGCAGACGTGGGGTGTCCAGGGCCGCTCCGAGGTGTGGGTTGGTGAGCAGTCGGGCAAGACGCAAGACCGCGGCGAGGTTGTGCCCGCCACCGATTGCGTTGTTGCGTGCGCCAGCGTGGCGCCCAAGGGCAACAAAAAGTACGTGGCGCTGACGTTTGACGAGGGTCCGAGCGGCGCCACCAAACAGATCTTGCAGGTGCTCAAGGAAAAGGGCGTCACCGCGACGTTCTTCCTTTCGGGCGATGCGGCCGAGGCCTCGCCTGCCACGGCCAAGGCGATTGTCGATGCCGGGTGCGAGATCGGATCCAACAGCTACAGCGACGATTCGCTCAAGGATCAGGACCGTGAGGCGGTACGCGAACAGATCACGAAAGGCACCGATGCGATTAAGTCGGCGACCGGCGTGAAGACGATGCTACTGCGTGCTCCCTACGCTGCCTTTGACGAGCAAAACTGGATTGATGCGATGGACCTGGTCTCCGCCGTGGTCTCGTGGAATATTGACTCGGGCGACTGGCTGCTCAACGGTGCCGACGAGCAAGTCTCGACGGTGCTCGATTCGGTGACGCCGGGCAATATCGTGCTGCTCACCGATAGAGACGAATGCGCCGAGCAGACACTCGAGGCGCTGCCGCAGATTATCGACGGCCTCATTGCCGACGGCTACAAGATCGTGACGCTCAGCGACCTGGTCAAGACGGACACGTCGCTGAGCAAAAAGCTCACCTCGCTGACGAAGGTCACCATGCCCAAGGACGCCGTGTTCCCCCAACTTGTCGAGGACGACGACACCACAGAGTAGTCATTGGGTAGTCGTTTAAGAACGTCCCCAATGGCTATGTCACGGATACGCCAGCGTTTGGTATGCCTGCAATGTGCAGCGCATAAATTCGATGCCGCAGGGCGATGCTGATGCTATAGTTACTGCGGTTAATGAGGGTCAAGAGAAAGGTTACAGGTGAAATCCAAACCTCGACCATACAGTCGATGACCCCATGCAGGTGCTTTTTGCGCATGCACGGGGTGTAAGCGTCGAGCGGCGTGCCGCCCGCGCATGCGTATACATATCCAGAAGCCCCCGGACGCCGCACGCGCGGCCGCGTTCGGAGGAATAATGATGGGGAGCACCATTGAATTATCTGAGTGAGATGCTCAAATTGCCGGTCTTGGACGTCGACGGCGAAAAGCTCGGCGTGGTCAACGATTTTGGTATTGCTACCGGCGAAGTTTTTCCGCACGTGACGTCGCTCGCGTTCCGCGGACCCGGCAAGACGCCGTTTATGATCAGCTGGCGCAAATGGGTCGACCGTATCGACGAGACGGGTGTACACCTTAAGACGTCGGCCACCGAAATCCGTTTTTCGTACCTGCAGCCGACCGAACTCTTACTCGCCCGCGACGTGCTTAACAAGCAAATTGTCGACACGCAGGGCATGAAGGTCGTGCGCGTAAACGACATCAAGTTTTCCATGTCGGGCGAAAATCAGCTGCGCCTACTGGGTGCCGAAGTTGGCGCCCGCGGTCTGCTGCGCGCGATCAGCCCCACACTCGAGCATGTCGTCGAGGGCTTTATGAAGCACCTGGGCAAGCCGCTCAGCGAGGACATTATCGCCTGGTCTTACATGGACCTGCTCGATCGCTCGACTAAGAACATCCAGCTCTCGGTGTCGCACAAGACGCTTGGCGAGCTGCACCCTGCCGACATTGCCGACATCATCGAGCAGCTCGACCCGCGCCTGCGTGCGCAGGTGTTCGCGCAGCTCGACACCGCCCAGGCCGCCGAGGCCATCTCGGAGTTCGATGATGACGAGCTCATGACCGAGATGCTCGAGGGCCTGTCCGATACGGACGCATCGTCGATGCTGGCCATGATGGACCCGGACGACGCCGCCGACCTGATCGACGAGCTCGATTACGAGAAGGCCGAGAAGCTCCTGCGCCTGATGGGCGTCAAGGAGGAGAAGGCGATTCGTAACCTGCTGGGCTATGAGGACAACACCGCCGGCCGCATCATGACCTCGGAGTTTGTCTCGCTGCCCGCCACGGCGACGGTCGGCGATGCCATCGAGGCGATTCGCAAACTCGATGAGGACTTCGAGAGTGTCTATTACGTCTATACCGAGGATCCGAGCGGCATGCTGACCGGCGTGCTTTCGCTGCGCACGCTGATCGTAGCCGACCGCGACGCCACGCTGGGTCAGCTGGCCTATCGCGACCTGGTCTACGTGTCGCCCGACGAGGACCAGGAAGACGTGACGGACGAGATGACCAAGTACGACCTGGTTGCCATCCCTGTCTGCGACGAGAACCGTCATATCCTGGGTATCGTGACCTTCGACGACGCCATGGACGTTATCGCCGAGGAGCATCAGGAGGACCTGCAGATCGCCGGTGTCGGCTCGGGCGATAGCGCGTCGGACGACTCGACGAACGTGCTCAGCTGGTTCGTGCATCGCCAGTACTGGGTTGTTGTATGGGGCATCGCGTCGTGCATCATGGCGACCGTGCTGGGAACGGCGCTCGGCTCCGCGCATCTGGTGGTGTTCCCCATGTGCGCCATGCCGCTCGTGCTGCTGGCGGCCTCGCGCATGGTGTCGTTCGTCAAGAACTACTTCCTCGAGTACGACGGCCACGACGACGAGCCCAAACCGTACCTGGGATTCTTCTTCCAGAGCACGGGTATGGGCCTGATCCTTTCGCTCGTGACCTACCTGTGCGCCCAGCTGGTGCGCACCGCCGCGTTCCCCGATGCGCCCATGTTTGAGGAGCAACTCTTTACCGGGTCCTTTAATATCGCTGCCATCATTTGCCTGGTTGGCAACATGAGCGCCGTGATTTACCTGATGGTGCTGTTCTGGCGTGACGAGCATGACCTCAACACGTCGGGCACCGCCATGAACGTTATTGCCGTCATGATCTCGTGCGTAGCGTACTGCGCCGCTGCGGTGCTGCTCACCATGTCGGTCATGGGTTAGGTGGTCGCGTGCAAAATACCAAGCAAAAGTCGGGCACCAAGCAAAAGTTGACCATCGCGGCCATCTTTGGCGCTATGGGTCCCGGTCTGCTGGCGGCGCTTTCGGGCAATGACGCCGGCGGCATTGCAACGTATTCCAGCGCGGGCGCCAGCTATGGCTACAAGATGCTCTGGATGCTTCCCGTCATGACTGTGCTGCTCATCGTGACGCAGGAGACCGCGGCACGCTGCGGCTGCGTCACGGGCAAGGGCCTGGCATCGCTCATTCGTGAGCGCTTTGGCGTGCGCAAGAGTGTACTTGCTATGGCGGCGCTGTTGATCGCCAACACGGCTGTTACCATTTCGGAGTTTGCGGGCATCGCCAGCGGCCTTGCTCTCTTTGGCGTGCCGGCGAGCATTTCGGTGCCGTTGGTGGCGCTGCTGGTGTGGATGCTTACCATGTCGGGTAGTTTCCAGCGCATCGAGAAGATTCTGCTGCTGGTGAGCTGCGTGTTCGTGACCTATATTGTCGCCGCGTTTATGGCTGGCCCCAACTGGGGTGAGGTCGCGGTCGACCTGGTCGTGCCTAACATTCAAAATGACCCCAGCTACGTGTCGCTCGTGGTCGCGACGATCGGTACCACCATCGCGCCGTGGATGATTTTCTTGGCGCAGAACAACGTGGTCGATAAGAACGCGGGCGAGGACGATATCGTGCTGCAGCGCATCGATACCGTGAGCGGCTCGCTTGCTGCCGATGTCATTGCCGGCTTTATTATCATCACGACCGGTACGGTGTTGTTCCCGGCGGGCATTCAGATTAGCGATGCTGCCGATGCTGCCCGCGCGCTGGAGCCTATTGCGGGTCAGTGGTCCACGGTACTGTTTGCCTCGGGCCTGGTCGCGGCGAGCTTCTTGGCTGCCTGCGTGCTGCCGGGCGTTACGTCGAGCGCTATCTGCGAGGCATTTGGCTGGGAGCGCGGTGCCGACCGCAGCTGGGACGAGGCCCCGGTCTATCGCGGCATCATTACGGCCATCATCGGTATCTCTGCCGTGCTGGTGCTTATGCCCGGCGTCGATCTGTTCCAGATTATGATGACCTCGCAGGTCATCAATGGCGTGCTACTGCCCGTGGTTCTGGTGTTCCAGGTGGTTATCGCCGCCGACCGTCACATTATGGGCGCCAACCGCAACGGCCGCGTGTGGAACGTGCTCACTTGGGCGACTATCGGCGTGATTACGGCGCTCACGGTCGTCATGTTTGTGCTGCAAGCGATGGGCTACAGCGCTTAACGCCTCTTTTGGACTCCAAACGGGCCGTCGCCATGGGCTGCGGCCCGTTTTTTTGCCCGCGACCTCTTGGGGCCGGCTCGAAAAGAGTGATTTTGGGTTGTTTGCTGCGGGTTACTTGTCGGTGCCCAGCTTGTGCGGCTTGAGAGCGAGCGCATTGACGAGTGCGTCGGTGGCAGACTTGACGGCTGCCGGCTGCGGATCGTTGACGTGATCCTCGGGGTGTACGGGCAGGTCCTTCTTGACGGCATCGTGGATCAAGTTGAGGTACTCAGTCACGCCAGTGGTCGATAGATGCGTGCCATCGCCATCGAACAGGTCGTTGCGGTTGGCACTGTATCCGTACCAGTCGATAACGCGTACGTTCTTGTAGCGCGTAGCGGCGTTGGCGATGGCCTGGTTGGTAGAGCCAACCCACGGCTGCGGGCTGCGCGTGTTCACAAACACCACAATACGCTTATCTCCTGCATCGGCCATGATGGCGTCGATTTGGTCGTCGGTTACCAAGCCGTTGGTGCCCAGCGCAAAGACCACGATCTTGCCGGCAAGGTTCTGTTGAAGATAGCCCTCAAATGTCGAACGGCCCGCATCGAACTGGCGGCCCTTTTCGGCATCGATATGGCTGTGCGGGAACACGCCGTCAAAGGAATCAACGGCGCGCAGCGACACGGAGTCACCGATCATCAACAGGTCGTAGGAGCCGTCGGGGAAGCCGTCGTTGTCCTTGTCGGTGTCGTCGGCCGCCTGCTGGTCGGTGGGTGCGGCGTTCTTGGCTTCCTTGTTCAGAACTTCGGCGCCCTCGCCGCTCAGCGCAGACGTCTCGGGCACAAAGATCAGGCCGCCCAGTGCAACGACCAACACGACAGCGCAGGCTGCGCAGGCAGGGACGTGCGCGCGCACCCAGTTGGCGGGCGTGGCGGTGCCGTCGCGGAACTCGGATACGGTGCGCCCAAAGGCGCCCTTTCTAAACGGCGTCTCGATAAAGCGATATGAGCATTCGGCTACGGCGACCACCACAAGTACCTGCAAGATGTACTGCCACCAGGGCGTATCGTTGATGTTGGCGACCGGGTTCATAAGCAGCAGCAGCGGATAGTGCCACAGGTAGATACTGTACGAGCGCTTGCCAACCCACACGAGCGGCTCGGCGGACAGCGCGCGGGCAACCATTCCCTGGGGCTGCACGCAGGCCGCGATGACCATGAGCGTGAGGATGGAGCATAACAGCGTGCCTCCGCGATACTGGAAGGCGGTGTAGCCGTTGGTGAGCGCGAGCATGGCGGCAAGGCCAACCAGACCCACGACGCCCAACACATCGATGGATGCGGGCGAGGACCAAAAACGCACGAGGGCGCTCGGCTGTGCCGGGGCGGTCTCGGCTGCTTCGTCGGCCTTCTCGCCAGGCTTGCCCTCGGCGTTCTTGCCGTGCTTAGCGGCCCCGACCAGGCGATTGAGCCCCAAACGACGAGCGAGACGCACCGGCGCCAGGTCGCGATTGGGGATAAAGGCCATCCAGGCACCCAGCAGCAGCGAGAACACGCGGGTGTCGGTGCCGTAGTACACGCGGCTGGGGTCGGCGGCAGGGTTGTAAAGCGCCATCATGGCGAGGGCAGATACCGCGGCAAGGCCCAGAACCACGCGGCGCGTGTTGGGTTTGCTCACATGCATGGATACCATGGCAAACAGCAGTGGCGGCCAAATCAGGTAGAACTGTTCCTCGATGGCAAGCGACCAAAAATGCGTGAGCGGCGAGGGGTCGCCCAGAGCATTGAAGTACGAGACGTTTTGGGCAATCTGCCACCAGTTGTTGAAGAACAGCAGCGACGGCAGGATATCGGGGCGCATCTTGGTGAGCATCACGTGGTTGAAGACGGTGCACAGCGCACAGGTCACCACCACGACGGTCACCACGGCGGGGACCAGGCGACGGATGCGGCGGATCCAGAAGCTCTTGAGGTCGATACGGCCGGTCTTAGCGACTTCGTTGAGTAGCAGGCGTGTGATCAGATAGCCCGAAAGCACAAAGAAGATCGTGACGCCGAGCAGACCGCCCTGCGCCCACGTGAGGTTGAGGTGATAGAGCACCACCGCGACGACGGCAAGCGTGCGCAGGCCGTCAAGGGCAGGGATGTAGCGGGACTTGGGGCGAGCAGGCGTCTGCTCCGCGGCGGGAGTGTTGGCGCGGCCCGCGTTGTTGGCAGAAGCGCGATGGGGACTCGTGGTGCGTCGCGGCTCGTTGGCACGGCGTTCGCTCTTCACGCGTTCGTGCGGCGCCGGCTCGTTGCCCGTGCGGCGTCGACCGCGCGAGCCCGATTGCGAGAATTGTTCCATAAAACATCATCCAATGACGAGAATAATCAGCACGTATTCATTGTAGCTGCCTGCTCCTGTGAATGCTTGCTGCTGGCGCAACCTCAAGGGTGCGTTCACATCAAAGTGAACTAAAGTTATAGAGGTGCGAAGGCGCGCAATCGACGGTCGACGGTGGGTGCAAAGCCCGCAGATGAGGAGGTTTCCATGGCAGATCGCGGCATCGTTGCGGTGTTCGGCAGCATGAACATGGACCTTTCGGTGGCGTGCGAGCGCATACCGCGCGCGGGCGAGACCGTCGGCGGCAGCGGGTTTATCACCAACGCCGGCGGCAAGGGCGCCAATCAGGCCGTAGCTGCCGCGCGTATGGGCGCGTGCACGCACATGATCGGCGCGGTCGGTCGCGACGCGTTCGGCGCGTCGCTCGTGGTGGGGCTCCAAGACGCCGGCGTGGACTGTGACTTTGTAGTGCATCGCGATGACGTGGAGACGGGAACGGCGACCATCATTCGCTGCGAGGGCGACAACCGCATCGTACTGTCACCGGGCGCCAACCATGCGCTTGCGGGCGCGGACGTTGCCTGCGCGCTGAGGCGTCTGGTGGCTCATGAGCTCGACGGCGACGCCAGCGAGATTGCCCCGGCTGCCGGAAGCGTCTTTATCGCCCAGGGCGAATGTGACCTTGCAGCGACGGCCGAGGCGCTTGTTTGCGCTCACGAGCTGGGGTTCTATACGGTCTTTAATCCAGCGCCCGCCTGCGAGCTGCCTGCGGAGGTCTGGCCTGCGGTCGACTTGGTCTGCCCCAACGAGACCGAGTGCCAGGTGCTGACGGGCATTCTGCCCACGGATGACGCGAGTTGCGTCACCGCGCTCAATGCGCTGCTCGACAAGGGTGCCGGAGCTGCGGTCATCACGTTGGGCGGTGCCGGCTCGGTTACGCTCGGCGATGGCGGTGAGCTGCTGCGCATGCCGGCACTTTCGAGTACGGTAGTCGATACCACGGCCGCCGGCGATACGTTTATCGGCGCGTTGGCGGCGGCTCGCCTAGAGGGCTTGCAGCTCTTTGAGTGCATGGCCGCGGGTGCTCGCGCCTCGGCAGTGACGGTGTCGCGCCTGGGCGCTCAGCAATCGATTCCCACGCGCGCCGAAGTTGAACATTGGTTTGGTTAAACGATAAAGACGGAGAAGCGGAGTAGAACAATGGCAATCAAGAAGCTGATCCTTGATCTGGATATGGGTGTTGACGATGCGATGGCGCTGGCCTATGCCATCGCGAGCCCCGAGGTGGAGCTCGTGGGCATCACCACGTGCTTTGGTAACGTGCGCGTCGAGCAATCGGCGCACAATTGCCTGGCGGTGCTCGATCTGCTGGGTCGCCCCGAGGTTCCGGTGTACCTGGGTGCCGACCGTCCTCTGCAGGCGACTGAGCCCTATACGCCGCCGGCGTCCACCGCGCTCATTCACGGCAAGAACGGCATCGGCGGCGCGAGCGTGCCCGCGTCGCCCTACGAGCCGGTGGGGGCGACCTCGGCCGACGGCAACGCTGCGGTCGATTATCTGATCGATGCCGCGCGCACCTATGGTCCCGATCTGGTCTACGTAGCGACTGGCCCGCTCTCCAACCTGGCGCTCGCCCTGGAGCGCGATGCGGCGGCGATGATGTCCATCGGCCGCGTGGTCGTGATGGGCGGCGCTCTTACCGTGCCCGGCAACGTGAGCGCGGGCGCCGAGGCCAATATGGCGAGCGACCCCGAGGCAGCCGACGCGGTGCTGCGCTCGGGCCGTAAGCTCACCATGGTGGGTCTGGACGTGACGCATCGCGTGGTGCTCACACGCCGCGACATTGCCGGCTGGACGGGCTCGGGCACTATGGCGGGCTGCGCATTTGCGAGCATGGTCGAGCACTACATTGGCTCGTACGAGATGAACGCACCCTACCTGGGTGGTTGTGCGCTGCACGATCCGCTGGCCGTTGCCGTGGCGATCGACCCCACGCTCGTAGGTGCGCTCGGCTGCAACCTGCGTGTTGATCTGCTGGGCGAGTACCGCGGTCGCACCATCTGCGATGAGCGTCGCCTGTCCGATCCGGACAAGAGCGCGCTTGTGGCACTGACCGTGGATGCTCCGCGCTTCCTGTCCGAGTTCAAGACACGTATGGCCCGTGTCCTTGGCTAAGTTGTCTTTTTGGGCCGGGGCTTTTTTGACTGGTATGATTGGTGTGACCATTCGAACCAGCTAAAAGAGCCCGTCCCAAATTGACTACCGAGAGGATCTGCCATGGAGCGCATCGCGAGTTTTTCCGTTGACCATCTGCTGCTTGAGCCCGGCGTGTATGTGAGCCGCATCGACCGCGATCCGGCGACCGGTGCTGCCGTCACCACGTTTGACCTGCGCCTGACCACGCCCAACAAGGAGCCGGTCATGAACACCGCCGAGTGCCATACCATTGAGCACCTGGGCGCGACGTTCCTTCGCAATCATGCCGAGTGGTCGAGCCGCATTGTCTACTTTGGCCCCATGGGCTGCCGCACGGGCTTTTACCTCGTCGTATTTGGCGAGGTGACGAGCGAGGAGATCCTGCCGCTCGTGCGTGAGCTGTTCGAGTTTGTCGCCGACTTTGAGGGCGATGTCCCCGGTGCCGCTCCCGGGGAATGCGGTAACTACCTGGACCAGAACCTCCCCATGGCCAACTGGCTTGCGTGCCGCTACCTCGACCGCGACCTGGCCGATATCGACGAGAAGCATCTGCACTATCAGCAGGCGTAAGAGCTTTATCGCCCAAAACGCGCGCATTGGGCGTCTTCGCTTATGCGGGGGCGCCTTTTTGTTGATTGGTCGGGACGAGCGTTCAAAATCGCTCATGTTTGTTCTAGAATGTTCGTATAGTCATATTTACGAACAGGAGTGAACATGCATATCTACTCTGTCAACGATCCCGAGTTCAAATCCTATGGCAACGTTTGGGATAACGTTCCGTTCGAGCTTACGTCGCCCGTGCTCGAGGCGCTCTCTGCCACGCCCATTCCCGAGGGCAGCAAGTACGTTGCAAGTGCGCCGGAGCTCGAGGACGTCAAGGATGCCGACAAGCTTGGCTTTCTCATGTTTGGTGGCCGTCCCTTCCAGCTCGGCTGGTGCAACGGCCACAATACACGACTCAACTGCCTGGAGTATCACCGCGCGAGCGAATTCAACCTGGGCGCTCGCGACTTTATCCTGCTCGTGGCGCATCGCTGGGAGATCGAGGACGGCAAGCTCGACACCGCGTGCGTCAAGGCGTTTCGCGTGCCGGCGGGTACGGTCGTCGAAGTCTTCAACACCACGCTCCACTACACGCCGTGCATGGTCGACGACGGTGGCTTCCAGGTGATGGTGGCGCTGCCCGCCGGCACCAACGGCCCGCGCCCCGAGGTCGCGGCCGACATGCCTGCGGCCGGCGACAGCTACTGCTACTGGAAGGCCGACAAGTGGGTCCTCTGCCATGCTGACAGCCCCAAGGCAGCCGAAGGCGGCTACGTAGGCCTCATCGGCAAAAATCTCGACATCACCGTGGACTAGCGCATCGCCCCAAACCACCACAAAGGTGCCTGTCTCCTTTGCGGTGGTTTGGGGCGGGCGGATATCGGGAAGTGCCAGACGGGGGAGGCTGCCGGGCGCCTTGCCGTCTGCGGATTTTGGGACATGCGGCCCGCTTTTTCGACCCATCTGTCGGTACACTAAAAGCACTATGGGTACCCGCGAGCGACATATCGGCCACGCGGCCGCCCGGACCGCACCGGCTGCGGATCCCAGGGGCGGCAGGCTCTTCGCCATGCCGAGACTCCTTGTTGGCATAACACATCAGGTGTACCGCCACCGCGTCTTTGCTATCGCCGGCGCCATCACCGCGCTGTTCCTCATGCTTTTGGCAGTCTTGCCGGCGCTGTTCGCCTTCGACCCCAAACTTTCTAACGCCGTGCCCGCCTATAGCGAGGTGTCCGAAGAGGTCGTGGATGCGCTCGCCCACTCGAGCTCTCTCCCGCTGCTTGTCGCCGCAATTATATTTTCGATCTGGGGCGTATCGGTCTATCTGCGCTGTTTGGACTATGTGCTGCGCCGCCGCCTTGTTGCCGTCGCCACCATCTGCGCCCTGTGGATGATCGAAGTCATTCTCAAGTACAAGTCGTTCACGCCGTTCTATGCCACCGTGCTGTGGTACCTGTACTACGTGCCCATGACACTCATTCCGCTGCTCTACCAGTTGTGTGGTCTGCGCCTTGCGGGCCTGGAGCAACACCGCCTGGGTCGCCGCTACTGCGCTGCGCTGTGGATTGTGGCTATCCTGCTTATCGGATTTGTGCTCACCAACGATTTTCACCAGCAGGTCTTCCACTTTGACCGTACAAGCGACACCTGGAGCAACGATTACACGTACGGCTGGGGTTATTTCGCCGTCCTCGTGTGGACGGCCTTTAACTTTGTGGCCTTTTTTATCCTGGTGGGCCGGTCCTCGTCCTTTCGCATCCAACGTTTCTCGGGCACGGCGGCGCTCGTGCTGCTGGGCGGCGCGTTCTTTGCCATCTCATATGCGTTGCGCGTGCCCTGGGCATGGAGGCTCAACTTCTCGCTCGTCTATTGCGTCTTGTGCGTGGTGGCGATGGAAATCTGTCTCGATTGCGGTGTCGTTCCGTCATATCACGACATCGCCGGCATTTTCGACACCTTGCCGCTTGACCTCAAAGTTCTAACGCGCGACCTGCAGGAAGTCTATGCCACGCCAGTGTCAAAGCCAATGCCGGTAGGCGTGCGCGAGGAGTTGCGGACCCAGGCGCACAGCCGCGCCCATGCCTTTGCCGTGGCGTCCGATCCCGATGTGATGTACCGTGCCTTTCCACTGCTGGGCGGATCGGCCCTGCTTGCCCAAGACGTGTCGGATCTCAACGAGCTTAACCGTGAACTGGCACATCGTCGTATGGAGCTGCAGCGTCAAAATGAGCTGCTCGCCGCCGACTACGACCTTAAGACGCACCTGGCAGACCAAGAGGCCGAGACCTTGCTGGTCCAAGACGTGGACCAGGCGCTTGCCCGCGCGCTCGAAGGGATGTACGACCTGCTGAGCTCGCTGCCGCCGTTGACCGATGAATCGTCTTCGCACGAGCGTTACCGCATGCTGCAGCGCGCCAAGATGCTTGTCGCCTATTGCAAGCGCAAGGGATCGCTCACGTTGGCGCAGCACGGGGAGAGCGGTTTTGATCGCGACCGCATTCAGCTCATCGCCAACGAGCTCGCAAGCGACCTGCGCACCATCGATATCGATTGCGCCTCGATTATCGCCATACGGCGCCCGATGCACGCCAGTACGGTAAGCGCCCTGTACGACTGCGTGTATGACTTTGCGTTTTTTGCCTACACCACCGACCATCCGGCGCTTATGTATCACTTGGGCGATCATGACCGATGCAGTGTCGAGCTGCGTGCCGCGCTTTTTTCCAACGATGATGCAGATCTTTCGCAGACGCCCGCTGCGCAAGAGCTCGAAAGCGCTCTGCAAGGGCGCAACGTGGCATACCGCCTTGAGGGCGAGCCCGGCCAGCTGCGCATGATCGTCTTGATGCCGAGGGCGGGTGAGTGACGATGCAGATTTCGCTCATTCTTCCCCAAATCGTTGCGCTCGATGTTGTCTTTGCCCTGGCTGCGTGTCTGCAGACGATCCACGTCCCGCTCATCGCATCGCGCCGCTCGTCCTATAACCGTAAGGTGATTTGTGCCTACGAGGCGAGCCTTGTGCTTCACCTAGTTATTTCGGCGCTCATCTTGTTCGCGTCGTCTGGCTCATATCTGGTGGCGCCGCTTGACGTTTGCGCCAGGGCAATGGGCGGAGCGTTGTGGCTCAATGCCGTGATCTTTGCCTACGGCGTGGTGCTTGTGGTGCGCTATCGTCGCCCCGTCATGCTGGCCGAACTGTTGCTCGTTGCCGCCGTGACACCGCCGGTGGTACTTGCCATGGGCTCGGCGTGGACCACGGTCCTTATCGCAGAGGGAGCGTTTTTCCTGTTCCGCTCCATTGCGGCGCTCTTGATGGATGTCCGCAACCGCCAGGAGGATATCACCGCGTTCTCGACGATCGAAACCATCAACGTGATTCCCGTGGGCATCCTGTATCTGGACCCGAGGGGCCGTCCGCTGCTCATGAACCGCTGCATGCGAAAAAACCTGGTGGAGCTTCATATGCCCACCGACCTAGGTGATATGAGCGGAACATGGAACGACCTGCGCAAACTCAGCATGCAAATGCCCGAAAGCAGCCAGAACCGCGTGCGGATTAATCTGGACCGCTTTGGTGAGGCGCGGGCGGTGGTCGAGGTTTCTCCCGCCGAGATTCGCTTGTTTGTGCACGATGACGTTATGGTTTCGGGCCGCCTCTTCGAGCGCATTATCGGTCTGGATGTAACAGAGTATGCGCATGCCCATGATCGCCTGGCGCAAGCCAACCACCTGCTTGAGCTTGCGGGCCAAGAGCTCCAAGCCCAGATCGAAGAAGTCAAAAAAGTTGCTGACAATGCGGCCTATCTGCGTATGCGCGCTCGCGTGCACGACGTGATCGGGCAGCGCCTGTCCATCCTCCATCGTTATCTGGAGGAGGGGCGCCTGGATGACGAGTCACTCGAGCAGATCGACCCGCTGCTGCGCTCAATCGCTGCCGATCTGCGCAGCGGGGGCGACACCGAACCGGCAGAGCAACTGGGAGATATCGTCCATGCCTTTGGCCTGGTGAGTGTGCAGATCGATGTTGAGGGTGCGCTGCCTGAGGACGCGCGTGTCGCCGCCGCATTTTTGCAGATTATCCGCGAGGCCTCGACCAATGCCACCAAGCATGCACAGGCGCATCGGGTCCACGTGCGTCTGTGGCAGGAGACGTCGGAAGACGGTGCCGTTGCGCGGATGACCGTTTCTAACGACGGCGCGCCTGCACCCGTATCGTATCGCGAGGGAACGGGTATCCCAGGTATGAGGCATGTCGCACAGAATCTGGGCGGCAGCCTGGAAGTCCACACCGCCCCGCCCTTCACGCTTACGGTGTCCATCCCGCTCGCCTCCAGCGCCACGGTCCAAAGGAGAAGTTCATGATTCGCGTGTTAATCGTCGAAGACCAGGCTATCTTGCGCGAGAGCCTCGCGCGCTCCGTCGGTGACCAGCCCGACATGACGGTTGTTGCCGCGATCGCCGACGCCTCGGATGCCTTGGACGTTGTGCTTAAGGAGCGCCCGGACATGATACTGATGGACGTATGTACCGAGCATGATTCCAACGGCATCGTGGCGGCGGCGCGCATCAAAGAACAACTGCCCGAGTGCCGCGTCATTATCATGACGGGTATGCCCGAAATCACCTTTGTGGACCAGGCGCGCGAGGCGGGCGTCGACAGCTTTGTGTACAAGAACGTCGGTATCGACGAGCTATTCGCCGTGATGCGCTCCACGCTGGCGGGTTACTGCACGTTTCCCAAGCCGCCCGAGAGCATCTTCTCGGGCACGGCGGCCCTCGACGATGTCGAGCTGTCGATCTTGCGCCTTGCCTGCGAGGGTAAGAGCCGCCGCGAGATCGCGGCCGAGCTGTTTATGAGCGAGGGCACCATCAAACGCCGCATCTCGGAGATTCTCAATAAGACCGGCTACGACAACATCATGCGCTTGGCCGTGCGCGCAGTAACGGAGGGCAGCATCGTTCCCAACATGGAGCGCTAGCGCTCGTTACGCATCGGCATAAAGCGGCGGGGCCGCAGGATCAACTCCTGCGGCCCCGCCTGGCAAGTGCGCGGATGTGTCCGCCAATCCGCGGCTGATGTTACGTGTCGCTACGCGATGGTCGCGGTGTAGGAGGCGACGTCCTCATAGGAATCGGTCAGGTAGGCGTCGATGCCGATGGTCGTATTGACGAGGTCGTCAAGGCTGTCAAGCTCGCCGCTCGAGAACGTGAATTCCTCGGTGGCGTTGGTGCCGGGCATCAGGTGAGCCGAGAACCAGGGTTCCTTCATGGTGCCGTTGACGTTGGTCTTGCCAGAAGGAGCGTAGAAGGTCAGGTCCTTGTCGCTCTTGTTGGTGATGTTGACGACAAAGCCGATGTCGCCCCAGTCGTCCTTGAACTTCTCGGTGATGGTGATGGTGCACAGGTCGTCATCGGCGACGGTGACGGCGGGGGAGATTTCGATGCTCTGGACGTCGTCGTCTTCGACGGCCTCATCGATCTCTTCTTCCTTCTCGGCGTTCTCGCGATCCTTCTTCACCGTACCGGACAGATCCTTGTCGGACTTCGTAAAGATAAGCTTGTCGCCTTCCACCTCGAGGACGAGCTTGTCGTCCTTGAGCTTCAGGTCGTGCGACTCATCTTCGGCGGTAATCGTTACGGTGGTGGCGTCCTTGGCCTCCCATTTCAGGTCGGCGACCTCAAGGAACATGTCGAGGACGCCCGTGCCGTCTTCGTCGAGGATCAGGATGCAGTTGAGGCCCCACTCCTTGAGCATATCCATGTACTCATCGGTGAGCTCTTCGCCGTCCAAGGTTCCACCCGAGTACTGCCAGCTGCCGACGAAGTTGGCCTTGGGGTCTTTGCCGCCGCCGCTGTAGCCCGTCAGGGCAAAGGCGAGCGCCAGGACGCATGTCAGAAATGCGAGTACGGACTTTTTGAACGTTGTCTTCATGGTGTCCTCCTTCATCGAACGAAACCCATAGAAGCAAATGCGGGGGTGGCGGATTCCCCGCTCATTACCAGTTAGGGCGCTAGGGCCTGGGCGTTCCGCAGTTGCTGCAGAACTTGCCGCCGTTTTCGCTACCGCAGTTGGGGCAGAACCACTTGGCCGGTGCGGGGGCGGGCGCGGGACTGCCGCACTCGGAGCAGAACTTGCCGGTGTTGGTGGCACCGCAGCTGCAGGTCCATGTGCCGGCCGCAGGTGCGGCGGCGGGAGCCGGGGCGGGTGCCGGAGCCGGCTGCGGGGCGGCCTGCTGCTGCGCCTGGCCGGCGGCGAACAGCTGGCTGGCATTCATGCCGCCCATGCCACCTGCCATGCCCATGCCCATAAAGCCTTCCATCGCGCCGTTGGGGTTGGCGGCTGCTGCGCGCATCGCATCGCTCTGGGCGCTGGCGATGTTGGCTGCTGCTATGGTGGGATCGCGCATGACCGCGGCCTTCTGCAGGTCCTTGATCATCTGCTCGTCTTCTTGCGAGGCGGCGATGGAGTTGACGCCAAAGCTCACGATCTCGACGCCGCGCAGGTCGCGCCAGTCGGCGGAGAGGACCTCGTTGAGCGCGCGGGCGAGCTCGGTGGTGTGGCCGGGGATGGCGCTGTAGCGGATGCCCATCTCCGAGATCTTGGCAAAGGCGGGCTGCAGGGCGGTGAGCAGCTCGGACTTAAGCTGGCTGTCGATCTTGTCGCGCGTATAGCTATCGGTCACGTTGCCGCATACGTTGGTGTAGAACAGCAGCGGGTTGGTGATGCGGTACGAATATTCGCCGTTGCAGCGCACGGAGATGTCGACGTCCAGGCCAATGTTGTTATCGACCACGCGGAAGGGCACGGGCGAGGCGGTGCCGTACTTGTTGCCGATGATCTCCTTGGTGTTGATAAAGTAGACGCGCTGGTCCTTGCCCGCGTCGCCGCCAAAGGTAAAGCGGCTGCCGATATTGGCGAAGGTCTCCTTGATGGAATCGCCCAGGTTGCCGCTAAAGACGCTCGGCTCGCTGCCGGTATCGAAGACGAACTCGCCAGGCTCCAGCGCAACCTCGATGATCTTGCCGTTTTGCACCACGAGCATGCCCTGGCCGTCGTTGACGGCGATGACGGAGCCGTTGGAGATGACGTTGTCCTCGCCGCGCGTGTTGGAGCTGCGGCCGCCGGTGCGCTTGCTGCCCTTGCAGGCCAAGACATCAGCGGGCATCGATTCGCAATAGATAAATTCCTTCCACTGGTCGGCCATGACGCCGCCGGCAGCTCCCAATCCAGCTTTCAAGAGTCCCATGGTGATCTTCCTTTCTCGTCAAAGGCCGGGTGGTATCGGTCAGAATGGCTAATCGTCCTTGTTGTCCTTCATGACAACGGTGGTCTCGGTGTGGCTGAAGGTGTCGTGCTTCTCGGTCAGGTCGAGCTCGCCACAATACTCATCGGCATGGGTTGCTTCGTTGGCCGTCTTGAGCTGGCCTACCAGTAGCACGTCTCCGATAATCATGATGATCAGCGGCGCGATGACGTTGATGAGGATGCCCTCGATATCAAAGGTGAGGTAATCCGGATCGAAGGCGTATTCCCCCATAAAGAGAATCTGGGAGAGGATAAATCCGATCACGAAGAACAGCACCGAGGCGATGGCGAGCTTGGACTTGGAGCAGGGGAGCTCGCCGACCAAGCGGCCGGTCTGGCCGTTCATGGCAAACAGGTAGCTCTTGCCGTTCCACGAGGTGGAGAGCATCCAGACGGGGAACAGGGCGTAGTCGCTGTCTTCCCAGGTGTAGTCGAGCTGCTTGCTCTCGACCGTGGCATCGTCGTATTCGTCGACGACGGTCTCGCGCAGGGCCGAGATCGTGCTTTCTTCCATGTGGCGCTCGGCGCGCGCCTTGCAGGTCTCGCAGTCCTCGTCGTAACGGTTGGCGATGTAGCCGGGCATATATGCGACCGAGAACGGGCGCAGCGCGTCGTAGTCAAACGGCTCGATGGCGTCCATGTGGCCGTCGGGCATCTTGGACGATCCGTCGACGGGCACGCGCTTAAACGAGATATTGCCCTTGCGATAGGCATCGTAGTGGTCGGTGGTCGTGACGGTGCGGTCGGATTCCTCGGTCACGGTCTCGTTGGTTGCGTCGAAGCACACTTCGCCGTCCACGCGGGCACCGTAGAGCCAAAACGGCACGTAGACGCCTTGGACCTCGTCGATGTGGTTGCCGGTGACAAAGCTCTTGGGCAGCAAGATCTTGCCCTTGTAGTGCTCTTTGAGCGCGGCCATAACGTTATCGCGCCCGAGCTTAAACGGAATCACCAGGTCGGGCGAGAAGTCGCCCGAAAGCTGACCGGGCGCTACGGCGGAGTTGCCGCAGTACGGGCAGGTGGTGACAGCGACGGTGCCGTCGGACACGAGCTCGGCGCCGCACGACGAGCAGATGTAGCCGGCGTTTTGGGCGAGCTCCTGCACCGCGTCGTCGGCGACGGGCTTGGGCGTTGCGGCTGCCGCATCGGCTTTGGCGTCGGCCTTGTTCTGGCGCTCGCGATAGAGGGCCTCGACTTCTTCGACTTCAAAGCGCGAGTCACAGTAGTCGCAGACGAGCTTTTGCTCGGCGCTTGCAAAATGCAAGGGGCCACCGCAGGCAGGGCACTGATAGTTAACGCTCTCGAAGGCCATGATCGGTCCTTTCCGTGCCGGGGCTATGCGCCGATGGCGCCGCCGCAGTATTCGCAGCGCCCACTGGCATCGGGAATGGTGGTGGCTCCGCAGAAGGGGCAGGTCACCGCGGTCTTGGGGGCCTTGGCGGCCACGACGCTGTTGCGTGTCTCCTGACGCAGCTGCACCAGCGCGTCGCGGACTTCGGTTGCCTGGCGCTTGGCCTCGCGGTACTCGATGGAACAGCGCTGATCGATGGTGGAGTCGTTCACGCGCAGGTTGATTTCGGTAAAGTACGGCGTGTTGACGTGAATGGTCAGATTAAAGTCGTAATCCAGGTCATAGCGCGGCGGATTGTAGCTCTCGCGCTCGCCGTCTTTGGTCTCGCGATAGATCTCGGTGCGGTGCTCGTCGATATCCATATCGCAGCCGAGTACCTGCGAGAACTCGATGATGTCGGGATTGGCGTCGCGCCAGCGGCTCTGCGAAGTGATGATCAACAGGCTCGCGTCCTCATCGAGCATGATGTTGGTGCGTCCGGCAGAGAGCGTGCGCGTGGGGTTGAACGAGGCCAGGCGCTCGGCATTGGCCTCGCGGTAGGCGAGTTGCTCGCGGATATCGTCCGCGGTGCTGGAGCGATAGCCGTGAAAGTAGGGGGAGAGTTTGCCGGCGCACTCTTTGCACAGGTAGCCTTCATTGATTTTTGTCTTACCTAGAAGTCCCAGCTCGGTACCGCAAATCGCGCACTCTTTCTTCTCGAACATCTTGTCAAAGAAGCCCATGGCTGCCTCCCATCAACAGGTAGCGTGTGTCACTTTTGATGATGGGGGAGTGCGCGATCCTTCGCGATACCCAGACGGCTCAACGAGTCTCCACAACTGGGACACATGGCCCATTTTCATCCGGCACATAGGGACACTCCTTGCCGCGGGTAGTCATTGGGCACTCATTGGGGACGTACTTAAATGAGTGGCAGTTGGAGGCACTCCTGGCCGAGCTAGAGGCCGCGCGTGTCCCTTCTGGTCCATGAGGCTCAAAACCGCGGCGTGATGTTGACGGCTGGGGTCGAATTGGCAGCATTTCGAGCCTGGCTTCGATATCGAGACTGGTTCTTTATTAAAATAGATTTCCAGGCAATTGAGCGGCTGGGGGTTAACCATGAGGGACACGGGAGACACAATCGCATATCTGCGTCGGGGCATTCGGGAGATTATATGCCTGGCGCTGTTCTTCTTCACGTTTTTGGCGTGCGAGTATCTTTTTGATGCGCGCATGGCCGAGTTCGTGTCTCCGGACGAGGTTGTTATTTATGAGAGCCTTGTTATCGGCGCGAGCGTGATTGGCTTTTTTTGTGCGTCCTATTCTGTACTATCGCCGTCCCCATGCCATTGAAGCAACGAGTGACGTTACGGGCGTTTTGCTGGTGGCGGCATTGCTGCTGTTGATTATGGCGGTTCAGGTTGAGGTGGTAATTGCCGGCGGTTTGGTGGCGTGCTGCGCGCTGGGCTACTGCGGATCGACTGCCCATGCAAACTTTGCGCGGCGCTTTGCACGGACGCCCTGCTTGGCGCGTGCGGCTGCACTTTCCTACGCCATGGGCGTTCTGGTGCAGGTGCTCAACCACATGGTGATGCCTGCCGGCATTCCTCAGCAGGCTGTTCTGGTCGTCTGCGCGATCGCGCAGGTGGCGTTGCTCCACGCTGCCCGACGCGCCAAGCTGCGCGACGAGTCCGATCCCAGCTTTGAACCCAGTGTTGCCGGGCTTTCGGTAGATGCTCTGGAATATGGCGCCAAGTGGCATGACGATCCCGAGGCAAAGGCGGCATTCCGCCGCACTGCAGCTCGCTTGACCGTGGCGACAGCGTATCTTTCCGGCGTATTCGCCGCTCTCAACGCGGGTCTCACAACCCTGCATGCTACCGGAGTCGTCGATTTGGGCGATTGGCCGCGCCTGCTGCTTGTCGTGAGCTCGTTGGCCGCCGGCGTCCTATTTGACCTGCGCGGCCGTTCGTATATGAATATCGGCATGACATGCGCCGCCATGTTGTCTACGCTTTCGTTCTTTGTGCTCATCGTCGAGGGCAATGGCGGCAACGAGCTTGCTGCCACGATCATCTTTTATCTGGGCTCGGGCTTTTTCGTGGTGTTCTTTACCACAAAATATGCCGCCGTCTCGCTCTATGCGCGCTGGTCATATTTTTGGCCGTGCATGGGTCGCGTCGTCAACAACGTGTGCTCGATGTTCGTGACGGCGCCGGCGGTGGCGATTATCTCGAGTCAAAATGTGCTGGCTGCGGTCGGTGCGGCGCTCGTGATGTTTGTGGGCATTGCGATTACGCTGCTGGGGCAGTTGGGGCAACGAGCCGATGATGCCGCGATGCGGGACGGACTGCCGCTTGCCACCGACGATCTTGGTGGGGATCTTGCGCCCACATGCTCCGACCCCGAGCCCGTGGAGGCAGCGGAGCTCACGTCCGATGAACGCCTTGATGCTTTCGTCGCCACCTTTGGGCTTACAGAGCGCGAGCGCGATATTCTTGAGGTCTTGGTCGTTTCGGACCAGAGCGTTCAGGACATCGCCACAACGCTCTTCCTTTCGCGCTCCACGCTCTATCGGCACATTTCCTCGATCAACAAAAAGGCCGGTACCGCCTCGCGTGTGGCCCTCATCAACTTCTTCTGGTCCTGGACACCCAAGGACTAGCGTATGAGCCGCCGCCCAGCCCCTTACTCTAACGGGGATGTGGCCTCAAAGCGCGCCCGCATCGATGCTTCGCCTGCGCTAAACTGGAAGGTACGTACGCGATTACGAGAGGAGCCCGCATGGAGGCTTACAAGCAAGAGTTCATCAAGTTTATGGTTGAGTCCGACGTTCTTAAGTTCGGCAGCTTTACACTCAAGAGCGGCCGTCAGTCCCCGTTCTTTATGAACGCCGGCGCTTACGTGACGGGCTATCAGCTCAAGAAGCTGGGCGAGTATTACGCCCAGGCCATCCACGATAACTTTGGCGACGACTTTGATGTGCTGTTTGGGCCGGCCTACAAGGGCATTCCCCTGGCCGTCGTGACCGCGATTGCCTACCACGAGCTGTACGGCAAGGAGGTCAAGTACTGCTGCGACCGCAAGGAGGCCAAGGACCACGGCGCCGACAAGGGCAACCTGCTGGGCTACGAGCCCCAGGACGGCGACCGCGTGGTCATGGTCGAGGACGTCACCACCAGCGGTAAGTCCATCGACGAGACCTATCCTAAGGTCAAGGCTGCTGCCGATGTCGAGATCAAGGGCCTGATCGTGTCCCTCAACCGCATGGAGGTCGGCAAGGGCGGCGTGACCACCGCGCAGAAGGAGATCGAGGCCAAGTACGGTTTCCCCGTCGCGAGCATCGTCTCCATGGCCGAGGTCGTCGAGACCCTCTACAACCACGAGATCGACGGCAAGGTCGTCATTGATGACGAACTCAAGGCCGCCATCGATGCCTACTACGAGCAGTACGGAGTCAAGTAGGTTCCGCCGTTCTGCCGAACGGCGGACCGGCCGACGCTGCGCGGGCCGCATTTGGACAATCTGACGTTCAACTTCAAGGGCGCGACCAGAAGGTCAGCGCCCTTTCGTTTCACGTCACCTTGTCTCAAATGCGACCCGCTCGCTGTCCGTCCTCTGCCTGCGGCGTCGTCTTGCTCCAGATGCGGCAGTTAGGGACGTTCCTTTTCTGCCGGCACCTTGGGACACTCCCAACGACTACCCGCAAAATGAGCGTGGATAATCTCCCGGTTTTGGCCTGTGTGCGGGCTCAAAGTGGGAAATTATCCGCGCTCGTCGCTACTTGAGCCCGGGGAGGCGGGTGTAGGGGAATGAGCGCTCTAGGAATTCGGAGCAGCGGTCGTAATCTCTGGCGAAGTAGCTGCTGTAGAGCGAATCGAGTACGTATTGCACGGCGATGTGGCTTGCGAACTGCGTGATGCGGTGCGTCATGCTCTCGTGGTCACTCACCGTAAGGTAGGCGGCAAAGCCGGGGTGAATGCGAGCGCAATAAGGCGTGCCGATGACGATGACCGGGACATGCCGACTACTGAGGATCGGCAAGATGTCCTTGAGGTTGGGGGCAAGGCCGCTGTAGGAGATAACGATCGCCGCGCGGTCTGAATCCGAGGTGAGCGCCGTGCGCACCTGTGCCTCGATGTTGCCGTAGCATGTGGCGCTTTTGCCGGACGAGAGCAGGCGGTCGCGGAACATTCCCGCTGGATAGAGGTTGTGCGAGCCCGTGTAGATGTCGACCTGTCGGGCGTTCGCTATGAGCTTGGCGGCGTGGTCAAGCTGCGTGGGGTCGAGCAGCTCCTGCGTTTCGGCCAGCGTGGCCTGGTAGAGCCCTTCCATGCGCTCCATGACCTGCGCAGGGGTGGACGTAGCGTCGAAGGGAAAGTTGATATCCACGTCGCGTCGGTTTCCTGCCTCGGTCGCCAGGCGGATGAGCTCGACCTTGAGATCTTTGAAGCCCTCGAGGCCTAGCTTTTTGCAAAAGCGGTGCACGCTCGCAACAGAAACGTTGGTGCGCGCGGCAAATTCCTTAATCGAAAGCTCGCGGATGTCCTCGCTGATAGCAAGGGCTGCAATGCCGAGTTGTTGCTCGGTTGGGGTGAGGCCCTGCGCCTCGGCAATCTTGCGTTTGATATCCATGCGAACTCTCGCACTCGCTAAATCGGCTAAAAGGGGACAGGCTTATTTTGGCACGTTTCGGTCGGTATCAGGAAGTGTCAGGGACGGGGCGGCGGCGGTCCGTGGGCGCGAAAAGAAGTGTCGGGTTTGGCGCGCCCGCTTCTGCCCGTCCCGCGCGTGGGCGATACTCGGCTTATCGACCCGCGATGCAAAGGAGATGCTCATCCCACGAGCACTACCGAGAAGGGCTCGCGATTCGAGTCCCCACCTTAGTATTTTGGCCATTTGGCACTATAATTACCGTAGGCATGCGCACAACGTTGCGCTTAATCAAGAGGAGAAAACGTATGGGTCTGTTTGATATGTTCAAGAAGAAGGCTGAGCCCGCGGCTGCCGCTGCTCCGGCCTCCATCTCTGCTTCTGCCGGCGCCGACGTGCTGTGCTCGCCCGTCAAGGGCAAGGTCATCAAGATGGCCGACGTGCCCGATCCCGTCTTTGGTGGCGAGGTTCTGGGCAAGGGCTGTGCCGTGTGGCCCGAGGACGATCTGGTCTACGCTCCCTGCGACGGTAAGGTGACCGTCACCATGGGTCACGCCGTGGGTCTGCAGTCCGATAGCGGCATCGAGGTTCTGGTGCACGTTGGCGTCGATACCGTCAACATGAACGGTGATGGCTTCGAGGGCTTCGTCAAGGCCGACGACGTTGTGAAGGCCGGCCAGCCCATACTCAAGATCGACCGCGCCAAGATCGCTGCTGCCGGTTACAAGGACTGCGTCGTCGTGGCCGTGTCCAACACCGCCGAGTTTGCCGATGTCGAACTCGCCGTCGAGGCCGACTCTGCTGTCGCCGCCGGTGACGCCATCGTTAAGGTCGTCCGCAAGTAAACTGCGGCATCCAAAGGATGTGCAAGGGTGGTCGGGTTATCCGGCCACCTTTTTTATTGCACCGCGGGGAAGCGTTTTATTGCACGTTGGGCGGGCTTGCAAACCGTTCGGACGCTAAAACGAACCGACCGCGCCTTCGCGTTGCCGAGGGTGTTCATAAGTGGATAGTATGGGCTTACTTATTACAACGTGTGCCGCGTCCGGGAAGCGCGGTGCCGCTCATTGGGAGGAACAACATGAAAAAGAAGCTGCTGCTTGCGCCCCTCATGGCCGTCTTGGTTGCATGCGTGGTCGTGCTTTCCGGCTGTGGAGGTCCTTCGGTTGAGGAGCTCATCACCGAGGATCTTACGACGCAGTTTGACGAGGTCAAGAACGGTGGCGACGACTTCCTCTCTGGTCTGGAGGAGGCTTCGGGCGATGAGTTCGAGCAGCTGGGTATCGATCCCAAGGAGTATGCCAAGACCTATCTCGAGGGCTTTGACTACAAGATCGGCGACGTGACGGTCGACGAGGACAAGGGTGTCGCGACCGCCGAGGTCTCTATCACCTGCAAGTCTATGAACAAGATCGTCGAGGACTTCTCCACCCAGTATCAGGAGAAGGTCGCTGCGCTTGACACGGTTCCTTCCGATGACGAGCTGTACAAGATGGCCGGTCAGGTTATGGTCGATGTGACCAAGGCCACCGAGCCCAGGAAGACCACGGTTATCTTCAAGTACACCTGCAACGACGATGGCGAGTGGTCTGCCGACGACTCCGTCAACTCCGAGATGATGGATGCAATGCTGAACTAGGGGGTTACGCGGTTCTACGAACCGCGTAACCAGTTGACGCTGCGCGCCGCCCAGGACGACAATTTGTCATTCAAAAGGCGAGGCATGACCAGAAGGTCTATGCCTCGCCTTTTTCATTCAAGACTTTAGTCCGCTGGCCGCGCAGCGGCCAGCTTTAAACCACCCGCTACG
>CATXWM010000023.1 GCA_958403205.1 uncultured Collinsella sp. | reverse complement strand
GATTCTAGGCGATGGCCCTCCCTTGCTTCTTACACCACGACTGTGCGCGCTACCCGTCAAAAACTAAGTGAGTAGACTTTTTGGAACTTGCCGAGCACGCCATCCATATTGCTTTATAAAGCCGCAGGTAAATGACTTGTTGCAAAACGGCTTGGTCGCCAAAGTGCCAAAAGTCTACTCACTTAGAACCGCAGCCGTCCACGATCGAGCCATTTTGTGTCTAGCGGGCATCTTTCCGTCGATTACTCCCAATTTTGTCCAGTCAATGAATAGTTCAGACCGGAGTAATGCCTCAGCCCTTTGCTCATCCGAGCTTTTATCACGATATTCAGCATCGAGCATCCTGCATACGGCCTTAACGATCGCGCGGAATCTATCCTCATCCGATATCTGTCTGTGTGTCAGGAGAAGCACATCGTAGCCCATGGCCTGAAGGGCCGTCATGCGGTCAGCGTCACGCAAGCCATCCCCTGCGCGTCCGTGCGAGGCCTTTCCCTGACATTCAATGGCCACCTGTCGCCTACCGTCCGGCGAAGAAAGAAGTAGGTCGATATATACACGGGACTTTCCCACAATCGCTCGAGCACTTGTGCTTAACGTCACTTCAACATTAAGCTCTATGCCGCAAAAACCTTCGCCTCCCAGGGATCGCGGCAGTACAAGTAGCAAATACGCCTCGACCTCAAAAGGCGACGCGGCACCCAATGGAACGAGTTGCGATACCGCCATAAATCTATTGCCGTAACGCATCCCGCAAACATCTGAACAAAAACGGTCAAGGTCTCCGCCCAAAACCAAAGCGTCTCGACGCCATAAATTTGAGGCGGTGCCGTTCTCGGACGGGCAGCGCAGCCAACCGAACGTTGTCGAAATCGCGCCCGAATCAATTGCACGCGAAAGCTCCGCCTCAAGTGCCGCCGGCAGGGCACACACCGCAAACAAGCCACACATCTCCGCCAATACCAAAAGAAGCTGAAGATCCGTCAGATGCCGCGACATGATGAATGTCGTCAGTAGAGGAGACGTAACCAAAAACCCATGTTCCGTTTCCAGCACGGATTCCCTGGGGAGCTCACCAAGAAACAGCCGCTGCCTAATGCTGGCAGGACAAGTCCGTTTGTTTCTCGTCCGAACCAATGTATACAACGGAAAACCGAGCGCGACCGCAGCCGTCGGGTTGCGGGCGAGATCATATCGCTGCCGGTCTTCTTCCGGTCGTGGGAGCGGCGGACACAAAGCGCGGACTTGAGGAGGCAAACGCCAGTACCTAAAAGCCGATATGTCACAAAGTAGATCCTTCATAGGCACAGGAAAACACGAATTTCAACCCAGTCAGTCACGCATTGGCGCGAACGCACCAAAAATGGCGCCGAACGGACTGCCAAGTTTTCAACAGCCCTCCCCAACTGGCCAAAAGCTTGCCGAGAGCTGGACGAAACCCTGTTGAAAACCCCATTTTTTTTCTCATGTAGAAGCTTTGCGCGGCAAGTGAGTAGACTTTTTTGAACATCCCGAGCAGGCCGGTCATCCTGCTTTTCAAAACAGCAGGTAGGTAGCTTGTTACAAAACTGCCTGGTCGCCAAAGTGCCAAAAGTCTACTCACTTAGGTTGCAGAGTGCCCCCCATTAGCTGCAATTCCAAGGTAGTTAGTACTTTTGGACTCAGATCGTCATACTGAACAAGAATTTGAGTTGAGTTTTTAGGGACAGATGCGCCATCGGCACACCAATAACAGTCACTGATATCGACAAAAGGGATACTCGAGCGCGTGAGGGCCTGCGCAAAAGAGCTTCCGCCCGCTTCGCACTCCGCAACCACAGTGCAGTAAAGGCCCGCGTCTGCGTGTTCGATCGAGACCTCCCCTGCCGGAAACGCTTTCCGTACAAGCGAGGTCAGGCCATCACGCGCCTCGCGAGCACGAACGCGCACGCGGTTCACATGTCGCTCGTAATCACCAGATTCGAGCAAACGCGCCAAAGCGACCTGGTCAACAGAGCTCACCGACGAGGCGTAGAAACCAAGGTTGCGCCTAAACCGCTCCATTAGCTCATCGGGCAGCACCATGTACGCTAGACGCAACGCCGATGAAAGGCTCTTCGAAAACGTGTTGGTGTAGATAACCGACTGGGCGGCATCAATCGACGCGAGCGCGGGAATCGGCTTCCCGGCAAGGCGAAACTCACAATCAAAGTCATCTTCGATGAGATACCGACCTGGTCGCTCGGCGGCCCAGCTCAGAAGCGCATAGCGACGCGCAATGCTCGTCACAAGGCCGGTCGGATACTGATGGGACGGCATCAGGTGAAGGACATCGGTCCCGCTTTTCTGCAGAGTGCTCAAGTCCACGCCCTCATCATCCAACGGGATATGTCGAACTTTGCAGCCCATAGCCTGATAGATACGCGTCAGACGCAAATAGCCCGGATCCTCAACCGCATACACCTTGTCCGCGCCAAGCAACTGAACCAACATGGTATCGAGCAGCTGGGCGCCCGCACCGATAACGATGTTGTTGGGGTCGACATTCATACCCCTTGTCCCGTGCAGATGGTGAGCAATTGCGCGTCGCAGCCGAGCAGTGCCCTGCGCCGGTGCGGGCGAAAAGATTCCGCGCTCGTCTTCGGATGCCAGCGTCGCCCGTAGCGCGCTTTGCCAAAGCCGCGCCGCCTCCAAAGCAGAAGGAGAAAGCGCATCGAACCGCTCGACCTGTCCGTTGACATCATGCACGCTGGGGCCCACAGAGACGGCATCTCGGTCGATGCCCTCCGCAGCCGAAGCCAAAACCGGTGCATCCGGAAGCTCGCAAGCGTAGTAGCCACGACGTGGTATTGAGCAAATATAGCCCTCAGCGAGTAACTGGCTATATGCATTCTCGATGGTAATAACACTGATTCCCAGATGACTGGCAAAGGCGCGCTTAGACGGCAAATGCTCCCCCGCCACAATGCGTCCAGCTACGATATCATCTCGAATTTGCTGGTAAACATACTCATAGAGCGATGCTTCGCCGCGTTTTTCCAAATTGTAGTCAAGCATGAGCCTATCACCTGACCTTATTAAGTCATTCAATCTGGTATTAGTCTGACCTTGTAATTATCTCGAAAACTGAGTATTTTGTCATACCCAGCTCCCCGATAGGATGTTCCGTCAAGCAATGCACATGCCAACCAAGGGAGCAACCATGGCAGAACAGAACAGCAAGGCCAACCGCGTCAAACTCAATCGCGAGCTCGCGCAGATGCTCAAGGGCGGCGTCATCATGGACGTTACCACGCCCGAGCAGGCACGCATCGCCGAGGAGGCAGGCGCCTGCGCCGTCATGGCCCTCGAGCGCATCCCGGCCGACATCCGTGCCGCAGGCGGCGTCTCGCGCATGAGCGACCCCAAGATGATCAAGGGCATCCAGGAGGCCGTCTCCATCCCCGTCATGGCCAAGTGCCGCATCGGTCACATCGTCGAGGCGCAGGTCCTGCAGGCCATCGAGATCGACTACATCGATGAGTCCGAGGTTCTCTCCCCTGCCGATGACGTCTATCACATCGACAAGACCCAGTTTGACGTGCCGTTTGTCTGCGGCGCCCGTGATCTGGGCGAGGCGCTGCGCCGTGTTGCCGAGGGCGCCACGATGATTCGCACCAAGGGCGAGCCGGGCACGGGCGACGTGGTCCAGGCCGTGCGCCACATGCGCAAGATCCAAAAGCAAATCCGCGACGTTGTTGCCCTGCGCGACGACGAACTCTTTGAGGCAGCCAAGCAACTGCAGGTTCCGGTCGAGCTGGTGCGCGAGGTCCATGCTACGGGTAAGCTTCCCGTTGTGAACTTTGCCGCCGGCGGCGTAGCGACCCCCGCCGACGCCGCGCTGATGATGCAGCTGGGCGCCGAAGGCGTCTTTGTCGGCTCGGGCATCTTTAAGAGCGGCGACCCCGCCAAGCGCGCAGCCGCCATCGTCAAGGCCGTGGCAAACTTCACCGATGCCAAACTCATTGCCGAGCTTTCGGAGGACCTGGGCGAGGTCATGGTGGGCATCAACGCCGACGAGATCGAGATCATCATGGAGGAGCGCGGGCGCTAGTCCAGCAGAAAGGATCGCACATGAGCGATTATGCAGACCAAACGGTCGCCGTGCTGGCGGTCCAAGGCGCTTTTGCCGAGCACGAGGCAAGACTATCCGGGCTTGGCGCACACTGTATTGAGCTGAGGCAGGCGGCTGATTTGAAGCAGGACTTTGACCGTCTGGTACTTCCCGGCGGCGAGTCCACCGTTCAAGGGAAGCTGCTTGCCGAGCTCGGCATGCTCGAGGAGCTTCGTGCCCGTATCGCTGAAGGCATGCCCGTCCTGGGCACCTGCGCCGGCTTGATTCTATTGGCGCGCGACCTTGCCGCCCACGACGATAAGGGGACGCCGCGCCTGGCAACCATGGATGTGCTCGTTGAGCGCAATGCCTACGGCAGGCAGCTCGGCAGTTTTCGAACCAAGGGGCAGGTAGCTGGCATCGACGGTGAAGTGCCGCTGACGTTTATCCGCGCGCCCCGCATCGTCGAGGTCCACGGCGACGCAAAGGCCTTAGCGAAAGTCGACGGCCGTATCGTCGCCGCGCGCCAGGGCAACCAGCTCGGCGTAACCTTCCACCCCGAACTCGACGAAGACACCCGCCTCCACGAACTGTTCCTACAAATGTAGGCAGAACAGAAACGAGAGTGGATAATCTCCCACTTTGAGCCTGAATGCGAGCCCAAACTGGGAGATTATCCACTCTCATGCTATGTAGTCGTTGGGGACGTTCTTAAATGACCAGTCAAACAAGAACGTCCCCAACGACTATCTTTTAGCAGGTCTGGATCATGGCAATGTCGATGTTTTGGCACCGACAGCGAGCGCCCGCCAGAGCGAACAAATTGGCATGAAAAGAGGACGGCATAGACCTTCTGGTCATGCCGTCCTCTTTGAATGACAAGTTGTCGCTCTGGTGGGCGCGCAGCGTCAACTAGTTACGCGGTTTGGTAAAACCGCGTAACCCAACTAGAAGCGGTTACCGCGGAAGCCGCCGCCGTTGCGGCCGCCACGATCGCCACCGCGACCGCCACGGTCGTTACCACGGTTGCCGCCAAAGCCGCCACGGTTGCCACCGCGATCGCCATAGCCACCACGGTTGCCGCCAAAGCCACCACGACCGCCACGGTCGCCGCCACGGCCGCCACGATCGCCACCGCGACCGCCGCGGTCGCCACCACGGCCACCACGATCGCCAAAGCCGCCGCGACCACCACGGTCGCCGCCACGACCACCACGGTCGTCACGGCCGCCGCGAGGACCGCGATCCTCGTCCAGGCCCATGGCGACGAGCGGAGCGATAACCTTATCGAGAGCGGCCATCAGCTCGGTGGCCTCCTCGTAAGAAAGCTCGGGCAGGAGCTTCTCCTTCTTGTTGGCAAGCTCGACCAGGCCCTCAGCGGCATCCTCGGCAGCGAAGACGACGATCTTGCGCATATCGCCCTCGGCGTCGTCGATGCGGCCGACCAGATCGGCAGCCTCGGCCTCGGCCATCAGGCCATCGAGCTCACGGAGGCGCATGCCCAGCAGGTCGGACATTTCCTTCTGCTCCATCTTGGGCTTGAGGTCAAGAAGCTTGATGGCGCGCTCGATGTTCGCCATGCGCTCGGCCTTGGCCTCCTCCTCCTTGGAAATAGCAAAGCGACGGCTACGCAGCAGGCGGGCGGCCTTCTGCATCTTGTCCATCAGCTCTTCGTCATCGTAATCAACGGCGGCCTCGACAACCTCGGCCTCCTCCTCGGCGGAAACCTCGTCAGCAACCTCAACCTCGGCAGCTTCGGTCTCCACGGTCTCGACTGCCTCGACCTCGGCAGCCATGGTCTCGTTCTCGGTCTCGTTCATGATCTCTTCGTTCTCGGACATGAGACTCCTTCTTGGCCCTCTCGGGCATCATCGCCCCATTCGCGGGGCCCGTCGCGCACTCTTTGCGCTTTAAACATTCATGCCTCTCGGCAAAACGTCCATTAGTTTATGGTGTCGCCATCTAATCTAGCTGCAGAATCTATGTGCACACATTAATGCGACATGTGTGACTCGCGACGAGCGTACACCAGCGACGCCACAAACCCGACCACGGCAATCACGGCCGCCACGCGCACGGCAGTTGCAAATCCAATCGCCTGGGCAACGTCGGTCGCAGCGCCAGCCGCGCCGGCAGTCGCTGCAGAACTCGAGAGCAGGCCGATAAACAGGGACGGGCCAAACGATGCGGCAATCATGTTCCACGTGTTAAGCAATGCCGTTCCGTGAGGATGTTCAGCGGCAGGCAGCGTCTCCAATCCGGCCGTTTGCGAGGGGCTCAGCACCAAACCGACTCCGGCATACACCACAACGGTCAGCGCCACAACGACGCCGATGTTCATACTCGCCGCCGTCATCGAGATGGCAGTCTGCCCCACGGCAATCAGGGCAAAGCCGACCGGCAGCAGCGGCCATGCGCCACGGGCGTCCATCACGCGTCCGCCCACAATCGAGGTCACGGCGTTGCAGGCAATCGCCGGCAAAATGAGCAGGCCCGCAACAAGTGCGGTCATGCCGTATGCGCCCTCAAAATAGAGCGGCAACAAAACGCTCATCGAGAACGTCGTCATCATCGACACCACCACAAGCAAACACGCAGGCCAAAAACGAACGCTCGCCATGGGACGCACGTTAAGCACCGGATGCTCGAGCTTGAGCTGACGGGCCGCAAACAGGCCGAGCAGCACAATGGCGGCGAAAAGCGCCACGATACCGGCAATCAGATTGGTCGAGAACTCGCCTACGGAATACACAAATGCCGTAATGCCGGCGGCGAGCAAAACAACCGACAGAATATCAAGCGTGGTGTTCGAGCGCTCTCCGACATTCTGAACAAGCTTAACGCCCGCCGCAGCGACCACAATGCCGCCCACCAGCAGCACTACGAACACCGCCCTCCAGCCAAACAGGGTGCACATAAGACCGCTGATCACGGGTCCAAACGCCGGCCCCAGCGTAATGCAGGCACCGCCCAGGCTCAGATACAGACCGAGCTTCTCGCGCGGAGCGCAAGACAGCACCACGTTCATCATGAGCGGAAACAAGATGCCCGATCCCGCAGCCTGCAAAATACGACTTGGCAGCAAAACGCTAAACGACGGAGCGATCAGACACAGGACTTCGCCGGCGACCATACATCCGCATGCGAAAAACAGCAGCTTGCGCGTCGAGAAACGACCGGACAGGAAGGCCATGATGGCCGTAAAGATCGATGTCACGATCATGTAGCCCGAAACGAGCCACTGCGCCGTGGTGGCACTCACCGAAAAGGCCGCCATAATGTCGTGCAACGCCACGTTAATGATGTTCTCGTTAAACGCGGCGACAAAGGCTGCGATATACATTACGACGAGAAGCGCCGCAGTGGCCGATGGCGCTACTTGAACTTGTTGCTGAGATTTGCTCCCCATGCATTTCCTTCCTCTTGGAACGACAGTTGCATCGCCCCAGAGGAACAGTCCAGGGCGAAAAATGAGCCCTAGACTTACGCCAGACGCCGTACACGACGAGTCTGACAACATGGTCCAACGTCGAAAGATTGTAACGCGGACGCACAGCTTTCCTTCCGCGCTATTATTAAAAGTCCACGAAAGCATGAGACATGAGGAGCCCGCCATGATTAAGCCCATCATGAAATCCGAGTTCTTTTTGCGCCTGCCTTCCGAAGACGCGGGACCCGACGATGCCGCAACCGGGCAGGACCTCCTGGATACACTCCACGAGCATGAGCGCGAGTGCGTGGGCCTCGCCGCCAACATGATTGGCGTGCGCAAACGCATCATCTGCGTAAAGGACGGCAACAGGACACTCCTGATGTACAACCCTCAAATTCTTGAGCAGGTCAATGCCTATCAGACGAGCGAAGGATGTCTCTCGCTGATCGGCGAGCGCCCCTGTACCCGCTATCGCCGCATTAAGGTGGAGTATTTGGACGAGAACTTCGTCCACCGCATCAAAAACTTCTCGGGCTACACCGCCGAGATCATCCAGCACGAAATCGACCATTGCTGCGGAATCGTAATCTAGTTCCGCGAGTCAAGGAAAATGATCTGTTTTCCTCCGTCCCTAATGGACCATGGTAACGACGCAGGTTGAGCACACGACAGCGAGCGAGCCGCATTTGCGCCAAGGTGACGTGAAATGAGAGGGCGCTGACCTTCTGGTCGCGCCCTCGAAATTGAACGTCAGATTGGCGTGAATGCGGCTCGCGCAGCGTCAAGCGGTCCGCCGTTCGGTAGAACGGCGGAACTAATTAGCTTTGGCGGTAATGATCGAAGAAGTCGGCGAGGTCTTCGAGGGACTCTTTGAGCACTTCCATGCGCGGCAGGTACACGATGCGGAAGTGGTCGGGCTCGGCCCAGTTAAAGCCGCCGCCGCGCGTGATCAGGATCTTCTTCTCGTGCAGCAGGTCGAGGGCAAACTGCTCGTCATCGGTGATGTTGAACTTCTTCACATCCATCTTGGGGAAGATGTAGAACGCTGCACGCGGCTTAACCACCGAGATGCCGTCAATCTTGTTGAGCGCCTCATACACAAAGTTGCGCTGCTCGTAGACACGGCCGCCGGGACGGATGTAGTCGTTGACCGACTGATGGCCACCGAGTGCCGTCTGAACGATCGACTGAGCCGGCACGTTGGAGCACAGGCGCATGTTAGAGAGCATGTTGATGCCCATGATGAAGTCGCTCATGCAGCGCTGGTTGCCCGAAAGCACCATCCAGCCAATACGATAGCCCGCAATCATGTGCGACTTGGACAGACCGCTAAAGGTAACGCAGGGCAGGTCGGGGGCGAGCGAGGCAATCGAGACGTGCTCGTAGCCGTCCATGCACAGGCGGTCGTAGATCTCATCGGCAAAGATCATCAGCTGATGCCTGCGTGCAATCTCGACGATGCCCTCGAGCACCTCGCGCGGATAGACGGAACCCGTGGGGTTGTTGGGGTTGATGATGACGAGGGCCTTGGTCGCGCTCGTGATCTTGGACTCCATATCCTCCAGGTCGGGATACCAATCCGCCTGCTCATCGCACAGATAGTGCACGGGATGACCGCCGGCAAGGGTCGCGCACGCCGTCCAGAGCGGATAGTCGGGGCTGGGGATCAGAATCTCGTCGCCATTGTCGAGCAGCGCGTTCATCGAAAGCTGAATGAGCTCGGACACTCCGTTGCCCGTGTAGATATGCTCCATCTGAACATTGGGCAGGCCTTTGATCTGCGAATACTGCATGATCGCCTTGCGCGCAGAGAACAGGCCGCGCGAGTTGGAATAGCCTTCGCAGTCGGGCAGCTGCTGACGCATATCCTTAATGACCTCATCGGGCGTGCGGAAACCGAAGGGTGCCGGATTGCCGATATTGAGCTTGAGGATGCGCTCGCCTTCGTCCTCCATACGGGCGGCCTCGTCGACGACGGGACCGCGCACATCATACAGGACGTTATCAAGCTTGGTGGATTTAGAAAAAGTACGCATGGTGGTGCTCCTTGGAATTTGAGCTGAGGGATGGGGTTCGGGCTTGGAAACGTTACGGGGCGATGATGCCTCGCCTTGATCGGCGTCACCGGCAAGCAGCCAGGTAACATCGACCTCCAAAATGCGGGCGAGCAGCTCTGCCACATCGCGCCGCGGAATCGTCTTGCCGCTCACATATTGGCTCATCTGACTCTTGCCGAGTTTTTTGCCGAGCATCTCCGATGCGCGGATTACGTCCGACTGGCGAACGTCGCGATCGGACATAGTCTGTCGCAGGCGATCGCTAAACGTCTCTTGGGCCACTAGAACCTCCTTGCTGGCAAAGTTCAATTTATAGAACACGAATTGAACCTGAGTTCAATTTAGGCAGCAGTATAGCGCGACGCATTATCCGAAAGTTCAATTTCATAAGAAAATGTACCGAGCCCCGAGAATTGTCCCAAAGTGGACAACAGGTACGCGCTTTTAGGGATATTCAAGGAAACGAGCCGCCGCAAGAGAAACGTCAGCCGTGCGATATATGGCATTAATCTGGCGATGAGGATGTCCCTCGAGCGGGCGCACGGCAATATCGAACTGGCAGCGGCGCAAGATGAGCGCCGGAAGAATGCTCACGCCCAGACCGTCCTCGACCATGGCCATAATCGCATAGTCATCCCAGGTCGACAGTTTTGAGCGCACCGTCAGGCCCGCGCGGCGAAACAGCGGCGTAATCTCGTCGTCGCCACCGCGTTCCAGCAGAATAAACTGCTCGTTGGCCAAATCGGCAAGGGAAACGACCTCCGCGGTGGCAAGCGAGGAGTCCGCTGGCACCACGGCCATCAGCTCGTCTTGTACCAACGGCCGCGACGCCATGCCGGCGCCGCGTGGCTCACGCGGAATAAAGCCCAGGTCGCAGCGGCCTTCCGCCACCCATTGCTCTATCTCGGAGTAATCACCCATCAGCAGCTCGTAATCGACGTCCGGATGATCGGCGCGAAACCGCGCGATCACCGGCGGCAGCACATGGGTCGCCACACTCGAAAACGTACCGATACAGATCTTGCCACGCATGAGCCCTCGCATCTCATCCACCCGTCGCTGCAAGCGAGTGAATTCTTCGCAGAGCGCCTCGACCGCCGGCATAACCTGCCGCCCGTCGGCAGAAAGCACCACGCCCTCGCGGCTTCTATCGAGCACTTTAAAGCCCCAGTCGGCCTCAAGGTCGCCCACCATGCGGCTCACGCCCGACTGCGAATAGTTCAGCCGCTCTGCAGCACGCGTAAAGCTGCCGGCACGCACCGTCTCAAGCAGCACTTGTATCTTTTGGATATTGGTCTCCACGGCACGTCCCCACCCTTACATGAGTTTTTGTCATGTTTGCCATGCATTATATTGGCTTTTCTTCTAAAGCCAGTTCACCCATAGTGAACATGTTCGGATATAGAGGGGATGTCAGCGCATGAACAACGGACTGTTTACGTACTTAGCAGCATTGCTATTGTTTGGCTCAAACGGCATCATCGCCGCTGCCATCGCGCTGCCGAGCTCCGATATCGTGCTCCTGCGCACGTTTTTGGGCGCACTCTCGCTTGTCACCGTCCTCGCCATCACCCAACGCCATAAGTTGCAGGCGCCATCTCGCCCCCGCGAAGCCGCAGCCCTTCTCCTCTCGGGAGCCGCGCTGGGCGCCAGCTGGATTTTTCTGTTCCGTGCCTACCAGACGATCGGCGTCGGCGTATCCTCGCTGCTGTACTACTGCGGCCCCATCATTGTCATGGCCCTCTCCCCGCTCATTTTTGGCGAGAAGCTGACCGGCGGTAAAATTACCGGCTTCATAGCCGTCGCCTGCGGCGCCTTCCTCATCGCGGCCCAAGGCCTCGGCGGCAATATGCCCATCGCGGGTATCGTGTGCGGCATCGCTTCGGCCTTCTGCTACGCGTTGATGGTCATTGCCAGCAAGGGAGCGCCACATATCGAAGGTCTCGAGAACTCCACGCTCCAGGTGAGCGCCGCCTTTGTAACCGCGTTGATCCTTACGCTCCTCACGCAAGGTGTCCCCTCGTTCCTCTCCCCCAGCATTGCCGCCGGCATCGATTGGCGCGCCGTTGCCATGCTCGGCATTGTCAACACCGGCATCGGTTGCCTGCTCTACTTTAGCGCCGTCGCCAAACTGCCTGTGCAGACCGTCGCCGTCGTCGGCTACCTTGAGCCGCTTTCGGCCGTCGTGTTCTCGGCCGTCCTTTTGGGCGAAACCATAACACCGGTCCGCCTGATGGGCGCCGCGCTTATCATCGGCGGCGCGATTTTTTGCGAACTCGCCGGCAAACGCGCAAACACCAAGGCTGGCATCGCCCAGACAGCACATGCTTAATAGCCCCTGTTCTGAAATACTACCTGCGTACGTGAATAATCCCCAGATGGGGATTATTGTCTAAAACACCCCGATGTGCCAAACTGCTCTTATATGTATAAAGATGGCATAAAGGTCTACTGCTCGTGGCAGAGGCCAGATGTCCAAGGGAGTCCACGTGGCACACAACAAGCTGGAGGCAAGCCTCCAAGACCGGCGTAGTCAAGGCGGGCATGGAGCCATTCCCCTCTCCGCTGGCATGCTGCTCGTAACGCTCGGCGTCGTCTACGGTGACATCGGCACAAGCCCCATGTACACCATGAAATCAATCGTCGCCAACAACGGCGGCATCGGCACCGTCAGCGAGGACATGATCTTGGGCGCGCTTTCGCTCGTCATCTGGACCATGACACTCGTGACCACGGTCAAGTACGTTGTAATCGCCATGAAGGCCGATAACCATAACGAAGGCGGCATCTTCGCCCTGTTCAGTCTCGTGCGTAAGGTGGCGCCGTGGCTGATTCTCCCCGCCATGATCGGCGGCGCGGCGCTGCTCGCCGACGGCATCCTCACCCCAGCGGTCACGGTCACCACAGCCATCGAGGGCTTGCGCACCATCGAATGGGGCCATGCGCTGCTGGGTGACGGCCAGACCAACGTCATCATTATTACCATCATCATTATCTGCGGCCTATTTGCCATGCAGCGCGCCGGTACCTCGTCGATCGGCAAGCTGTTCGGCCCGCTCATGACACTGTGGTTCCTGTTCCTGGCAGGCGCCGGCCTGTTCAACATGCTCGGCAACCTGTCCATCTTGCGCGCGCTCAACCCCATCCGCGGCATCATGTTCCTGTTCTCGCCCATCAACCACTCGGGCATCATGGTGCTCGGCTTCGTCTTCCTGTCGACGACCGGCGCCGAGGCGCTCTATTCGGACATGGGTCACGTGGGCAAGGCTAACATTTACGCATCCTGGCCGTTCGTAAAGGCAGCCCTCATCCTTAACTATCTGGGTCAGGGCGCTTGGCTGCTCGCCAACAATTCCAATCCCCAGATGCTCGCGATGGATATCGTCAACCCGTTCTATATGATGCTCCCCGAGCCCCTGCGCCCCTTTGCCATTGTGCTTTCGGCCGTGGCGGCCATCATCGCCTCGCAGGCGCTCATCACCGGCTCGTTCTCGTTGGTTTCGGAGGCAACGCGCCTCAACCTTATGCCGCATCTGCGCATCCACTACCCCAGCGACACCAAGGGCCAACTCTATATTCCGCTCGTCAACAACATCATGTGGGTCGGCTGTATCTTCATCGTGCTGCTGTTCCAAAACTCCGAGCGCATGGAGAGCGCCTACGGCCTCGCCATTACCGTGACCATGCTCATGACCACGACGCTTTTGACGAGCTACATCGCCGGCATCCTCAAGCACAAGCTGGGCGCCTGCGTCTTCGCCCTGCTCTTTGGTGCCATTGAGCTGTGCTTCTTCGCTTCGTGCCTCACCATGTTCTTTGACGGCGGCTACGTCATGATCTTCCTGGCCGCGCTGCTGTTTGGCCTTATGTACGTGTGGCGCCGCGGCACCGCCATCGAGCGCACGCAGACGATCCTGCTGCCCGTCTCCAAGTACATCGACCAGCTCGGCCGCCTGCGCAACGACGAGACCTACCCCGTGCTCGCCGACAATCTGGTGTTCCTTACCAACAGTCCCGACCCGCTCACGCTCGACCGCGACGTGCTCTACTCCATCTTGGATAAGCATCCCAAGCGTGCCAAGGCATACTGGTTCATCAACGTGCATGTCACCGATGAGCCCTATACGCACGAGTATTCCGTTGAGACCTTTGGCACAGACTTCCTGTTCCGCGTGCGCTTGGACCTGGGCTTTAAGGTCAATCAGCGCATCAACGCCTACCTGCGCCAGATCGTCGGCGACCTGATGGCCTCGGGTGAGTTGCCGCCGCAGCACCACACCTACTCCATCTACGAGACGCGCGGCAACGTGGGCGACTTCCGTTTTTGCATGCTGCGCAAGATGCTTGCCCCCGAAACGGACATCAACCGCAACGACCATCGCGTCATGGCCATCAAGTACGCCGTCCGCCGCGCCTGCGGAAGCCCGGCACGTTGGTATGGTCTCGAGAACTCGGCCATCATCATCGAGTACGTGCCGCTCTTTGCCCGCATGCGCCCGGCCGTCAAACTCGTGCGCACCCAGGTGCCGCTCGAGATCCAGATCGAAGAGGCCGAGGAAATGGAAGTCGACATCTTCTCGGACGACTTGGTCAACGGCAACGAGGCCGGCAAGAGCATGAACGTCGATCCCACCGAGCTGCTCGAGAGTGTCGCCGATACGCCCGAACAGCAACAGCTCGACGGCCTCGAGAACGAACAACTCAACGACGCCAACTTCTAGCGGCGCCATAAATCAACGACAGCGGCCCTGCACCTCACGGGAGATGCAGGGCCGCTTTGCATTGCGGTAAAGCCATCGGCTACGAACGGCGCGGCTCGGGAACCACGAGCCTATCGGGGCTCGCGCCCTCGGCATCCATCAGGCTCACGTAGCGAATCGACGGATCCCCATACATCGCGTAGTAATAATTGCCCGTGCGCGCGCTAAAGCATCCGGTGTAGATAGTCTTCTCGAACTTGCCATCGCCCATCCTGGACGCTCCCTCGATCATCACCACGCCCTCGAGCGAGCGGAGCATGCGGACGACGTTTTCGGTCTCGCTCTCCTTTTGCGGGTAATTGGCATTGAGGTACGCCGCCTTTACAAAACGGCTTGGCGAATAGCAATCGCCCGGAATGCCGCGCATGCCGGCACCGGCTCCATAGGGCTTAAGCTCGGCGCCACGCCACGTCGCCGTTTGCGGAAAATCGCTTGTGGCGGTGATATAGGTGCGTAGGTTTTCCATATGCCACGGGAAGGTCGGCTGATTGGCAAGGGTGTCGACCGGATCGTCGTATACATGCAGGCCGTCGGCCATCATCTCGACCACGATGCTGCGCTGGCTGTCGCCGATAATCCAATGGAGCAGTGACACGCCCAGCCCCTCTCCGGCAGATTTGGCGACAATCACCGTATCGCGCAGCGCGGCCTCGACCTCATCGACCGTCGAGAACGTCGCTGCCACCCACAGGGGAAACTCATAGGCCGCGATATTGGTCTTGCCGTTGACAGGGTCCTCGGCATACTCGGCATAACCCGGGAAATTGAGACCCGCCACGGCGAGGCCCGCATCGTTGCCGCAATCGAAGAACATAGGGTAGTTCCTGTAATCGATGCACATACCGATCACCGCGTGCGCCGCTGTCGCGTCGTCGATAAACGAATACGGAATGTGAAACCCGCGCGGCATCACGCGAACCTGTTGGCCGTAGTCAAAGCTCCAGTCGAGATTGCGGCCCAGATACATGTGGCCAGAATTATCGGTGAATCGAATACTCGTACACATAGCGCCTCCTAGCTTTACGTTCTTGCTAATTTCATTGTCTCCAAACAAAAAGGCGCTAAACACAAAAGCCCGGACATGACAACAATGTCATGCCCGGGCTATTCAAGCAGGATAAACTCAACCAAGTTAACCCCGCAGGTCGTCTAAGGGGTCAAAGTGCCGCAGATTGCCACGAAAGAGGAGCGAAGCGTACTTAAGGTACGCGAGCGACGATTGAGCGGCAAGGTGCGGTGCTTTGGTCCCCTTAGACCAACTTTCCAAGACAGTGATCGATCATATGCTGGATCATCTGTGCCTCAAAGCCCGCGTAGTCGCGGCGGCACTCCTTCATCTTGCCGTCGACGATCTGGTCAAAGGCAACCTTGCACTTGATGTAGCGCGTGGACTTGGTGACCTCCCCGTGCGTCAGGCAGCTCTCCTCCATCTTGCTGGCACCCAGGCCAAACACCAGACGGGGGTTGTAGAGCACATGGGGCTCGCCGGCGTCGTCCAGATAGACGCAGACCTTCTTGGTGACGCCGATCTGGTTGGCGGCGAGGCAGCCGGCATCGTCGAGCGACTTGATGGTATCGATCAGGTCCTGTGCCACCGACTCGTCCTCGACGGTCGCGACCTCGCAACGCTGGGACAGAATAGCCTCGTCGTGGCAGAGCTCTTTAATCATACGTTCCTCCATAGGGTCGTTGTAACTGCTTAAGTATACGGTACCCACACATTTTCATGCGAAAAATACCGTCCGTCTGCTACAAAGCGCCGAACATCAACATGCGAGGAACATCAACCTTTCAAAGGCGATATAGTAGTTGAGTTCGTGTCAATCGGCCTAAACTCGGGGCCGAACAAGGAAAGGGTATGCATGGACGAACTTTTTCACGTCAGTGAGCGCAAGTCCACAATCGGGACCGAACTTCGCGCTGGACTGACAACATTCCTGGCGATGGCCTACATCATCGCCGTCAACCCCGCGGTGCTCTCGGGCGCTGGCATCGATGCGGGAGCGCTCGCCTGCGTCACCTGCCTGGGCGCCGGCATCATGACCATCTGCATGGGCATCTTCGCCAACCGCCCGCTCGCCTGCGCGTCGGGCTTAGGCGTCAACGCGATGATCGCTGGAATCACCACCACCGTCTGCGGCGGTGACTGGCACGTGGCCATGAGCGTCATCTTCCTTGAGGGCGTCGTCATCTTGCTGCTCGTGCTTTGTGGCCTGCGCGAGGCCATCATGGACGCCATCCCGGTTGTCCTGCGTCACGCCATCTCGGTGGGTCTGGGCCTGTTCATCGCCATGATTGGCCTGTGCGATGCCGGCATTATCACCGCTGGCGCCGGTACACTCGTCGGTCTGGGCGACATCACCTCCCCCACCTTCATCGTCGGCATCATCTCCATCCTGGTGACAGTCGCCCTCGCCTGCCGCAACGTCCCCGGCTCGCTGCTCATCGGCATCGTCGTCGCCGTCATCGCCGGTATCCCCCTAGGTGTGACCCAGGCTCCGACCGGTATCATCGCCCCGCTCGACTTCTCGAGCATCGGTGGCCCCATCGCCGACGCCGGCGGCGTGCCTGCCATCGTCAAGGTCCTTACCGACCCCGCGCTCCTCGTCATCTCGTTCTCGTTGCTCATGAGTGACTTCTTCGACACCATGGGCACCGCGATGGCCGTGGCCAAGCAGGGCGAGTTCCTCACCGACGACGGCAACGTCGAGAATATCAAGGAGATTCTGATCGTCGACTCTGCCGCCGCTGCTGTGGGCGGTTTCATGGGCGTCTCCTCCATCACCACCTTCGTCGAGTCCACCTCTGGCGCTGCCGACGGTGGCCGCACGGGCCTCACCTCCGTCACCACCGGCGTGCTGTTCATTCTCGCCGCGTTCTTCTCCCCCATCGTCACCATCGTTTCCAGCGCCGCCACCTGCGGTGCTCTGGTCTACGTCGGCTACCTCATGATGAGCGAGGCCTCCGAGATCGACTGGTCCGACGTGTCGCAGGGTTTCCCGGCGTTCATGATTGTCGCCGGCGTGCCCTTCACCTACTCCATCTCTGCCGGCATTGGCCTGGGCTTTATCGCCTACGTGGTCGTCGCGCTCTTTAAGGGCGAGGCCTCCAAGATCAAGCCGCTCATGTGGATCGCAGCCCTCGCCTTCCTCGTCTACTTCTTCGTGGCGTAACGGCATAGTCTGCTAAAGCAAAACAACAAGGCGCGGAATCGCATCGAGCGGCTCCGCGCCTTTCTTTTAGCGTCTGCCCCCGTGTCAGCGTGCGACAATTGAGGCTGTCAATATCACAACACCGAGAGAAGCCTGCCTTGGAAGCGCATCATAAGCAGATAACCGTTTATTCAGAGTGTGCGGAAGGCGCGCCCGTCATCTATCTCCCCGTGGTTATGGGCAACGGTAGTGAAGTCTACGAGCGCTGCCGAGAGCTCGACTGCCCGCCGTTCACCCTTGTCGCCATTGGAGGGCTCGATTGGAATCGCGAGCTGAGCCCCTGGGAATGCGAGGGAACTATACGAGATGCCGAGCCCTTTGGCGGACAGGCAGCTGGTTTTCTTGACGAGTTGTTGAACCGAATAATCCCAAAGGTCGAATCATCGCTCCCACAGCCACCTGTTTGGCGTGGCATTGCCGGTTATTCGCTGGCGGGCCTCTTTTCGCTTTGGGCTCTCTGGCAAACCGACGCTTTTGACCGCGCCGCGAGCGCATCGGGGTCGCTATGGTTTCCCGACTTTGTCGATCGCGCCAGCACGGCCCCTTTTGCCGTCAGCCCGCAAGTCGTCTATCTGTCACTCGGCAAAAGGGAAACCAAGACGCCCAACCGCATGATGCGGCATGTACTCGACGACACACGCGCGATGGAAGCGCTGCTCGTCGAACGCGGTATTCCCACGACGCTGGAACTCAACCCCGGCAATCACTTTGCCCAAACCGATCTACGAATGGCGCGTGGCATACACTGGATACTGACGCATTAAAAATGGCGTCCACGCGTACATACGCATGGACGCCATTTTTAATTTGGCTGAACGCAGCTACTATTCGACAGTCTCCTCGAGTTCAGATACGGTGGGCGTCGAGAACTGGGGCATGGATGTCCTTTCATGATGGAAGGGCGATCAGGCATATCGGATAACCTGCCCGAACGATACGATCCGAACCATTGTACGCGATACGCAATGCCTCGCACGCGCCGCCACCTGCAAACGGTAGCGTTACTTCCAAACGCGCTCGGCAATGCGCTTGACCAGCGCGATCTTTGCCCATTGCTCATCCTCGGTCAGCTTGTTGCCAATCTCGCAGCTGGCAAAGCCGCACTGGGGCGACAGGTACAGGTTCTCGAGCGGCACGTACTTTGCGGCTTCGCGGATACGCTCGACGATAGCATCCTCGTTCTCGAGCTCTGCCGCCTTGGTGGTTACCAAGCCCAGCACGACCTTCTTGCCGGGAGCGACGTACTTGAGCGGCTCAAAGCCGCCGGCGCGCGGCGTGTCGAACTCCAGATAGAACGCATCGACATTCTCATGTGCGAACAGGTACGGCGCGATGGGATCGTAGCCGCCCTCAAAGGCATAGGTGGAGTGGTAGTTGCCGCGGCACACGTGCGTGTTGATAACCAGATCGTCGGGCTTGCCCTCGATGGCGGCGTTGTTGAGCGCCACGCCCAGCTCGCTTACCTTTTGCAGGTCGACCGGGCTCATGCCGGTCTTGGACACAAAGTCGGTATCGCAATAGATGCCCCAGGTGCAGTCATCAAACTGGATGTTGCGGCAGCCTGCTGCGTACAGGTCGGCGATCACCGTGCGATAAGCGGCTGCAATGGCGTCGGCAAGTTCCTCATCGGTCTTATAGACATCACGCAGGCTCTCCTGCTGGCCGTCGCAGCGATCGAGCGTGACCTCAGAGAACGTCTGGATCGGCGCCGGAATGGTCTGGCGTGCGACCTGGCCCTCCCCCTCAAGCGCCTTGACGAACTTAAAATGCTCGACGAACGGGTGGTTCTCGCCGCTAATGGGACCAGTAACCACGGCGGTGTCGGCCGTCGTCTCCTCGTCATGGAACATATAACCCGTGCGTGAGGTGCGGCGCTCAATGCCGTTAAGGCCCCACATAAAATCGAGGTGCCAGTAGCTGCGGCGGAACTCGCCATCGGTGATCACCCGCAGGCCGGCGGCCTTCTGCTTGGCCACCAAATCGCGAATGGCATCGTCCTCGACGGCCTTAAGGCCGGAAGCGTCGAGTTTACCCGCGACATAGGCGGCACGGGCGTCCTTTACAGCCTGCGGACGAAGAAAGCTGCCGACGATATCGGCGCGAAACGGCGCGTTCGGTTGAATCGAAGTGCTCATAGATATCTCCCTTTGCATTGGATGCTTTACTGGGACAGAGTATGAGCGCTCATATGACCATCGTAAAATATACGTTTATAACAGTTTGATATAGATGCTTCCTATATCAGTCTGGACTGCCATAAAGAGACTTGAACTGTGCGGAGCACAGCAGCCTAGATATGCTGACGAATCGCGTCGATATAGGCCCGACCGTAGCGCGTGAGCGTCGTGTTCTTGCGCGTGATGATGCCAATCTCCATGTACTCGTCCACGTCGAGCGGAATCGAGATAATGCCGGGGCCGTTGAACTCGTGGCTGATCACGCCCGAGCATACCGTGTAGCCGTTGAGGCCCATGGCCAAATTGAACAACGTCGCACGGTCGCGCACGCGGATATTTTTGCGACGCTCGAACGTCGAGGTCAGCTCCTCGGAATAGTAAAACGAGTTGTAGCTGCCCTGCTCGTAGGACAGGAACGGGTAGTCTTCCAGATCCTCGAGCGTCACGCTGGAGCGGTCCGCCAGCGGATGGTCGGCGCAGACGAAGACATGCGGCGTGGCGCAGAAGAGTCCTTCGAACACGAGCTCGTTGGCCACCAGCATGCGCTCGATGACCTCGCGGTTATGCTCGGATAAGTACAGGATGCCCAGTTCGCTTTTCATATGCGCGACATCCTCGATAATCTCGTGAGTCTGCTCCTCGCGCAGGGTGAAGTCGTAACGCGCGGCATCGAACTCGCGGATCACGTCGACAAACGCGTTGACGGCAAAGGAATAATGCTGGCAGCTCACACTAAAGTGCGGCACCTGCTCGGATGCGCCCTTGTACTTGCCCTCGAGCAGGTCGGCCTGGTCGAGTACCTGGCGCGCATAGCCCAAGAAGGTCTCGCCTTCCTCGGACACAATGACGCCCTTGTTGGTGCGCTCAAAGATGTGCACGCCCATCTCGTTTTCGAGATCGCGAATCGACGCGGTAATCGAAGGCTGCGACACAAAGAGACGGCGCGAGGCCTCGGTAATGCTGCCGCATTCGGCAACTTTGACGACATATCTGAGCTGCTGGAGCTTCATGGCTGTCTCCTTAGCTGTTCGCGAGATTCGCGTCGGCTGCACCCTCCTGACGCATAAACGGCGGCATCTCCCCCGTCGCGGCGCAGGCGGCAATCTGATGCAGAGCCCCGGCGACCGCATCATCTGCCGCGGCGCCGATATGCCAGCGCGCGGCAGCCGTGACGGCCTCGTTGGCATTGGCGACTGCAACGGAGTTGGGAACGGCATCGATCATGGGCAGATCGTTATCGGAATCGCCAAATACGGCCACCTCATCGGGCGTCAGGCCCAAAGCGCGCGCCAGCTCCAGCGCAGCGCAACCCTTGTCCCAATCTGCTGGAAGAATGTCGAACAGGCGCACACGATTGTTGGGAAACACGAGCGAGAGCTCCGGCACCTCGGCAGCAATGCGCTCGCGCAGCTCAGCAAGCTCTTCGCGCGAGCGGGCGCTCCAGATATTCGCCTTGTATACCGGGGCATCATCGACAACAGGACGGCACGGGGCCTCTTCGCCTTTGAGCCACGCGTTGCCGCCCGACCCCATGGCGCGACGAACGCGCTCGGGATCACTCGTCACGCAATAGGCATCGTTGCCCCAAAAGTCATCGCCCAGGCTGTAGACTTTTAGAAATGTATCGTCGGTCTCTTGCTCCAGATAGTCGGCCAAACGCATCAGAGCATCGTTGTCGATTGCGCGCGAGGCAACAACCTCGCCGTCGACAAACATCACCTGGCCGTTACAGAACGCGCCAGTCGAAAAACACTCGGTACGATTTTTGAACATCCAGCCCATCGCGGACGGCTGACGGCCCGAAACCGGGCCAAAGTGCAGACCCGCCGCCTGCATGGCATGAATGCCCTCGATGGCGTAGTCGCTGGCGCCGTCATGCCCGGCTGGAATCAGCGTATCGTCCATATCGGTCAGCACAAGTTTAATCATAAGGCCCCCATTCGTATCGGTCCTACCTATTGTAACGACCTGCCAAAATAAACCTGTCCCTTTTTGGCAGGTGCGCTAGTATAGGGAACAACAGATTCGGTGCGGGAGTGCCGGCGGTGCAAACCACAAGGCTGAGAGGGCATGGGGCCCAATCCTTTGAACCTGTCAGTTAATGCTGGCGTAGGGAGCATGCCGCCTTTACAGGGGCGCTGTCTATGCACAGCGCCCCTTTTCTATGCCAAGGAGGCATGTGCAGTGATTGATTCGGAACAGCTTAAGCAACATATGGTCAAGGCCGTAGAGGAAATTCGCGCCACCAATCCGATGGCCGGCTCCATCACCAACACGGTGACGATCGACTTTGTCGCCAACGCGCAGCTCGCTGTAGGCGGTTCGGCCGCCATGGTCTATCTGCCCGACGAGGGCGAGGCACTCGTTGCCGGCGGCGGCGCCATCTATCTCAACATGGGCACGCTCTTCCCCATCTACGAGCAGACGATTCCCCGCGCGGCGAAGGCGGCACACGACGCCGGCAAGCCCTGGGTGCTCGATCCGGTGGGTCTGGGCATCGGTAGCCTGCGCACCCAGCTGGTAAACGAGCTCAAGCAGTACAAGCCCGCCATCGTGCGCGGCAACGCCTCCGAGATTATCGCGCTCGCCGGCCTGTGGGGCCTTGAGGGCGAGGCGGCCGATCTGAGCCGCGTACGCGGTGTCGATACCACCGACACGGTAGACGCCGCCCGCAATGCCGCGGTGGCGCTCGCCCGCTACACCGGCGGCGCCGTTGTGGTCTCGGGCGAAGTCGACCTGATCACCGACGGCACGACCGTGGCCAAGTCCCACGGCGGCAGCCCGCTCATGTCCAAGATCACCGGTTGCGGCTGCTCGCAAGGCGGCGTGCTGGCTGTGTACGCCTGCGCTGCCGACCCGTTTACGGCCGCCGTCTGCGGCACCGCCGTCTACAACGTTGCCGGCTCGCGTGCCGCCGCTGTCGCCGACGCCCCGGCAAGCTTTAAGGTCGCCTTTATCGACGAGCTCTACCGCGCAACCGCCCAGGACATCGCCAACAACCAGCTCGACCTCGAGGAGGCATAGGCCATGTCCGAGCCCGCAACCAATGCCGGCATGAACACGCTCATCGCTGTGGCCATCGCCCCGTGCGGCACCGGCGATGAGCTGTCCGCCGAGGTCGCCGAGGTCGTGCGCGTCATTCGCGAGAGCGGCCTTCCCAACCGCACCACCTCGATGTTCACCGAGATCGAGGGCGACTGGGACGAGGTCATGCAGGTCGTGCGCGACGCAACCTTTGTGTTGGCGAGCAAGGGCATCCGCACCGAAGTCGTGCTCAAAGCCGATATTCGGCCCGGATTTACCGACACCATGACCGGCAAGCTTGAACGCATGGAAGCGCAGATCAAAAAGCAGGAGGAAGCACGATGAGCATCCGCGACAACCTTGATATCTCGGCCTATCTGGTACTCGGCCCCGAAAATACGCTGGGACGCCCCGTGGGCGATGTGGTGGCCCAGGCGCTCGACGCCGGCTTTACCTGCATCCAGGTGCGCTCCAAGGTGGCAAGCGCCCGCGAGATCATCGCGCTGACCGGCGACGCCGCGCAGGCAATCGCACAGGCCGGCAAGACCGGTCAGGTCGCCCTGTTAATCGACGACCGTCTGGACTGTGTACTCGCCGCGCGCGAGCAGGGTATTGCCGTCGACGGCGTGCACGTGGGCCAAAGCGATATTCCCGTCGAGGTCTGTCGCAAGCTGCTGGGCCCCGACGCCATCGTGGGCCTTTCGGCCCGTTGTGAGGAGATGCTCGAGTACGTCAAGACCGCCGACATGAGCCTGGTCGACTACCTGGGCATCGGCCCGCTCCACGAGACCGAGACCAAGCGCGACTGCGGACGCGCGGCCGACGGCTCTATCATCACCAAGAGCTTTGAGGACCTGGCCGCGCTCCACGCGGCAAGCCCCGTGCCCATCGTGGTGGGCGGCGGCGTTAAGACAGCCGACCTGCCGCAGCTTAAGGCCACCGGCGTCAACGGCTTCTTTGTGGTGAGTGCCGTCTGCAGCGCCGATGACCCCTACGCCGCGGCCAAGGAGCTCGTAGACACCTGGCAGCAGGCATAGGCATAGGCCGAGCAACTGATTCGCAGCCTCATATCTTCAGCAATGGAAAGCGCATCCCAGTTTGGATCTCCATTCCGGGATGCGCTTTCCGCCGAGATGGCGGCAGCAGCCTCTACCCTGCCAGATATGCCTCCAGTGCCGGCAAAGTCGCCTCCGCATCGCGGCGACCAATCTGGTAGATGCGCTCAAGTTCATCGGGCTCGCGACACAGCGACGGCACCTTCACCGATTCGCTCGGCCGCACCACAAAGATTTCGCCGGCGGCCTCGCGACGTGCCAGGTCATCGAGCGTGGCATTGTAGACCTCATGCCGATGCTCGAGCGCTGCGACAAACTCCGGATAGTGACGGAACACGCGACGCAGCATGGGCATCACGCTGTTGGGCTGCTTTACAAAGCCCGCCGGCTGCGTGAGTACCACGATATTACGGTCATACCCCTGCGCAAACAGCCATGCACTGGGAATGGAATCAGCCACGCCGCCATCCAGGTACTTACGGCCCTCAATGGCGACAGGGCGCGTCGCCACGGGAATCGCCGATGACGCCCGGATCCACTCGATATCGTGCTCATCGCCATAGGGCAGGTCGTGGTAGACGGCCTTGCCCGTCTCGATATCGGTACACACGCACGTAAACCGCATGGGGCAGGCGCGATATGTCTCCAAATCGATGGGATCGCGCTCGATGGGCACCTCGTGATAGGCAAAATCGGCATTGAACATATCGCCGGTCCGCAGCCAGCTTGCTACACCCGCATAGCGCTTATCGGCACAATAGGCCTTGTTATAGCGAATGGCGCGGCCGATCTGGCGCGATTTAAAGTTGTAGCCAAACGCCGCGCCCGCCGAGACACCCACCATATGGTCGCAAGTTAAGCCGTGCTCCATCCAAACGTCGAGCACGCCCGCCGTATACATACCGCGGTAGCCGCCTCCCTCGAGTGCCAGCCCCACCGTGCGCGTCGTATTTGACTGTGCCATGCGACCATCTCCGTCCCCACAAATTCAAACGGGACAAGTATACCCGTCAACATATATCGTCCCAGTCGCATTTTTATCGAACATCGCATCGTCGCGCTACCGCTTGTCGAACAATAGCCGCCCACAGCATGTGCACCCATATATAATTGTGCACTATTGTTTTACACTACTCAGCTGTTATCAACAGCGAACATTAGCCGGCAAATTAACTCAACAACGCGGCAAGGCGGGGGCCTGGATACATGCAAAGCGCTGAGCAACGACGCGTGTACACAACGAGCTCGCCCGACGCAATCCGCCCCGACCTCAGAAAGCCACTTAGAACATGGAAACTGTCAGCAATTACACCGAAACGCTCGAAAAGACCGTCCGCGACCTTCTCGAGCGGCAGGAGGATCTGATCAGGACCGCCTTTACCGACCAGCTTACCGGGCTTGGCAACCGTGGCGGCTTTGCCCGTTCCCTCGAGGAGCTCTGGGAGCAGGACGCCCCCGTTACCATGGCGTTCATCGATATCGACAATCTCAAGCACTGCAACGACGTCTTTGGACATGACGAGGGCAACCGCTATATCTTGCAGGTAAGTCTCTATCTTAATCTGTATATGAAGGTGGGCGAAGCGGCGTTTCGCATAGGCGGCGACGAGTTTGCCATCCTATCTACGATTGCAACCGAGGACGACCTCGCCGAACGTCTGAAACACTGCCGAACGGTTCTGCTCAAAAACAACGATTCCGAGATGCCCCACTCGTTTAGCTACGGAGTGTCACATGCCGACCCCGCCCTGGGCGAAGCTTCCAATCGCATGACGCTCGATGCCGACCATCGCATGTACGACTACAAGCTACGTCATGCCATGCACCTCGATCGACGCAATATCACGCAAGTTCACGCCGACGACTTCGAAATAAGCGATCGAATTTTTGACGCCTTTTCGATGCTCAATGAGGGCCGATATTTCTTTATCGAGAACTTGGACAAACATCGCACCCTTTGGTCACAAGGTGCCTTGCGCGATCTTGGCCTTCCCTCGGAGCACATAGACAACTGTCGCGATTACTGGAAAACGCGCGTCCATCCCGACGACCTTGAGGCCTGCATCAACGACATCGACCAAGTCTACAACGGCACCAAGCACCGTCGCGTCATGCAGTATCGTGTGCGCAACGCCGTCGGCGACTACGTCCTTTGCCGTGCTCGCGGGTTTCGTATCGACGGCGACGGAAATGTCCCCTCGCTCTATGTCGGCGAGCTCGTCAACCACTCACTTGCCGAAACCGTCGACGCCGCCACAGGCCTCGGAACGCAGCGCATGCTGGCCAACGCCATCGACGCCTGCCGCCGCGATCGTTGCGAGACAGGGCTTATAGCGGTGCGCGTTCGTGGCACGACAAAGCTCAACGAGCTCTACGGGGCCGAGGCCGTCGACAACATGCTTGCCGAATACGCAGGCCGTATGCTGTCGATCACTCGCGGCAGGAGCCGGGTCTACCGTTCACGAAGCGTTCAGTTCGTCGTGCTCAGCAACGACCTAGACCACGAGGCATTCGAGCAACTGACCCGCCACCTTAAAGAGGCCGTTTTCGCTCCTGTTCGAATCGCAGGCGACACCATTACTCCCGTCTGCCTTGTCGTCCCGGCCTTTTACGAGCACTTAACCCATCAAGCGACCGCCGTTTTAGGCGAACTCAACCGTCGCCTTCGCACGGCCGGCGGGCTTGTTCCCAACGACAGCCTCCCCATACCCGAGGCTGAGCGCAAAAGCGCCATCGCCGAACGTATCGACTCGCTCACGGGTCTCTATCGACCCAGCGAGTTTATGCGGCGCGCCAACGCTTTTCTCGAGGCAAGACGCGACGGCGCCTGGTGCATCGCCACGGTCGACATGGGCCACATGCGCCTGTTTAACGAATGGTATGGACAGGCCGAAGGCGACCGCCTGCTTGCCGATGTGGGCACGGTCCTCAAGGACATCGAGAATGCCGACATGGGCGTCGCAGGGTACTGGGGCCAAGATGACTTTTGCGTACTCATCCCCTTTAAGCACATCACCGTCCATCAAATCTACAACCGCGTTCGCGAGGCAGTAGCCAGGTATGATGGCGGCGTAGGTTTTTGGCCGTCCATGGGCGTTTACCCCATCGATTCCAATGAGGAGATCACCATCGATGCGCAGGCAAAGGCCATGTTTACCAATCGGCGCGCAAAAAACGACTTTAAGGAGCGCATTGCCATTTTTTGCCCCGAGGAGTACAAGCGCGAAATCGTGTTCAACCGCACGCTAACCGAATTCCAGTACGCGCTGTCAAATGGTCGCATCACGTACTATCTTCAGCCCCAGGTCGATATGGAAACCGGCGAGATTATTGGCGCTGAAGCACTCACCCGCTGGATTAACAAGGACGGCTCTCTCATTTCGCCCGCAACGTTTATCCCCGCACTCGAGGAAAGCGGCTTTGTAGTGACGCTCGACAAATATGTTTGGCAGGGCGTCGCCATGTGGCTCCGCGAGCGCCTCAATCGAGGACTTCGCGTGGTTCCGATTTCCCTCAATGTGTCGCGCGTAGACATTCTTGCCTGCGATGTCGCCGAGCATATGGGGTCGCTCGCCGCCCAGTACAACCTGCCGCCCGAACTCATGCACATCGAGATCACCGAGACCGCCTATACCGGAGAGTCCGAGGCCGTGGATAAGCTGACCGCGGATCTGCACACCCGTGGCTTCTCGACCTACATGGACGATTTTGGCACCGGCCAGTCCACGCTCGCGATGCTCAAGAACGTCAACGTCGACGTCATCAAGCTCGACCGCACCTTTGTGCCCACCGACCGCGATCAAGGCCGCAGCACGCAAATCATTTCATCGATGCTCGAAATGGCGCAGTCGCTCCATCTGCCCGTCGTGGTCGAAGGCGTCGAGACAAATGAGCAGGCGAACATGCTACGACAAATGGGCGCCCGCTACGCTCAGGGCTTCCTCTACTACCGCCCCATGCAGGCGAAGGATTTTGAGGCATTGCTCGATGGCGGCAATAACAACTGATACGCTCGCGCGCAAAACGCCACCGTCGAAGGGGATATTTGTCTCCATTAGCTAACTTATATCCCCAATTCAAACCGAATTGGGGATATGATACAAACCGTTGTTCCGCCCAAGGAGGTTATCCATCATGAACGAGTCGTATCGCCTGGGCGAGCAATCGATTATTGCCTATCTTCAGCGACTTGCGAACGGCGTCTCGACCGCCGAACTCGATGTTGCCGCGCTGCCTGCTGGGCTACGCGCCGTTGGCGAGCAACTGCAAAAGACGCATGCCATCCTGCAACAAGAGCGCCAGCTGCTTGAGCGCAACGCCTATATCGATCCGCTCACCAACTTGGGCAACCGCAACGGATTCGACCGTCACGTCGAGCAACTCTGGCGCAAAGGCGACCCCTTCACCTGCGCCTATATTGACATCGACCATCTCAAGCATTGCAATGATAGGTTTGGCCACGCCGAAGGCAATCGCTATATTCTGAGCATCTGCCGCACGCTCTCCGAAACCATGGAGCACGATGAGATGCTGTTCCGTATCGGTGGAGACGAGTTTGTGCTCATCTCGCTCTCCGCAAACGAGATTGAACTCGAGCAGCGCTTGGAGCAGGTACGTACCAGGCTGATCGAGGCGAGCTCAGGTGGCAAGGCGCCCATGATCGGCAGCTTTAGCTTTGGCTGCTCGCGCGTCGATCCACTTGCTGGCGACACGCGTCGCCAGATGACAATGGATGCCGATCGCAAGATGTATCGCTATAAGCTTATGCATCGTGTGCAGCAACCGAAAGACGATGACGCGCCGCAACGCCCAATCGTCGATCAGCTTCCCTGCAACGACCGGGTGTTCCAAGCGATCTCCATGAGCTCCGAGACGCGCTATCCGTTTATCCTCAATCTCGATACGGGAGAATCGCAATGGTCGGTTAACGCCGTGCGCGATTTTGACCTGCCCTCCCAGCACCCTTTTAACTCACTCGACATGTGGCTCGCCCGCGTTCATCCCGAGGACCGCGACAACGTACGTGCCGAGCTCGACATGGTGATAAACGGCACGTGGCACTTCCACTACATGCAGTATCGCGTAATGGATGCCACCGGAAAATACGTGCTTTGCGACTGCACGGGCTACCACTTGGACGGCACCGATACCGAGCCCGGCATGTATGTGGGCATTATCATCAACCGAAGCTTGGCAGATACGACCGATTCCGTGACCGGCTTGGGCGATATTCACGCCCTGGTCAACGCCATTGGCGAAATGCGTCGCGTGGCGCGCAAGGCTGGTTTGATCGCCATCAAAATCGACGATATCGCTCAGGTCAATGCCCGCTTTGGCTTTGATGCGGGCGACCGCGTTTTGGCAGAATGTGCCGCCTGTCTGGTGGAATGCTCGCGCGGTAAGGGTCGTATGTTCCGCTCGACGGGGCCGATGTTCGTGGCTCTTTTCGACGACTTTGATCCCGAAGAAACCGATGCGATTGCAGGGGAAATCGAGCGGTTCCTAGGTTCGCCCGTGCTCTTTGGCCCATTTGAATATCAGCCGCCCATTCGCGTGGCCACGCTCCATCTGGACGGCGTCGACCGTCAGCCCGTTTCGATTTTGAACGAGCTCAAAGCGTTGCTCGGGAAAGCCGTGCAGGTGCCAGGTACCAAACTGGATTAGCACCGCGCCCACACCGCCTCCCCCATCGTGCGATAATCCTCTGCAGAAGTCACCGACAGCAGAGGGAGTTTGTGATGAAGGTTCTTTTGGTCAATGGCAGCCCCAAGGCAAACGGCAACACCGCCCGCGCACTCGCCGAAGTCGCCGAGCAACTCAATGCCGAAGGCATTGATACCGAGGTGTTTCAGCTGGGCACCAAGCCCATTCGCGACTGCATTGGCTGCGGCCAGTGCGGCAAGCTTGGCGGTCGCTGCACCTTTGACGATGACGTGGTGAACGAGCTGATCGCTGCCGCCGAGCAGGCAGATGGCTTTGTCTTTGGCTCGCCCGTCTACTATGCGCACCCCAGCGGACGCATCCTTTCGGCCCTCGATCGCGCATTCTATGCCGGCAGCAAAGCCTTTGCACACAAGCCGGGCGCTGCCGTCGCCGTTGCCCGTCGCGGCGGCACGTCGACCACCTTCGACGTGCTCAATAAGTACTTCACCATCAACCAGATGCCCGTGGTTGCTTCCACGTACTGGAACAACGTGTTTGGCGCCATGCCGGGCGAGGCCGCCCAGGACGCCGAGGGCCTGGCCACCATGCGCAACATCGGCAAGAACATGGCCTGGCTCCTGCATTGTATCGAGGCAGGACAGGCCGCCGGTATCGAAGCCCCCGAAGCCGATCGCGAGCGCACCAACTTCATCAGGTAGAACGGCGGAACAAATACATGAACGTGCAAATTTTTGGCACCAAAAAGTCTTTCGATACCAAGAAAGCACAGCGCTTCTTCAAAGAGAGCCGCATTAAGGTGCAGTTTATTGACCTTAAGGAAAAGGAGATGAGCAAGGGCGAGCTCACGAGCGTGATGCAGGCGGTCGGCGGTATCGACAAGCTGCTCAACCCCAAGGCCAAGGACGAGGAGACGCTCGCGCTCATCCAGCACCTCACCCCCCAGCCAGCGCTTCGACAAGTTGCTCGAGAACCAGCAGGTTCTAGCCGAGCCCATCGTGCGTAACGGCAAAAAGGTCACCGTCGGTTATTGCCCCGATGTATGGGGAGCCTGGGAGTAGCCTGTGTTATTTGCCAGCGCGTGGGTATAAGAGCAGGCGTTTGGCATATGATTCAACTGTAAGCCATGTCTAACAAAGGAGGGCACATGCCCAACAAACCCGTGAAAATCATCATGCTTACCGGATACCTCGGTGCCGGCAAGACCACGCTGCTCAACCACATCCTCGCTAACGATGGCGGTATCCGCGCCGCCGTAATCGTCAACGATATCGGCGAGATCAATGTGGACGCCAGCCTCATCGCCGACGGCGGCCTTTCCGAGACCGACGACCTCATCCCGCTCACCAACGGCTGCATCTGCTGCACGCTTTCGGATGACCTGGCCAACCAGCTGCAGGGCATCGCCGATTCGGGCAACTTCGATTACATCATCATCGAGGCCTCGGGCATTTGCGAGCCCATCCCCATCGCCTACACCATCTCGAGCTTCTGCGACGAGGCCAAGGTGGGCGGCGAGCCTAAGCTCGCGCTCGACAACATCGTGGCCGTGGTCGACTGTGCCCGCATGTACGACGAGTTCAACGGCGGTCGCGACCTGCTGGCTGAGGATATCGACGAGGACGACATCGAGAGCCTGCTCATCCAGCAGATCGAGTTCTGCTCCACGCTAATCCTCAACAAGACCGATACCGTGAGCCCTGAGCAGATCGCCGAGCTCAAGGCCATCGTGCGCAGCCTGCAGAAGGACGCCGTGATCGTCGAGGCCCAAAACGGAGAGGTTCCTATGGAGGAGCTGCTCGACACCGACCGCTTTGACTTTATGCGCGCCTACAACTCCGCCGCCTGGATCGAGGCCATGGAGCATCCCGAGGAGCACGACGACCCCGAGGTGCTCGAGTACGACATCGAGACCTTTGTGTACTCGCGCCGCAAGCCGTTTGACCTGCAGAAGTTCACCGATTTTGTTGAGCAGGAGTGGCCCGACGAGGTCATCCGCGTCAAGGGCCCGCTGTGGCAGACCGGCGATCCGGACATGTGCTACATGTTTGAGCAGGCCGGTCACCAAATGCGCCTGATGGAGAACGGTCTGTTTGTCGACTCGGCGCCCGAGGGCGAGAAGCAGAAGATCATCGACGAGAACCCCGAAATCATGCAGATTTGGGACGACGAGACGGGCGACCGCATGACGAGCCTGTGCATCATCGGCCGTCACATGGACAAGGATGCGCTCATCGCCTCCCTCGATGCCTGCCTGACCGACTGGCACCGCGCCTAGGTTTATCCAAGCGGGCATTTTTCCGCCTACACAACCGCCAAACCACCACGAAGGTGCCCTTCGTGGTGGTTTTTCGTTCTGAGCCAAGGAGATTCATGTTCAATATCGTGCTGTATGCACCCGAAATTCCGGCCAATACAGGCAATATCGGCCGTACCTGCGTGGTCACCGGCGCCCGTCTGCATCTGGTGGAGCCGCTGGGGTTTTCGCTCGACGACAAGACGGTGCGTCGTGCCGGACTGGGCTACTGGCAAAACTTGGACGTGACGACCTATGCCAGCTGGGAGGATTTCCTTGCGCGCAACGGCCTCTCCCCTGCCGACGAGCGCCTGCATCTGCTGACCAAAAAGGCGCGCAGAACCTATGCGCGGAGTACCTACCGCGATGGCGACTACTTGGTCTTTGGCAGCGAGAGCTCGGGCATTCCCGAGCCACTGCTTGCCGCGGCGCCCGAGCGCTGCGAGCGCATCCCGATGCTGCGCGATTGCGACTCGCTCGATAACGCCGAGGCATGGGAAGCTCACGAGGAATCGCTGGGGCATACCGAGGACAGCCACGAGGCCATCCTTCGGCAGGATATCTGCGGCAACTTCGTCAATCCCGACGACTACCGCATCAGCGCCCTCAACCTTTCCAACAGCGCCGCCATCGTCCTCTACGAGGCCCTGCGCCAGGCAGGCTTTCCGGGAATGTGACAAAGGGGCTGTCCCTTTGTCACATTCAAGCGCCACGCCGATGGCACACACGCCTAATTGATGCTCTAGATAAAGAGCCCTCACTTTTAATCAGAATTAACTAAAGTAAAATGAAGTTAAACGGCGGTGTGAAAGGAGAGCCTTGTGAAATATCTCGAGAACCCGTTTACCCCCAGTTTTGGTGAGGTTCCTGCCCATCTCGCTGGCAGACAACAGATTATTCGGGATTTGGACCGTGCCTTCTTGAGCCAGCGTAGGCGCCCAGAATTGACCTCGATCTTCTCAGGCGCGCGTGGAACCGGTAAAACCGCTCTCATGTCGTCGCTCGCGACAAGGGCGGAATCCCACGGCTGGATAGCCGTAAAGACGACCGCGCTCCCGGGAATGCTTGAGGAAATCGAGTTCGGGGCGAAACGTGCTGCCGGCCATCTTATCGACCCATTACAGTTTGAGTCGTCCGAAAGGGCGGCTCTTTTCCGTTGCACGGCTATA
>CATXWM010000022.1 GCA_958403205.1 uncultured Collinsella sp. | reverse complement strand
CGATTCTAGGCGATGGCCCTCCCTTGCTTCTTACACCACGACTGTGCGCGCTACCATGCAGGGGCCTTCGATTGCAGAATACTCGCAAAAATGCACGTCGCCACCGCCCCCACATGGCGCGAAGCAAAACAAAAGGGCGACCTTCCTTTCCGGCGCACTCCGCAGGACGAAAGAACCTCCGCCGCACAAAGTGCGCAGCGGAGGTTCTTTCATGTCCGAGGACGCGCCGGAAAGGAAGGTCGCCCTCGGGCCGGACAGCTAAGACAGCTTACGCGACGGTGTAAACCCAGTTGTGCTTGTCCTCGACAGCACCAGACTGGATACCAGTCAGGGTCTCGCGGAGCTTCTTCATCACAGGGCCAATCTCGGTGTAGCCAGCCGGGAAGGTCACAGTCTCGTCGGCGCCGTAAACCTTGTTGTCGATCTCGCCAACCGGGGAGATGACGGCAGCGGTGCCGCACAGGCCGCACTCCACAAAGGTGCCGGCCTTGACCTCGGCCCACTCGACGGGACGCTGGTCGACGGTCATGCCCAGGTCCTGAGCAACCTGAACGAGCGAACGACGGGTGATAGAGGGCAGGATGGAGTCGGTGTGCGACTGAGGAACGACGAGGGTGCCGTCCTCCTTCACGAACAGGACGTTGGCGCCACCGGTCTCCTCGACATAGGTGCGGGACTCGGAGTCGAGATACAGGTTCTCGGCATAGCCCTCGCGATGGGCCTCCATCGTGGGCTTAAGGGACATGGCGTAGTTGAGGCCGGCCTTGATGTTGCCGGTGCCGTGCGGTGCGGCACGGTCATACTCGGAAACGCGCAGCTTGACGGGCTTGAGGCCACCCTTAAAGTACGGACCGACCGGGGTCACGAGAATGCGGAACGTGTACTCAGGAGCGGGAGCCACGCCGATCACGTCACCGGAGCCGATCATAAACGGACGCACGTACAGGGTCGCGCCGGAGCCGAAGGGCGGAACCCAGGCGGCGTTGGCAGAAACGACCTGCTTGACGGCCTCAACGAACTTGTCCTTGGGGAACGGGGGCATCTCGAGGCGCTGGGCAGAGTTATACATACGCTCAGCGTTCATGTCGGGACGGAAGCAGACGATGCTGCCGTCCTCGGCGGTGTAGGCCTTCAGGCCCTCAAAGACCTCCTGGCAGTAATGGAAGATACCGCCGCACTCGGAGACATGCAGGGTGTGGTCGGTGGTCAGGCCGCCCTCGTCCCACTCGCCATCCTTCCAATGAGCCTCGTAGCTGTAATCAGTCTTCATGTAGCCAAAGCCGAGGCTACCCCAATCGATATCCTTCTTCTCGACAGTCATATGTCGCTCCTTACATACACAGTTGCATACTCGCGAACCCGTACGCAAGGACCGAGGCCGGCCGCGTCGCAACGTCGCACGCCCAGAGCGTAGAGCCGGACGGGACACGCGAACAGCATCAAAGCCGATGGCACGTCGATTCGCATGCACGAGATTGTACTCCGCACGCGCGTCGGATAAAACGTTTTTCTTTAACTAACTAAAGTATTTTCATTTGATCGAAGCTAAAGAGGCCCGCCACCGTAAGCGGTGACGGGCCTCAACTGTACGGTCTGCGCGCTGGCTCGAGCTAGGCGTTCTATTTGCCCAGTTTGGCCTTAACCAGACCGACCACGGTCGGGATGATCGACACGGCAACGATGCCGATAATCAGCAGCTCAAAGTGCTCCTGCACAAAGGGAATGCCGCCAAAGAAGTAGCCCAGCAGCGTAAAGACCGTCGACCAGGCAATGCCGCCCAGCACGTTAAAGACGACAAAGTTGCGCCAGTGCATGCCGCCCATGCCAGCGATAAAGGGCACAAAGGTGCGGATAAACGGGAAGAAGCGACCCAGGAAGATAGCCAGGTGACCCCACTTGTCCAAGAAGTCCTCGGACTTTTTGATGCGCTCGGGCGTCATGGCCTTGACCTTGCCCGAAGCGATGATCTTGCGGCCAAAGAAGTGACCAATCATAAAGTTGCACTGATCGCCCAAAATGGCAGCGGCCCATGCGGTGGCCAGAAGCGCCACGATGTTAAAGCCGCCGTTGTGGGCAAAGAAACCCGAGGCGAACAGCAGCGAATCACCGGGAAGGAACGGGAAGAACACCACGCCCGTCTCGATAAAGATGATCAGGAACACGCAGCCGTAGGCCATAAGCGGGCCGGCGGCGATCCAGCTGGCGATCGCGGTGCGCGGGTCCTTAAGCAGCTCGGCAATAAAATTGATGAAACCCATGAAGTAAAACCTCTCAGTTGTGGGCGCGGATACGTCCAAGTTGACCAGTATACGGTTGCGGTGCCCCCTCGTGCGCAACCCCACAAAAGCATGACTCCATTACCAGCAAGTTTGCATAACTGACACCTGTCGCGCAATGCCGCCAAGAATGTCCTTCCTAATCCCTAGCGAATCGCTATACTTTATTGAATCGCATTGCCATGGCGCTAAGGGAGGACGGACGGTGAGCTTTATCAATACCATTCGCGAGGACATCAAGACCGTCCAAGCGCAGGACCCCGCCGCGCAAAACGGTCTTGTCATTTTCCTTTCGTACCCCGGCCTGCACGCCAAGTGGAACCACGTGCCCGAGCACTGGCTCTGGGAGCATGGACATCGCTCGCTCGCCCGCGTGCTCTCTCAAATCACCCGCCACATCACCGGCGTCGAGATTCACCCTGCCGCGCAGATTGGCAAGCACTTCTTTATCGACCACGCCATGGGCGTCGTCATCGGCGAGACCACCATTGTGGGCGACAACTGCGTGCTCTATCAGGGCGTCACGCTCGGCGGCACCGGCAACGAGACCGGCAAACGCCACCCAACGCTCGGCAATAACGTCACCGTGGGCACGGGCGCCAAGGTGCTCGGCAACATCCGCATCGGCAACAACGTCAAGATCGGCGGCAACTCGGTCGTCGTTAAGGACGTCCCCGACAACTGCACCGTCGTGGGCGTGCCGGGACGTATCATCAAGCGCAACGGTTGCCGTGTGTTCGAGGAGAGTTTCGACGCCAAGCAGCATCGCGAGTACATGCCCGATGACGCCGCCGAGCAGTCCGCCCTCAACCGCCAGGGCATCACCGAGAATGCCCGCCGCGTCAAGGAACTCGAGCGAGAGGTGGCCGAGCTCAAGGCCCTCGTCGCCAAGCTCGTGGACGAACGTTAGGAACGCAAGCGGCACAAAACGACATCGGCACCGACGCAAAAGGCGCGCCAGGGAATCAATCCCCGGCGCGCCATTCCTTTTGATGTGACATGCGGGACTGTCCCTTTGTCACATTATGCGAACTGACTCAGATAGAGGTCGGCGTAGGCACCCTCGGCAGCCAGCAGCTCCTTATGCGTACCCTGCTCGATGATATTGCCGTGGTCCATGACCAAGATCAGGTCGGCATCGACGATCGTCGACAAACGGTGCGCGATCACAAAGCTCGTGCGCCCGCGCATAAGCGCGTCCATGGCACGGCCGATGGCAAGCTCGGTACGCGTGTCCACGCTTGAGGTCGCCTCGTCCAGGATGAGAATCGCCGGGTTGTTGAGCAGCACGCGTGCGATGGTCAGCAGCTGACGCTGGCCCTGGCTGATGCTTTCGGCATCGTTGGCCACGCGCGTGTCGTAGCCCTGCGGCATGGTGCGCACGAAGAAGTCGACCTGCGCGGCACGAGCGGCGGCCACAATTTCGTCGCGCGTTGCCTCGGGGCAGCCGTAGGCGATGTTTTCGGCAATCGTGCCATCGAATAGCCAGGCGTCTTGCAGCACCATGCCAAACTGCTGACGTAGCTCGCCGCGATCCATGCGGCTCGTATCCACGCCGTCGAGCGTAATACGCCCGCCGTCAATCTCGTAGAAGCGCATGAGCAGGTTGATGAGCGTCGTCTTGCCTGCGCCCGTGGTTCCCACCACCGCGATCTTCTGGCCCGGCTCGGCAGTAAACGACACGTCGCGCATAAGCGGCTTGTCGGGCGAATAACCAAAGCGCACACGCTCAAAGGAGACACGGCCCTCGACCTTGCCCGGCAGCTTGGCGGCCTCGTCCGGCAGCGGATCGGCCTCCATCTCGGGCTCATCGAGCAGGTCGAACACGCGCTCCGCACTCGCCAGCGCGCTCTGCAGCGAGTTGAAGGTAAACGACAGCTGCGTCATGGGCTCAGATGCCTCGTAGATAAACTGGAAGAACGCCTGGAACACGCCGACGGTCATGTGGCCGGCAACCAGCATACTGCAGCCCACAATCGCAATCACGATCTGTGCCAGGCGGCCGATAAAGCGCACCGCGGGGCCGACGGCGTTAATCATAAAGTCGGCCTTGGCACTCACGCGTGCCAGCTCGCCCGAGGCCTGGTGCACCTCGGCAGAACTTTGGCGCTCGCGGTTAAACGCGCGAATCACCAGACGGCCCGAGTAGCCTTCCTCGACCGCACTCGTAATCTTGGACACCCACTCTTGGCGCTCACCGGTTACGTCATGCGTGCGGCGCGAGACCACCTTGGTCACCAGCAGCGACAACGCCGTAAAGAACAAAAAGACGAGCGTGAGCGGCACGCTAAACACGAACATCACGCTCACGGCGCCCACCACGGTACCGATCGACACCAGAAGCTGCAGCAAGCCGCGCTGCATGCTCTCGGACATCTTGTCCAAGTCGTTGGTCGCACGGCTGACGACCTCACCGGGACGATGCGCGTCAAAAAAGGCAAGCGGCAGACGGTTGAGCTTTTGTGCGATGCGGTTGCGTAGGCACAGGTTGAGGCGTTCGGCAACGCTCGACATCAAAAAGCTCTGGAGCGCGTAGAACGAGGCAGCGGCCGTCCAGATCATAAAGTAGATGAAGATGGTCCTGCCGCAGTTCTCCCAGGTGATGTTGAAGGTGGTGTCGTTGGCAAACGCCACCTGAATGTGGCTCCACAGCTCATCGATCACGCGGGCGCTATATGCCGGCGCAGCAGTGTTAAAGATGGCATAGAACACAATGCTCGCGAACACGATATAGAAGCGCCAATGGTCGCCGGCAGCCTCGCTCCACAGGCGGCGCACCGTCGCCCAGGTATCTCGAGGCGTCTCGTCCTCGTCTTCATCGTCCACGTCGCGCATACGCTCTGCCTCGGCGCGGGCGCGCTCGTCCTCGGCACGTTCGTTTTCCTCGTAGAGCGCTTGGCGGCGAGCCTCGCGCTCGGCTGCAGCCTTGGCGGCGTCATCCAGCTCGGGTGCCACGGCAGCCGTTTCCTCGACCAGTCCCGCGGCAGCGGCGTCATCAACGCCGCCCTGCTTCTTGAGCTCCTCGGTCATGCTACTCACCTCCCTTCATCTGCGATTCCGCGATGGCGCGGTACACCTCGCAGGTTTCCATAAGCTCGCTATGCGTGCCCAAGCCCACAACCTCGCCATCCTTGAGCACGACGATCTGGTCGGCGTGCAAGATCGTCGAGATGCGCTGCGCGATGATGAGCACCGCAGCGTCACGCGTCTCGTCTTGCAACGCATGACGCAGGGCGGCATCGGTCTTAAAGTCCAGGGCCGAAAAACTGTCATCGAAGATATATAGATCGGCATGCTTCATGAGCGCACGGGCGATTGCCAAACGCTGGCGCTGGCCGCCCGAAAAGTTCGTACCGCCCTGCGCCACCGGGGTATCGAGCCCCTGCGGTTGGTCGAGTACAAAGGTGCTCTGGGCAACCTCAAGCGCGTGAAGCATGTCGCCCTCGGTCGCGCCTTCGTTACCAAAGCGAAGGTTGCTCGCCACCGTGCCCGAGAACAGCCACGCCTTCTGCGGCACATAGGCAATGCGCCCGCGGATTTCGTCTTGCGTAAGCTCGCGCAGGTCCACACCATTCAGGCGAATGGAGCCCTTGGTGGCATCGTGGAAGCGCAGCAGAAGCTTTGCCACCGTCGATTTGCCCGAGCCTGTCGAGCCAACGATCGCAGTCGTCTGACCGCGACGGCAGGCAAAGCTCAGGTCGCACAGGGTGTCCTCGTCGGCATCGTCAAAGCGAAACGACATGTGGTCGAACACGGCCACCGCATCGGCTTCGTCTTGGGGCTCGCGCGCCCCGTCATCCAGCGTGCGCTCGCCATCGACGATGCTCGGCTCAATCTCCAACACCTGCTGCGCACGGTTCAGGCACGCGGCAGCACGCGGAAGCGTCAGCACCACCATCTGCGCCATCATCACAAAGAACAGGATCAGAATTGCATACTCCAGCACCGCCGAGATACTCGCAATCTGCATGGCGTGGGCGCCTACGCGGTTGCCGCCCACCCACAGCACCGCCACCTCGGCGATGTTCATCAAAAAGAAGCTTGAGCTGTCGAGGCCCACAAACAGGTGGTTGACTTTGATGGCGTTGGCGGCGTATTCGCTAAACACCTCGTCCAGGCGCCGCTCCTCGTGACGCTCCTTGTTAAACGCACGGATGACGCGCACGCCCACGATGTTTTCGCGCAGCACCACGTTCATGCGGTCGATAAAGCTCTGCAAGCGCATAAAGATCGGCGCGGCGTTAGCCACCGTAAAGACCGCCGCTACGAGCACGATCGCAACGACTACGCCCAGAAGCGTGCCCATGGCGGGATCGATAAACCAGGCGAAGATGACGCCCGCCACAGCCAAAAACGGCACGGGCAGCACCAGCTGAATCGTCTGCAGAATCGCCTGCTGAATCACGTTGATGTCGTTGAGCGAGCGCGTGATCATCGATCCGGTGCCAAAGCGCTCAAAATCGCTGGCCGCGAGCTCGAGCGATTTGTCGTACACGGCATTGCGGATATCGCAAGCCACGTTGGCGGCCAGGCGCGCCGAAAGATAGCAGCCCAGCACCGTGCCGCCGCTAGCCATGCTGGTCGCGATAAACATGTATAGGCCGTTGCGTAAAATGTAGTCGACATCGCCCGTGGTAATACCGGTGTTGACCATGTTCGCCAGCATCGTGGGAACCAACAGCGTACCGACGTTATCCACCAGCAGCACCAGCAGTGTCACTGCGACAAGCCCTCGATATGGCTTTAGAAACCTCATTAACAGTCGCACGACTCCCCCTCACCTTGATTCTCGGCTTGGCTCTCGGCAGCGATATGCTGCTTAAATGTCTCGCACTCCTCGCCGAGCACCTGAGAGAATTTGCCGATCAAGCGCATAATCTCGCGCTGCTCACATGGCTCAAGCGCGCCAAAGGCTCGCTGCTCGGCCTTGAGTGCCGGCAGCGCATAACGCTCGGCAAATCGCCTGCCCTCTTCGGTCAGGCTCACAACCTTGTTCTTACGACTGCCTTCGGCAAACTCCAACGTTGCGAAGCCCCGCGCCGTCAAGGTTTTAATTGCCGAATTGATGGTCTGCTTGCTGTAGAACCATTCGCTTGTCAGACGGCTTACGGCAATACTGCCGCCCGCCGTGCTGGTATCGACGAGCATCCAGTAAGCGCAGTCCGAAAGGCCGCAGGCACGCGAGAACTCCGAATAGATATGGTCGAGTCCATTGAGCAACCGGTCGAAGTCGACCAGTTTAACCGCACCGTTCATCTATCCCACCATTCGATTGTCCGATTTTTGACCAATTTTATGTCTCTAGATTAGTCCGAGTTTTGACTATCGTCAACAGCCTCTCCGCAAATGCGTGCACTTTTATGGCCTATCGGCAGAAAAAGACCGCCGGCGCGGGGGTGGCGCCAGCGGTCACGTGAAAATCGGGTTTTATTGCCTGTTAAGCGGCGACGGCCTCATAGACCGTAGCGCCCGAGAAGCTGTCATGCAGGCTCTTGCCGGCAATCCACGGCAGCTCGACGACCTCGCAGACCGTGTTGACCAACTCAGAACAGTCAGTAAAGTGGCCCTTGTCGTTGAGGGCCTCGCAATCCTGAACACGCCAATAGCCATCGGTGTGCGTGATGTAGTACTCGTGATCGTTGATCGACACGAAAGCGCGCGTCTTGGAACGCAGCAGCTTCAGAAATCCTTCGAAATCGGTCTCGACGACATCTCCAGCCTGGAACATGATGTTACCTCCTGGCCCGGCGCCACCACGGCGCATTGATAAACGCTGGTACTCCTTTAGTAAAACCTTTATCAGAGGTTATGCGTTCGTCATTTAGGCAAGTGGTAAAAAACCGCAGGGTAGACGGGATAAAACGTTTAACCATCCCATTTGTTTGTCACATTCTGAAGGTACTTTTATGCAAACCTACTTTCCCAATTGGAATCTATCCTTTTGGCCGGGCAATTGACCGTCTATCGTTTGAGCCCGACGGGTATGAACGGGGCATCTGCAACGCCACCGCAAGGAGACACCATGGAGACTATCGAAGCACTCATTCACCGCCGCAGCTGCCGCAACTACAGCGATCGTCCCGTCGAGGCCGAAAAGCTTGCACGTATTATCGAAGCCGGCCAATATGCACCGAGCGGCATGGGCCGCCAGCCGGTGACGTTTGTCGCCGTCACCGACCCCGCGACCGTCGAGCGTCTCTCGCAGCTCAACGCGCAAGTCATGGGCAGCAACAGCGACCCCTTCTATGGCGCCAAGACCGTTGTGGTGGTGCTGGTTGACCGCAGCGTGCCCACACATCTGGAAGACGGCTCGCTCGCCATGGGCAACCTGCTCAACGCTGCCTATGCGCTGGGCGTTGATTCGTGCTGGATTCATCGCGCCCACGAGGTTTTCGATTCGCCCGAGGGCCTGGAGCTACTGGCCAGTTGGGGTCTACCCGCCGACGGCAGCCTGCGCGGTGTCGGTCACTGCATTCTGGGCTATGCCGAGGACACGCTGCCCGAGCCCAAACCCCGCCGCGACAACGTGGTCTACGTAAGGTAATTAGTTCCGCCATTCTACCGAACGGCGGGCTCGTTGACGCTGCGCGGGCCGCATTCACGCCAATCTGACGTTCAATTTCGAGGGCGCGACCAGAAGGTCAGCGCCCTCTCATTTCACGTCACCTTGGCGCAAATGCGGCTCGCTCGCTTTTGGCGACTGACATCGAATGAGCCACTGTCTTGGGCAGCTAAAAAAGCCCCGTCCCAAATTAGCTGCCCCACTCGCAACTTATCCCGCCGATGGAGTTATTGCCGTTTCGCTCGTCTGATTCGCATCGACGTCGTCGCCTTGCTTGTCTTCGTCCTTTTGCGCATCGGCGATGGTGGAGGCCACCGCAACGATACCGCGCTGGGGCGCGACGCTCGTCTGGGCCTGAGCGCCCTCGACAACTTCTGTACCTACATGCGCGAGCTCGGGCGATTTAAACATTGCGTCCAAGTTGGCGCCACCGCCGGCATATCCGAGCGCAGCGAGCGCGATGACGATCACTGCAACGGCGGCCACGATCGGCACGTAGCGATGCCAGCCGGCGGGATTGAGCCCGCTGCGGCGAGCCGCCCCGCGGCTGATGTAGCCGAGCGTTCCGTCGTGCTTGAGCTTTGAGCCCACCACGCGTTTGCGGCCCCACAGCGAGGACTCTGCCTGCATTGCCAAGCGGGCGCTTGCCGAAGGATAGCCGTATTTAGTGCGCTTGAACGAGCCATCAAACCCCGAGGCGTGTTTGCCCCACGTCACCGATGTCGTGCGTCGGTTGACCGGCGCGGCACTCCGCCTTCTGCGGCTCGGTTTTGAAGTCTCAGCCATATGCCCTCGCACGCCGTAACCAAATCGAAACAATAACGCTTTGGACTGTAGCACACGCGTCGCGTGCGGTCACGGGCGCCTCGCTCAACGGTCATCGTCCTTCAGCAAGCGCCACAGCGTTGTACGGCTTATGCCCAGCACCTCCGCCGCACGGGTTCGGTTGCCGTGGAGATGGTCTACAACCAGATGCGCGATATCTCGCTCGGTATCGGCCAGCGGTCGCAGGATATACAGGTCACTTTCAAGCGTCGGGGCGCCAAAGGTTGCGGTCTTAATCACGTCCTCTTGGGCGAGCACTTCCTCCGCCACAGCGCGGTCCACCGTGCCCGTCCCCACCAATATATACAGTCGTTCCGAGACCTCGCGGAGCTGCAGATAGTTGCGCGGCCAGCGGTAAGCATCGAGCGTCTTCGTCGCCGCGGCAGACAGCGTGGGCGCTGCCGTCCCAAATGCATCAGCGAGATATTCCAAATAGCGCGCGACCTTCGTCGACGCGGCTCCCTGCTCGGCGATTGCCGGCGCGACGCTCACCGCACAGGCGAAGCGCTCGGTCACAAAGGCGGCTTGATCACTTTCGCCGCCGCCCGGCATGTCATTCGCCGTCAGCACCACATGGCAGCGCGTCGCCAACGCGGTGTCGGTCATCGTGGAGACCAGCTCGCGGAGGCGCTGGGGGCCAACCGCGTTCCAGCCCTCAATGCAAAGGGTCAGCCCCATTTGGAACAACGGCGATTCGACGCTTTTGAGTACATGGCGCCAACCGCGCTCGGTGAGCTCATCGAGCGCAACGGAAACAAAGGGCTGATCGGCAAAAGGACCGTCCAGATAGAGGCGCTTGGCGATCTCGACCTGACCCGCTCCCAGCTCGCCCTCGAGCATAAGAGGCACACCGCGCGCGTAACTCTCTGCAACCGGCGCAGCCACCGAGGCCGCCCCCTCAACGATGCCGTACGCGCTCGATTCGTAGCGGGCCTCAACTTCGTCGGCGTTGAGCCACTCGATGCCCGCATGCGCCGCGGCACCGCGCACCTCGCGGACCACGACGACCCAAAGCCCCCCGCCCTCTTTGTCGGTGGGGCGAACGGTCAGGCTCAGGCGCGCACCCGCACGCCCCATAACCAGACGCGCGCCGTCTCCTATACGGTCGAGGCGCTCAGCTACAAAAGCCGCCACATCCCGCTCAAGCGCCGCGTCATTCATGGTCGAGATCGCGACGTCCCCACGCGCATCGATTGCCAATGCCGAGGCCCCGGCAGCAGCCAGGGCCTCGGTCAAGATGTTCAGCTTGGCATCGCTATCCATGATTTGCCCCTGTCCGCGGCGACATGCAGCCGCCGACGGTCGCACGACCGAGTGTTTCAAAATTGAACGATATTGCTCACCAAACACTATAGGGCAGAAAGCGCCGTCCTGCGAGTATAGGTGTTGCCCCGCATCGCCATCCTGGCGGGGCGATAAGAGCTCTTCGGGACTTATAAACCTGCGGACAAGCCATACCCGCAAGAGCTCCTATCGCTCCACCGTGAGAATGCGCTCACCAGCAACCAGCACGCAAACAAGCTACTTCTCTACCAGATTCCCAGTACGTGTTGCATTCCCAAACTCATGCACGCAATGCCAATCCAGCAGCAAAAGCCCAATGCGATGGGCTTGCCGCCCTTTTTGACCAGCTCGACGATATCGGTATTAAAGCCAATAGCCGCCATGGCCATCACAATAAAGAATTTCGACAGCTCCTTGATGGGCGCCGTAAAGGACGCGGGAAGCTGAAGCACCGTGGTGATCACGCTCGCCAGCACAAAGAACAGCACGAACATGGGAAACGCGCGTTTAAGCGAGAACGTGCTTTTGGCGTCACCGCCGGCCTTGCGCGCCAGATGCATCTGCCAGCATGCGAGAACCAACGTGATGGGAATAATGGCCAGCGTCCTGGTGAGCTTGACCACTGTGGCGCTCTCTAGCACATTGGCGCCGGGGTGCATGCTGTCCCAGGCGCTCGCCGCAGCCGTTACGGACGAGGTGTCGTTGATGGCGGTACCGGCAAACAGGCCAAAGCCCTCGTTGGTCAGCCCGAGCATGCCGCCGAGCGTCGGAAACACGAGCGCCGCGATAACGTTAAACAGGAAGATGACCGAAATAGCCTGGGCAATCTCGCGATCGTCGGCATCGATGACGGGTGCGGTCGCAGCGATGGCAGAACCGCCGCAAATCGACGAACCCACACCCACAAGCGTCGCGATCTTGCCCGGCACGTTCATAACGCGGCAGAGCACAAAGGCGATGACAAGCGAGGTCGAGATTGTCGCCACGATAATCGGCAGCGACTGGGCGCCCTTGGACAGAATCTGGGAGAGGTTCATGCCAAAGCCAAGCAGGATAACCGCGTACTGCAAGACTTTTTTGGACGTATAGGTGACGCCGGCGGCGAGCTGTTCGCGACGATTCTTGGGAAAGACGAGCGCCAGGACCATGCCAAAGAGGATGGCGAATACCGGACCGCCGACCACCTCAACCTGTTTGCCGAGCAACGTCGCGGGAATGGCGATGATCAGGCAGAACAAGACGCCTTTCCAGCGCTCGCGTACGATATTTGCCAGTTGCATATGGGATTCCTTCTTTCTATTTCACGTTTGCGACGGCTTATGATACGGCAACATTGAGCACAGCCTTGCGCAAACACAGACTAAGATGCCGCGATAGTTCTCAGGCAACAGCCGAATTACCCACCGCGGAGAGCTGATTCGCGGCATAATTAACAACTGACATATGAGTTTGATAGAACAGTTGCGAGGCGCTATGGAAGAATCGATGCACGTCGGTGAGCAGGAAACGAGCCTACAGGACCAGTCCTACCACACCATTCGACGCAAAATCGTCTACCTGGACTACAAGCCGGGCGAAAAGCTGGGCGTCAAGCAGCTTTGCGATGACCTGGACATGGGTCGCACGCCCGTGCGCGAGGCTTTGGTTCGCTTGGCGCAGGAAGGCCTGGTGCGCACCGTGCCCCAGAGCGGCACCTACGTCTCGCCCATCAACCTCACCCTTGCCGAGAGTGCCTGTTACATCCGCGAGCATCTGGAAAAGCAGGTGATTGTGGAGTGCTGTGCGCGCGCCACGTCGGCCGGCATCGAGCAGCTCGACCGCGCCATCGTGCTGCAGGAAAAGGCCATGGCCGAGGAGGATCGCATCGGCTTCTTTTTGAGCGACAACCTCATGCATCACATGATTTTTAGCATCGCATGTCGCAGCACCGCGTGGTCGTGGCTCGAAGAGACCAATGCCGACCTGGAGCGCTTCCGCTGGCTGCGCGCCGCCACGCAGGTTCTCGACAATCAGGACATCGTGAACGAGCACAAGCAGATTCGCCGCGCTATCGCCGGTCGCGACCCCATCGAAGCGAGCTTTTTGGTCAGCAAGCACCTGCACATGATGTTCCGCAATCAAACCGAGGTTCTGGACCAGTTCCCCGAGTACTTCGAGACCAGCAAGCTCCGCTAACCTGCCAAAAAGGGACAGGTTTATTTTGGCAGGTTTTATCCGAGCAAATGCAACAAGGCCCGGCTCCGTCTTGATGCGGAGCCGGGCCTTAGTCGCTAGAACGGCGGAACCAACTACTCGACCGTGACGCTTTTCGCCAGGTTTCGGGGTTGGTCGACGTCGCAGCCGCGCAGGATGGCGACCTCGCGGGCGAGCAGCTGCAGCGGGACGCTCGCCGTGATGGGGCTGAACACGTCGCGGACTGCTGGCACGCGGATAATGCAGTCGGCGATCTTGTTGATCTCCTCGTCGCCCTCGGTGGCAACGACGATGACCTTGGCGCCGCGCGCCTTGCACTCCATGAGGTTCGACACGGTCTTGTCGTAGGTGGCACTCTTGGTGGCCACGGCGATGACAGGGAAGCCCGGGTCGATCAGCGCGATGGGGCCGTGCTTCATCTCACCGGCGGCGTAGGCCTCGGCGTGCAGGTAGCTGACCTCTTTGAGCTTGAGCGCGCCCTCGTAGGAAATAGCGGCACCCATGCCACGGCCCACGAACAGCGCCGACTGCGCGTCCTTGCACAGCAGGGCGGCCTCATGCACGGCCTCGGTTTGGGTATCCAAAATCCACTGGATCTGCTCGGCCGTATCGGAAAGCTCGCGGAACAGCATGCGCGCCTGCTTGGTGGTCAAGCGGTACTTGACCTGCGCCAGCAGCAGAGCCAAAAGCGTAAGGCTCACGACCTGGCCGATGAAGCTCTTGGTCGAGGCGACCGCGATCTCCTTGTTGGCCTTGGTGTAGATGACGCCGTCGCTCTCACGCGCCACGGGGCTGCCCACCACGTTGGTGATGCCGAAGACCTTGGCACCCTTGATGCGCGCATCGCGAATGGCGGCAAGGGTATCGGCCGTCTCGCCCGACTGGGACACGGCAACGACAAGCGTCGTCGGCGTAATGATGGGGTTGCGATAACGGAACTCGCTGGCCGCCTCCACCTCGGTGGGGATGCGAGCCCAGCCCTCAATGAGATTCTTGGCAATGAGGCCAGCGTGATAGCTGGTGCCGCAAGCGATCACGTAGACGCGGTCGATGTCGTTGAGCTCCTCGAGCGAAAGGCCCAGCTCGTCGATGTCGAGCTCGCCGGCCGGCGTCATGCGGCCCAACAGCGTGTCGCGCACGACGCGCGGCTGCTCGTGGATCTCCTTGAGCATAAAGTCGGGATAACCGCCCTTTTCTGCCATGTCCAGGTCCCAGTCGATGTGGGTGACCTTGGGCTCGATAACGTTGCCGGCCTCGTCGGTGTACTCGACGCCTGCGGGCGTAAGCTTGGCAAACTGACCGTCCTCGAGCACCACGACATCGCGGGTGGCGTCGATGAGCGCGATGACGTCGGAGGCGACATAGGCGCCGGTCTCGCCCGCGCCGACCACGATCGGGGAATCCTTGCGGGCCACGGCGATCACGCCGGGCTCGTCAGCGCACACGACGGCCAGACCATAGGCACCGACCACGTGGGCGCAAGCCTCGCGCACGGAGGCCATCAGGTCGTGCGTCTCGGCATAAGCCTCTTCGATCAGATGCGCGAAGACCTCGGTATCGGTCTCGCTCTTAAAGTGGTGGCCGCGGCCCTCCAGCTCTTCGCGCAGCTCGGCGAAGTTCTCGATGATGCCGTTGTGGACGATGGCGATACGACCGTCGCAGCTGGTGTGGGGGTGAGCGTTAACGACGGAGGGCTTGCCGTGGGTGGCCCAACGGGTGTGGCCGATACCGCAGGTAGCGTCGCTGTCGATGTTGGAAAGCTCGCTCTCCAAGCCCGCGACCTTGCCCACGCGGCGGATGACGTCGAGGTGCGCCGCGGCGCCCTCGCCCACCTCGAGCGCGACGCCCGAGGAGTCATAGCCGCGATACTCCATACGCTTGAGGCCTGTGACCAGGATGTTCTTTGCAATATCAGAGCCGGTGTAGCCGACAATTCCGCACATAGGATAAATCCCTTCGTCCGCTTGACTGCAAAACGTCCACGCACAGGGGGCGCTGAGACGCATAACGTTCGAGTATTGTACTCACGCAAACGCAAGCTGATATACCAGAAGTGGTATCTCAACTTGAATACCACTCGATACACACACCCCACCCCGAAGGGGGCAGGCACCTTCGTGGTGGTTTGGTCTGACAGCATCGTTTGCCCAGATAAAACCTGCCAAAATAAACCTGTCCCTAATAGGCGGGTTTTGACACCTCAGGGGCGGGCGATGCTACAATCTGGCTTGTACTTGAAACGCATCAAAGGGACCGCTATGGCAAAGGTAAAAATCAGCGACGTCGCGCGCGAGGCCGGGGTTTCGTTGGGCACGGTTTCCAACGCGCTCAACCACCCCGAAAAGCTGCGTCCCGAGACCCTCAAGCTCATTAACGAAACCATCAATCGACTGGGCTACCTGCCCAACCAAAGCGCTCGTCAGCTCGCGGGCGGCGCCACCAAGTCCTTTGGCCTGGTGCTCCCCCGTCTCGACCACGGCTTTTCACTCCAAATCGCCAGCGGCGCCCACAACGAGGCCCGCAAGCACGGCTACGACCTGCTCATCGCCAACGCCGATAACGACGATATTCTCGAGGACCATTACCTGCGCTACTTTATGGGCACCCAGATGTCCGGCGTCATGGTTCAGCCCATGGCATCCCCCGACTGGCACCCCACCCTGACCAAGATGCCCGTGCCGATCGTCCATCTGGACATCCATTGCTCCGAGCCCGGCTACTACGTGGCCGCCGACAACGAGGCACAAGGCCGCATCATCGCCGAGCTCGCCATCGCCCGCGGCGCGCACCATATTGTCGTCGTCGGCCGAGCAGCATTTATGCAACTCACCCTGCGCGTCCTTGGCATTCATAAGGCGCTCGCCCTACATCCCGATATCAAGATCGAAGTCATCGACGCCGGCGAATGGAATACCGCCGCCGACGGCTACGGCATCGGCACCCAAATCGCCGCGCGCCCCGCCGACGAACGCCCCGATTTTGTCGTCGGCCTGACCGACGTGCTGGCCTCGGGCGTCATCTCGGCGCTGGTCGACAAAGGCATCGCCGTCCCCGGGCAAGTACGCGTAGCAGGTTGCGATGGCAACCCGCTCGCTTGGAGCGGATCGGTCCCGCTCACTACGGTAGCGCCCCCGGGCTACGAGATTGGCCGCAAGGGCGTTCAATTGCTCATGGAGCAAATCGAGAACAAGGCCCCAGCAAAGACCAAGCATATCCGCGTCGGCTCTACAGCGCGCACCGTCACCGCAGTCACCGCCGCCGAGGACATCAACCGCCAAGAACTGGTACGTCCGTTCCTGCTGGAACGCGCCAGCACCCAGGCAAGCAGCCAGACCGACGCCACGGCCATCAACCTCGGTGCGTATCTATAGCACGCCCGCAAGTATGCTAAGTCGCCGCTCAAGCAAAAGAGGCCCGACCATTGCCGGACCCCTTTTGTTTAAGCGCAAACGTAAGCAATTGCTCGTTTCAACGCCGCAATTGTCTAGCGCACGGCCTTGACCGCCGCCGCCAGATCGAACAACGTATCGAGCACGGCCTCGCAGCCATCCACCACGTCCTGCGGCAGCGGCACGATATCGGGGACGGCAAAGACGTGGCAGCCAGCTGTAATGCCCGAGACGCAGCCGTTGCGCGAATCCTCGACCACGGCACATTCCTCGGGAGTAAAGCCCTCGCGCTCGCAGGCGAGCAGATACATCTCGGGGTCGGGCTTGCCATGCACGACGTCCTCGCCACACGTTACCGTTTCAAACTTGTCAAAAAGACCGAATGCTTTAAGGTTGCGCTCGGCCGTAACATGGCGCGATGACGTTGCAAGGCCTACGTGATAGCCCGCAGCCAACAGCTCGTCTATGCACTCGGCAGCGCCGGCCTTAAGCTCCAGATCGGTCTTGACCATCTCGTCGCGAATCTCCTTGTGGCGGACATAGATCGCCTCGGCGGTCTCGTGGCTGCCGTAATGCTTATCGAGGATGTTCATGACATCGGGTAGCGTGCGACCGATAAACTGATGGATCAGCGCTTCATCAATCGCGAGCCCCAGCTCAGCGGCGCCTGCCTTCCAGGCCCTAATCCCCAAACGCTCGGTATCGACCAGCGTTCCATCCATGTCAAAAATAACAGCCTTGATCATATCGGTCCCCCATCGACTCTCGCTGTCGCATTGCCGCAACTCTACCGCATTTGACAACTTGTATATAACGTATATACCATATTGCACTTTCGTTACACAGATAGAAGTCTTATGGCAAGTAACGCATTAGGATTATAGTTTTCAATCGAGTACTCAACGATAAGGATCGTTTCATGATTTTAGACACCACGGCACCCGCAGAGGAGCTTCAAGACAAGCTATCGGCGCTCGAACAGCTGCTTTTGGCATACGGGCGCGTGGCTATCGGGTTTTCCGGTGGCGTCGACAGCAGCTTTTTGGCCGCCGTATGCGCCCGCATCATGCCTGCCAATACCCTCCTCGTCCATCTCACCACGCCGCTCATCGGCACGCCCGAGCAGGCTTCGTTTGAGCGGTCCGTTGATGGACAAGCCAATGAAGGACCGCATTTTAAACTCCCCGTGCTCAATCTTTCGGTTGATCAGCTGCAGCTCCCCCAGGTAGCCTGCAACGATGCCAATCGCTGCTACCACTGCAAGCACGCCGGCTTTACCGCCATCGTCAACCACGCCAAGTCGCTCGGCTTTCCCACCGTCATCGATGGCAGCAATGCAAGCGATCGCGGTGACTACCGCCCCGGCATGCGTGCGGCAGAAGAGCTCGGCGTACGCTCACCCCTTATGGAGGTCGGCTTTACCAAGGACGAAGAGCGCGAGCTGCTGCGCGCATGGGGCTATCCCGTTTGGAACCTGCCGGCGGGAGCCTGCCTTGCCACGCGCGTTCCCACGGGCGAGGAGCTTACGCGCGAGAAGGTCTCCCTGATTCGCGCCTGCGAGGATTACCTGCACGATCTTGATCTGGCACAGGTACGCGCGCGCTTGGTCGGCGGCTGCATGCATATCGAGGCCGCACCCGCAGATGTCGCCAAGATTGCCACCCTCGGCGGTGCCGCCGTCGACGACAAGGGCAAGACCCCGCTGCCCGCCGTTATCGAGTCCGCGCTGCGCGAGCTGGGCTGCGACCATATCTCCCCCGAGGTCACCCCCTACATCCACGGCAACATGAACCTGTAACCTGCCAAAAAGGGACAGGTTTATTTTGGCAGATTTTATCTGGGGAAACGCCGAAGCCCCATATTCACAACCGCCGCAGCTCCATATGAGGCAAATGAATCAGCAGCGTCTATCCCAAATCTTGAGTATTTGTTCGACAGAACGGCCCCTGCCGGCTCCTGCTAGACTGGTAGATTCCCAACCGTCCATCCAGGAGCCTCAATGTCGCGCAAGTCCGCCTACAAGCAAGCACTTTCCATCGGCACCGCCGTGGTGCTGGGGTTTGCGCTGTTCACAGGGTCGCTCGACGGAGCGCCCAAGTTGTTGTCGCCGCAAAGCGATGAGCAAGCGGCGGCTCTGGCCGAAAAACAAAACGAGAGTCCCAGCCGCACCGACGACGAGGCAGACATGGTCGCCCGGCTCGAATCGGGAACAGCGAGCTCCGAGGACTCTCAAAATAGCCAAGACTCCGGCGATGGCTCCAATTCCGCCGCAACCGACACCGGCGACGGTGCTTCCACAGACAGCGCCGCCACCCCCATCGACGAGGTCGAAAACCCCGATCTCCACCGCGCCCGCGGCGTATATCTCAGCAGCATTCCCGACTACGCCGGCAACCCCTACGTTGCCCTGCGCGCCGACAGCACGCACCCGCTCGGCACGCCGTCATTCACCCTCGATGAATACGAGCGCGCTACAGAAGAAGGTTGCTTTAAGAAGTTCTCCAAGCTCGACAGCTTGGGCCGCACCCGCAAAGCGCTCGCCTGCGTGGGCCCCGAATCACTCGGACAGGGAAAGCGCGGCGACATCTCGCGCATCCATCCTGCCGGTTGGCACCAACAGCGCTACGACTTTATTCCAGGCCAGAGCCTCTACAACCGCTGCCACCTTATCGCCTGGTCACTCTGCGGCGAGAACGCCAATCGCAAGAATCTCCTCACCGGCACGCGTTATCTCAACGAGACGGGCATGCTGCCGTTTGAAGAGCAGATTCTCGGCTACATCCGCGATACGGGTAACCATGTGCTCTACCGTGTCACGCCCATGTATAACGAAGAGGAACTTGTCTGCCGTGGCGTGCGCCTTGAGGCGCAATCGGTCGAGGACCACGGCAAGACCCTCTGCTTCCACGTATACTGCTACAACCTGCAGCCGCACGTGCAGATCGACTACGCCACCGGTCGCAACCAGGCCTCGGGAGACTAGGGCCGACCAAGCTGCCCCAAAACCTAAAATGATCCGTTTTCCTCCGTCCCCAAGGAATCAAATAAGGCCGCCCCGGTTACCCAGGGTGGCCTTTTCGTCAGCACCTACATTGCAGACAAAATCGCACGCTACTTGGCGCGACCCTCCTCATAGCGCTCGACCAGCTTGGCCTGAACGTCATAAGGCACCTGCTCATAGCCTGCGGGCTTCATGGTAAAGTCACCCGTGCCGCGCGTGATAGAGCGCAGGCGCGTCGAGTAATCCGTCAGCTCAGCCAGCGGGGCTTGAGCGATGACCACGGTGTCGCCGCGCTCATCGGTCTCCATGCCTGTCACGCGACCGCGCGAGGCCGAGATGTCGCCCATCACGGCGCCGGCGTAGCTCTCGGGGATAGTCACCGTGATTTCCTCGATGGGCTCCAGCACCACCGGGTCGGCATCGGCGCATGCCTTGCGCAGGCCGATGCGAGCCGCCGCGCGGAACGCCATCTCGTTGGAGTCGACGCTGTGATACGAGCCGTCGTACACAGCCACGCGAATGCCCGTGAGCGGGTAGCCGGCAATGATGCCGTCCTTCATGGTCTCCTGGACACCCTTGTCCACGGCGGGGATGAGCGAGCGCGGGATGCGGCCACCCACGACCTCGTCTACAAACTCATAGCCATCGCTCGTGCCGTCGGGCCCAATGAGCGGCTCAACGCGCAGCCAGCAGTCGCCATACTGACCGGCACCGCCAGTCTGTTTCTTGTGGCGGCCCTGCGCGCTTGCCGTACGGCGAATGGTCTCGCGATACGGAATGCGGATCGGCACGCTTTTTGCCACGACCTTGGTGCGATCCTCCAAACGGTTGAGCAGCACCGAAACCTGCGCCTCACCAACGGCGGAGATAATGGTCTGACCAGTCTCCTCGTCGCGGTCGATGCTCATAGTCGGATCGGCCTTGCAGGCCTTCTCGATAAACGTGTAGAGCTTCTCTTCGTCCCCGCGATTCTCGGCCTCGATGGCGATGCGGTACTGAGAGTTGGGGAACTTAAACGCCGCAGCCTCGACCTTACCGGTAATGGAGAGCGTATCGCCCGTCTCGGCCGCCAATTTGGGCGCCACGATAATGTCGCCGGCATAGGCGTGACCGACCTCGGTCATGTCGCGGCCGCACATCACATACAAGTGAGCCAGACGATCGCTCTTGCGGGTGCGCGCGTTGATTAGTTCAAGGCCCGGCTCAAGCGTACCCGTCAGCACCTTGATAAAGCTGATGCGACCCTGCTGCGGATCGGCCAGGGTCTTAAACACAAACGCCACCGGACGGTCATCGTCACTCGAGATCTTGAGCGAATCGCCGTCGATAAGCGGCATCTCGCCGTAGTCGGTCGGCGCCGGGAAGTATGTGGCGATGTCGTCCATCAGCGAGTTGACGCCCTGCTCCTTAATGCAATCGCCCGCAAAGACCGGCACAAAGATGCGCTCGGCGATCGCCTTCGACAGCAGGCCTTCAAGCTCCTCCTGCGTCAGCGTCTCCTCGCCTTCCAGGTACTTCATCATCAGCTCATCGTCGGCCTCGGCCACCAGCTCGCACAGATGGTCATGGGCTTCCTCGGCCTGGGCACGATACTCCTCGGGAATCTCCGACTCAACGGCTTCGGTGCCGTTGCAATGGCGTGCCTTCATACGCACCAGGTCGATGATGCCGTCAAAGTCCTCGCCCTCGCCCCAGGGAAGGGTCACGGCGCCCAGGCGCGTGCCAAAGCGCTCCTGCAGCAGGTCCATCGTGGTCGCAAAGCTGGCCTCGGAGCGCGACAGGCGGTTTACGAACACCGCACGCGCCAAGCGCAGGTCCTCGGCGGCATACCAGAGCTTAACCGTCGTAGGCTGCGGGCCGGCCTCGGCGTCGACCACAAACAGAGCCGTCTCGCAGACGCTCATCGCGGCAAAGGCGTCGCCGATAAAATCGGGGTAGCACGGGGCATCGAGCACATTGATGCGCGCGCCCTTCCAGTCGATCGGCGCAATGGTCGTCGAGATGGAAAATGCACGCTTGACCTCTTCGGGGTCATAGTCGAGCGTGGGCTTGGTGCCGTCGTGGCCGCCCAGGCGGGCGGTCTTGCCGGAAAGGTGGAGCATGGCCTCGGCGAGTGAAGTCTTGCCCACCCCGCCTTGGCCTACGAGCACCACGTTCCTTACGTTACCGGTCTTGGGAGCACCCATGATGACCTCCTTGCAGGGCCGCGCGCAATGCGCGACGCCAACGGGGAGAGTTCGCGGTCGGTGCCATCCCGGGAGCAGCATGGTCGGCAGCCGAGCCGACTCACCCTCCAAATGTCCTATGCCACCACCCTACCCTCACGGACGGCTGTCCATGCATACCTTTCGGCGCACGTATGAATACAGGCGGCGAGAGGAAGAGACAAGCTTGTGAGGCGATTATTGAACCCCGTCGATGCAAACAAAAAGCCGCCACAGACCGTAAGACCTGCGGCGGCTTCGCCTCAATTAATAGTTGAGTAAATACCTGAGCCTACCCCTCGATACGGCTCAAGAACTCACGGGTACGTTGCTCTCGCGGGTGATCGATAACCTGCTCGGCCGGACCCTCCTCGACAATGCGGCCTCCGTCCATAAAGACCACGCGATCGGCAACATCGCGCGCAAACTGCATCGCGTGGGTCACGATCACCATCGTCATATTCTGCGCGGCAAGGTCTTTAATGACACGCAGCACCTCGGCCGTTAGCTCGGGATCGAGCGCCGAGGTCGGCTCGTCAAAGAACAAGATCTCCGGGTCGAGCGCCAAGGCGCGGGCGATACTCACGCGCTGTTGCTGACCGCCCGAAAGCTCACACGGAACCTTGTTCTCGTTGCCCACAAGCCCCATCTGGGCAATCAGCTCGTGAGCGCGGGCTTCCGCCTGCTCGCGCGGACGCTTGAGCACGCGAATCGGAGCATCGGTGATGTTTTTCATCACGGTATAGTGCGGGAACAGATTGTAGTTCTGAAACACCAGACCAAACCGCGAGCGCGCCTGCTTGGGCACATCGCCCTTCGCATAGACTGCGCCCGAACCCGCATCCGTCGCAACGGCAAGGTCACCAAACGAGAGCGAGCCTCCGTCGAGCGTCTCGAGCAGCGTGGCACACCGCAGCAGCGTGGACTTGCCGCCACCCGAAGGCCCGATAATCGCCACGACCTCGCCACGCTTCACCTCGAGCGAGATATCCTTGAGCACCTCATTGCCGCCAAACGCTTTGCGAGCGTTCGATATATTCATTACCGAATTAATCATGGTAGTAATCCAATTTTTTCTCGGCGGCGCCCAGCAGCATCTCGACGACGAAGTTAAAGACCCAGTAGATTAGCGCCGCGATCGCAAACGGCACCATGCTCACCTGCGAGGCGACCAGCGCCTTGGCCGTCGAGAACATCTCACCCACGCCAATGGCAAACGCCAGCGACGTGTCCTTGACCAGCGTGATGATCTCGTTGCCCATCGCAGGCAGAATACGCTTGGCGACCTGCGGCATCACGATATACAGAAACGTCTGCATGCGCGAGTAGCCCAGCACCTCGGCAGCCTCGTATTGACCGCGAGGAATGGACTGCAGGCCCGAGCGATAGATCTCGGCAAAGTAACCGGCGTAGTTGATGATGAACGCCACAACGCACGCCGTCCACTTGGAATCGGGCGTGAGCGAAATGCCGAACACGTAATACGGGGCAAAGTAAATGGCAAACATCTGCAGCATGAGCGGCGTACCGCGCATGACCGAAATGTAGATGCGCGCAATCCAGCGAAGCGGCACGATTTTGCTCATGCGCATGAACGCCACGGGGATTCCCAGCGGAATCGACCCCAGCAGCGTCAGTACAAACAGCTGCAAACTGACCAAGAATCCCTGGCCAAGCATCTGCATCATGACCTGAATAGACAACCTAAGCTCTCTTTCGCGACAACAGAACAGCAAACCCAATGCTAAAGCGGGTTTTCCAGGTGCTCGAGTTTGCCGTGAAAGAGGAGCGCCGCGTACTAAATGTACGCAAGCGACGGTTTGAACGGCAAAATCGGGTGCCTGGGAAAGCCGCTATTTCAGAACCCAGTTGTCGAAGGAAAGACCGTAATCCGCATACTTGTCGCACAGGTCCTTAACCGTGCCGTCCTCATAGAGTGCCTTGAGCGACTCGGTCACGGCATCGGCCGACTTGGTGTCGCCCTTCTTAAAGCCGACAGCGTAGTTCTCGCTGGACAGCGGCTCATCAAGCTGCGTATAGGCATCGGGCTTGGCGGCAAGCTGATACTGGGCAATCGAAAGGTCGCAAGCCACGGCATCGACCGCGCCGCTCTCGAGCTGCATAAAGGCCGTGTTGTACTCGCCGATCGTGTCGAGCGTGGCAAACGTCGCCGCCAGATCCTTCTGGTCACCCTCGAGCACATCCTGTGCAGCGGAATCGGTCTGGGTAATCACGGTCTTGCCGGCAAGATCGTCCCAGCTCTTGATGCCCGCATCCTTCTTTACCACGAGCACCTGCTCGTTGAGCATGTACGGCTCAGAGAACGTGTAGTCATCCTCGCGCCCCTCCATGGTAAAGCCGTTCCAGATGCAGTTGATGGCGCCCGAGTTAAGCAGCGTATCCTTGGCGTCCCAGTCGATGGCCTCGTATTTGACCTCCCAGCCCTGCTTATCGGCAACAGCCTTGGCCAGATCGAGATCAAAGCCGGTGTACTCACCATCGTCGCCCACAAAGCCGTACGGAGGATAGGACTTATCAAAGCCCACCACGAGCTTCTTGGACTCCGCAGCACCCTTCACATCCTTGGCCGCGGCAGAGCCAGCAGCGGAGCCCTTGCCGGCGCCACCGCCGCAACCGACAAGACCAAGGCCAAGCACCGTGGCGAGCGAGCCGGCTAGACCAACAAACTGACGACGAGACATATCGGTATTCATGGTATTCCCCCTTGATGGCACTTTAGTTAGATAAAGTGAGTCATGTAACGTTCAGAATCATACACTTTAGCGTGATAGAGCACAAGGCGAGTTTGCCCGCCGCGTGAGGGGTGTGGGGGTTAAGTTTCCTGCTCTACAGTCCTGCTCACGACGGAGGCCACATTAAGTGGCCTCCTGTTCGTGCGGAACTCGCGATAAACTTAACCCCCACACCCCTCACGCGGCGGGCAACCGTCGTTGGGCTTATCACTGACACGAATAAACCGCTTGCATATCGTCTGCTGGCTTGGCACGGTACAATACTTGCAGCTTTAATTCATGAATTAGTGGAGTTATTGATGGCAGAATCTCGTGCGGAGCGTAAGGCTCGTCGTGCTTTGATCGAGGCGGCTGAGGGGTCAGAGGAGAAAAAATCTTCTAAGAAATCCAAGTCGTCTCAGGACGCGAAGGGTAAGTCGGCCAAGGGCAAGGCTAAGGCCAAGCGTCCCGGCTCTCGTCGGAACGAGGATAAGGCATCTCAGACTCGCTCCAAGCGCTCGCATAAAGATCGGGTTTCGTCTGCGCGTAAGGCCGTGGACCCCAAGTCTCCCTGTTCGATCATGAAATCTTGCGGTGGGTGCACGGCGCTCAATCGTCCTTATAAAAAGCAGTTGGCGACCAAGCAGGCTGCCATGGAGGAGCTGTTTGCTGGGCTCTGTGAGCGTGAGGGCATTGCCGTAGATCCTATTCGTGGCACGGGTGTCACCCTGGGCGACCCGGGCAAATATCCTGCGCCGCGCGGTTTTCGCCATAAGGCCGCCACTCCCTTTGCCCCCGGCAAAGAGGGCGCTGTCCGTTGCGGTTTCTTTGAGCGCGGCACGCACAAGATCGTTGCCGTACCCGAATGCCCCGTCGAGGCACCGGGCGCCCGTCAGATTCTCAACGGCATCGCACGCGAAGCTGAGCGGCTGCATATTCCCGCCTTTAATGAGGACAAGCATCTTGGTTTGCTCCGCTATGCCGTCGTCCGCTGCGGCTGGCGTACCGACCAGGTCATGGTTACGCTCGTGACCGCCCAGCGTGACTTACCGCATGCAAAGGAGTTCTTTGAGGCCGTCGCCTCGCTCGATCCGCACATCGTCACCGTTGCGCAGAATATCAACGGCCGCCCCGGCAATGCCATCCTGGGCGAGGAGACCCGCATCGTCTATGGCGCCGAATGCATGCGCGATCAGCTGCTCGGCTGCGAATTCGATATCTCCCCTACCGCGTTCTATCAGACCAACCCGCAGCAGACCGAGCTGCTCTATCAGCTCGCGATTGACGGCATGGACCTGCAGCAGGGCGACGTACTCATGGATGCCTATTGCGGTAGTGGAACTATCGGCCTGTGCGCAGCCAAAGCCGCCCAGGACAAGGGCGTCGGTATTATGCTGCTTGGCGTGGAGCGCAACCACGCCGGCATTGCCGACGCACGTCGTAATGCCGAGCTCAACGGCCTCACCCGCAGCGCTTGGTTTATGGCCGACGATGCCACCGACTACATCCTAGATGCCGCCGACAACAACGAGCGGGTCGATGTCCTTTCCATCGATCCGCCGCGCGCCGGCTCTACCCCCGAGTTCCTCGAAGCTGCCTGCGCGCTTAAGCCGCGCCGCATCACCTATATCAGCTGCAACCCCGTGACTCAAGAGCGCGACCTGCATCAGCTCCTCGACGAAGGCTATCGCCTGCTCAAGATCACGCCCGTCGACATGTTCCCTCACACCGACCACACCGAAACCGTAGCGGTCCTCGAACGCCGCTAACCAACCTCAGTAGATTTTTGGGACAAGAAAGGGGGCGACCCGCCTGGGCCGCCCCCTTCGCTTGGTTTATAAACTCCGCTACATCCCATTGCGCAGATCGCACACGCCGGCTGCCGCCATCTCGCGCAGCAGCGTCTCGCGGTCGCGCGTCACGATCAAATCCAGCGGGAAGTGAATCTCGTCGAGCATCTTGCGCGCGTGATCGAGCTTGCCAATGGCCATGCCAATGTGGGCATCGGTCGACACGCCAATGCCCACGCCCAGCTCGGCGCAGCGCTCGGCAATCTTGCGGCATACGGCCCAATGCCCAGTGTCAACACCGTGTTCAAGACTATGGTTGTTGATCTCGATAATCTTGTGCTTGGCCTTAGCTGCCAACAGTACCTCGTCGATATTGAACGGCACGCCCGAACGCCCCGTGTGGCCCAGCATGAACACCTTGGGGTGCTCCAGGGCATTGATATACATCTCGGTCGTCTGGGCCAGCGTCGCGCTCTCAGCAATCTGCGGATTATGCACGCTTGCAACCAAATAATCCAAATTACGCGTAACCAAATCGAACAGTGAATGCTGACGGCTGTACGAATCGCCGGCAATATCGAGCGTGACAGGAGTGTCCTCGCCAAACAGGCTTCCGTCCAGCGAAACGATATCGGCCTCGGCACCACGCAGCACCAGCACGCCGCTCCAAATGCGCGGCCAGATATCCTGGTTGATAAAGAACTGGTAACTGCGCAGGTCATTGGGGCAAGCCGTAACCATAGAGCTCAAATGGTCGGCAGATCCGAGCACCTGCAGACCACGCTCTGCCGCCCAGTACACATTCTCCTCAATGGTCGAATATGCATGCGCAGAGAACATCGTATGGGTATGAATGTCACAAGAAAGCAGGTAGGGCATCGGGTCTCCTTATCTGGCACGGCCGTCGCTTATATTCATTGTACGCATAGCCTCCGATAGTCGTAAAACCACTCCATCCCAAAGACACAACGTCCATGGCAACGGGGGCCGGCTTAACACCAAACCCCGTTTCACGTAAAACATTGTAGGCAGAGCTCTTTACTTTTAACGATACTCGTCCGCCAACTGTTTCCAAGCGGGTAGCGAATTGACAATCGTTTCGTAACTCACGCAATAGCCCAGGCGGAACCAACCCGGCATACCAAAGCTGTCCGAGGGAACCGCAAGCAACTCATACTTCTTTGCGCGCTCGCAAAACGCATTCGCATCGGGCTCCAACGCTTTCACCCATAGGTAGAACGCGCCATCCGGCTCAACATAGGTGTAGCCGTACTCCGCTAGTGCGTTGGTAAGCGCGGTGCGGTTGCGTGCATAGGCCTCAACGTCACTCGGCTCATCGATGCAATCGATGATCACGCGCTGGAAGAGTGCCGGTGCGCATACAAAACCCAGCGTACGGGCAGCACCCGCAACAGCCGGCATCAGACGGGCAGCCTGCGGATTGGTGTTGGGAACCAAGATCCAGCCCACGCGCTCGCCCGGTAGCGACAGCGACTTGGAATACGAGTAGCACACCACGGTGTTCTCGTAGATCGAGGGCACCCAAGTCACCTCGGCACCGTACACAATCTCGCGGTACGGCTCATCCGAGATGAGCATAATCGGATTCTCGGGATCGCGCTGAGCGTTGGCCTCGCGCAGAGCATTGGCCAGTCGCGTCAGCGTGTCGCACGTATATACGGCACCGGTCGGATTGTTAGGAGAGTCGATGATGACGGCCGCCGTCTTATCGCTGATCGCCTTGAGCACGTTGTCCACGCTCAGCTGGAACGTATCTTCATCGGCGAGCGCCTCAACACACGTACAGCCGGCCTTCTCAATCCAAACGCGATACTCCGGAAAGTACGGGGCGATAACAATAACCTCGTCGCCCGGGTTCGTAACGGCGTTGAGCGTGCAGGTGAGCGAAGCCGCGGCACCCACCGTCATAAATACGTCTTTGCCCTCATAGCTCGTGCCAAAACGGCGGTTGAGCGATTCGGCCACAGCGGCACGACATTGCGGCAGGCCCGGTGCGGGCGTGTAGCCGTGCAGCTGATCGCTCGGCAGCTCCAGGGCCTTCTTAATGGACTCCGCCACAGCAGCGGGTGCCGGAACGCTCGGATTGCCCAGCGAAAAATCGAATACGTTTTCCGCACCGATCTGCGCCTTGCGCTCAAGGCCATAGCTAAAAATCTCACGGATGATGGAGCTTTCCGCACCGCGAGCATACATAGTTTCGTTGATCATCTGTTCCCCTTTCGCATAGGCGCTATTGTACGCTTTAGCCGAGCAAAGTGCCGCAGCAATGTTGATTGGGGACAGACTTAAATGCGTGAAAACGCTCATTTAAGTCTGTCCCCAATCAACAGACGGCCCTATATCGCTCAAAAAAAGCCTCCGCAGGTTTCCCCGCGGAGGCTTTCGCCACAAAGACTATTTGTCGGCGTCGGTGTCGGCATCGGCATCGACGACGGCATGGTCATCGTCAGCATCATCGGATGCGGCTTCGGCATCCTCCTGCATGGCCGCCTGCGCAAAGGCCGCGGCATCAGCCGCCAGCTCCTCCTCGCTCATGCGAGGCACGCGCTTCTTGGTCGGCATGCCGGCCGCCTTGGCATTGCGCTCCTCCTTGGCCGCCAGGATATCGCCCTCGCGCTCAAGGTAGGCGTCCCACTCGTTATCGAGCAGGGCATTCACGGCATCGCCCTCGACAGTCTCGCGCTCAAGCAGCACCTTCGCCATCAGATCGAGCTGATCGCGACGGGCATCCAAGATCTCGACAGCACGACGATGGGCCTCGCGCATGATGCGCTGAACCTCGATATCAATGCGGCGCGCCGTCTCCTCGGAGTAATCCTGGTGATCGGCGTAATCGCGACCAAGGAACACCTGATGTTGCGCCTCGCCAAACACTTGCGTGCCCAGCTCCTCGCTCATGCCCAGGCGCGTGACCATCTCGCGCGCCATCTTGGTTGCGCGCTCCAGATCGTTGCTCGCGCCCGACGTAATATCATCGCACATGAGCTCCTCGGCAACGCGACCGCCCAAGAACACGGCAAGCTCGTCGAGCATCTCGTTCTTGGTCTTGAGGAAGTGGTCCTCCTGCGGAAGCTGCAGCGTGTAGCCCAGCGCCTGGCCGCGGCTGACGATCGAGATCTTGTGGACCGGATCGGAGTGCTCCAGGATGTGGCCCACCAGGGCGTGACCGCTCTCGTGGTAGGCAATCGTGGTGCGCTCGGCCTCGGTCATCACGCGACCCTTGCGCTGCGGTCCGGCAATCACGCGCTCCATCGATTCCTCGACCTCGTCCATCGAGATCACGGAACGATGACGGCGAGCGGCCAGCAGCGCAGACTCGTTGAGCAGGTTCGCTAAATCGGCACCAGTAAAGCCAACGGTCATCTGGGCGAGCTTCTCAAACTTAACGTCCTCGTCCATCGGCTTGTTCTCGGCATGCACGCGCAAAATCTGCTCGCGGCCCTTCACGTCCGGACGGTCGACCGTAACCTGACGGTCAAAACGGCCGGGACGCAGCAGCGCCGGATCCAGAATGTCGGGGCGGTTGGTGGCGGCGATCAGGATGACCGACTCGCTCTCCTCAAAACCGTCCATCTCGACCAGCAGCTGGTTGAGCGTCTGCTCGCGCTCGTCGTGGCCGCCGCCCAAGCCGGCTCCGCGCTGACGTCCCACGGCATCGATCTCATCGATGAAGATGATCGACGGGGCCTGGGACTTGGCCTCCTTAAAGAGGTCACGCACACGGCTGGCGCCGACACCTACGAACATCTCGACAAAGTCGGAACCCGAGATGCTAAAGAACGGCACGCCCGCCTCGCCGGCAACGGCCTTGGCCAGCAGCGTTTTACCGGTGCCCGGAGGGCCAACCAGCAACACGCCACGCGGGATCTTGGCGCCCAGCTTGCGATAGCGATCCGGATCGCTCAAAAAGTCACGGATCTCCTCGAGCTCCTCGACTGCCTCGTCCACGCCGGCAACGTCTTCAAACTTGACCTTGGGGCGTGTGGCCTCGTTGGTCTTGGCGTTGGTCTTGCCAAACTGCATGTTCCTGTTGTTGGCGCCCATCATCTGGCGCATAAAGTAGAACATGATGGCGATAAGGGCGATCGTCGGAAGCACACTCATCGCCAAGTCGCCCCAAAAATCGGGATCGTTGGTGTTGACGATGTACTTGGTATCGGGGTGCTCCGCCATGAGCTCGGCAAGCGAATCGGAGCCGACATAGGTCGAGGAGAAGCTCTTGAGCTCGCTCGTATCGCCCTTGTCCTTCTTCGTCTTCCAGTAATGACCCGTCACGCTTCCGTCTTGAACCGTATAGGTCAGATCTTCGACGCGATCCTGCTTGATGGCGCTCACCATCTCGCTCGTCGCGAGCTTAACGGTATTGCTGGAATTGGCAAAGCCGGAGCCCATGTTAAAGAAGGCGTAGCCCAGAAGCGCGCAAGCCAAAATAAAATACAGCCAGCCCGTACGCGTGGGCTTCTTGCCTCCGGGCATCCCCGGGATCTTTGGGTCCCGGGGAGTCTGGGAATTGTTGTCGTTACGGTCGTCGGGCATCTTACGAATAAACCTCCGGTTTCAAAATGCCCAGATACGGAAGGTTACGATAGCGCTCGGCATAGTCGAGGCCGTAGCCCACCACAAAGGCATCGGGGCAATGGGTTCCAACATACTTGGGCGTGATGGCCGAGACGCGGTCCTCAACGTCCTTCCACAGGAAGGCGGCGACCTCCAGAGAAGCGGGCTTGCGGCTCTCGAGGTTCTTCATCAGATACTTGAGCGTCAGGCCCGAGTCCAGAATGTCCTCGACGATCAGCACGTCGCGACCGCGGATGTCGATATCCAGGTCCTTAATGATACGCACGATACCCGAGGACTTCACACCGTCGCCATAGCTCGAAACAGCCATGAAATCGATGTTGGTCGGCAGCTCGATCTTGCGCATCAGGTCGCCCATAAAGACCACGGCGCCGCGTAGGACCGCGATCAGCACCAGATCCTTACCCGCGTAGTCGCGCGTAATCTCCTCGCCCAGGCGAGAGACGATACCGTCGATATCCTCCTGCGTAAACAGAACCTTCTCGATATCCGGATGTTGAGAAGCCATGACAACCCTTTCTTGTGCTTATCGCCCACACACCGCCGTATGGACGCGAACTTCACATTCTAGCAGCGCACGGGGAATATTTTCCAGCCCGTACGCCATCAGCGCGGGAATACCGTCAACGTCGCACAGAATAGCTGGCGTGGGACGCTATTCCGCATCGACCACACGAAGCAGATATGCCACGCGCGTTGCGGCCGTGCACTTAAAACGCTCGTCCGCGCGAACTCCGGCGACCCACACCACGGCACCCCCCGGGGCCGTCCTCACCATGGGCACGCCGGCGCGCTCGGAAACGGGAATGCGAGCCTCACCTAGCAAGTCGGATACTTTCTTGCTTCGGCCACTCATCCCTAACGGGCACATCACGTCTCCCGGTGCGGGACCGTCCACCCACAGGCGCGCCAATCGCGCCTCGGCAGGGATCTCGCCACGCGAGCCCGCCAGGATCCGCTCACTATCGCTGTCGGCAAAACCCAGGGCAGCCGCGTCTACCAAAGCTGTCGCTTCCCCGGCAGCCGCGAGCTCACGGGCGCGGCGCACGATGTCGCATCCCGGCTCAACGACCATCGGCTCTGCGACCAGCATACGTCCCCCGCCCAACGGCAAACGACCGGGCACGGTAACCCAGTCCGCGACCAGGCCCTCGCGAGCCACCGGCGCCTTAAACGCCAGCATGCCAAACTCAATGCGTGCGTCAATCCCCGCCGGAAGCGTGACCGAGCCGGCACCCTCGGCAACGCAGGAAAGGACTCGCTCCACATGTCGCATCTCGGGACGAGCATCCGGATCGATGCGTTTGATCGCCAGTCGCACGATGCGCCGCGCGATTACCACCTCGGCCGCAGCAAGGCGCCTGGCATCGAGCACCAGCGCGCCCGCTGCCTCTTTGCGCAAACAGCTTCGAAACGCCTGTGCCGAAAGCTGAGACAAAAACGCGTCCTCATCGCCTAAGATCTCACAGGCGGCGCCAATCGTCTTGCACACGCTCGCATTACGCTGTGCCACCACCGGCATTACCCGATGGCGCACGTAGTTTCGCAGATACGAGATATCCTCATTGCTCTCGTCTTCACGCCACGGCTGACCATGTACCTGTAGATAGCCCACGAGCTCGCCATGAGTTAGGTCGAGCAAGGGACGCACCACGATATTCCTCCGGCGAGGAATGCTCGATAGACCAGCGGGCCCCGAACCCTTAATCGCGTTCATCAAAAACGTTTCCGCGCGATCCGAAGACGTGTGCGCGGTGCAGATACGAGCCGCCGTTCGCGGTGCCCCCGTCTGGGCGCAGAGCTCGCGAACATACCTTCGCGCCGCGGCATAGCGCACCTCGCGGGCAGCCGCCTCGATATTGCCCGATTCATCATCAAAATAGGCATGCTCAACACACAGCGGTAGACCATATTGTGCGCAGAGCTCACGCACAAAGGCCTCGTCGCCATCGGACGCCTTGCCGCGCAGATGATGGTTCACATGCAGCACGTGCAGTCGCTCGCGCGCGATGGGGGCAACACCGCGTCCGTCTTGGATATCCAGCTTTGATGTGCACGCCATAAGAAGCAGTGCCGTCGAGTCCGCGCCGCCTGATACCATGAGCACGACAGGAGCAGCCTGCTGTCTCGTCCGGGTCTCATCGACTGCCCCAGGCACGGCATGGTGTCCATAATGCTGAGATACCGTAGGCATTTGCTTCCTCCTCTATTCGTCCGCACCCATTGTATCCTTTGGAATCTTATGTCTCGTCTGCACCTTCATATCCTCGGCAGTGGCTCTAAAGGCAACTGCGCGCTCATCGAGGGCCCGCAGGGGCTCATTATGGTCGATGACGGACTGTCTCGCCGCGAGACATTAAAGCGCATGGCAGAACTGGGGCTCTCGGCTGACAACGTCTCGGCTCTTCTCATTACTCATGAGCATAGCGATCACATCAAGGGCCTCGATGTCTGGTGCAAGCACTGGCACGGCCCCCTCTTTGCCAGCAGGGGCACTCTTTCGAACAAAGAAAATCTTTCGCATCTGCCTGTCGAGGAATTCGATCCCGGTGACACCCTTTCCATTGCCGGCATCCACGTGCAAACCTACTCAACATCACACGATGTCATCAATCCAGTCGGCTATCGATTCAATGCTCTCGATGATTCCATCGGCTTTGCCACCGACACCGGAGAGCTATCGAGCCAAGCCATGAACACCCTCAAAGATTGTCGAGTCCTCGCGCTCGAAAGCAACCACGATGCGACCATGCTGCGCGAGGGAGAATATCCCCGCTTTCTTCAGGAGCGCATCCTGTCTGCAAGGGGACACCTCTCCAATGGCCAAGCCGCCGAAGCCGCGCGCGAACTTGTTACCGATCGCACCGAACAGCTCATTGCCATGCATATCAGCCAAGATAACAATCGTCCGAGCCTTACCGTCAAAAGCTATGCCAAAGCTCTGGCCGCAACCCTGGATGACGAGCTCGGCAGCTCCGCCACCCTTCTCCAAGGATCGCGAAAACTCTCGATACGCCCCGCAAGCCAGTATCGGCCAGCAACCATTCAATAGACTGTCCTAAACAGCAAAAGGGGCCGGGAATCGCTTCCCAGCCCCTTTTGTTGTCTTTTAATAGCGAAGAACACCAACGAAGTTATTCGATGGAGATCTTCGTAACGTTCTTCTTCTCGACGATCTTGGGAACCGTAACGGTCAGGATGCCGTCAGCGTACTTAGCCGAGAGGCCCTCGCTTGAAGCATCCTTAAGATACACGCCACGCGTCGCGCTGTACGAGCTGAACTCCTTCTGCAGGAAGTTCTTGCCCTCGTTCTCCTCGTCTTCCTCGACATTCACGCTAATGGACAGACGGCCCTCGTTAAGCTCGACATCGATATCGTCCTTGGCGACGCCGGTCAGATAAGCCTTGACCTCATAGCCATCGCCCTTATCCTCAACGTCAACGGGGAACGCCTTAGAGGCAATCGAGCTGTTCGCTAGGTCGCTCATATCATCAAACAGATCGAACAGCGAGCTTGCAGAGGGACGAACGCCAAAAACCGAACGATAAGGAACCATGCTTGCCATGTTTACCACTCCTTTATAGGACTGCCGAGTCATCTTCCAGGTGACTGGGACTTCTTTTGACGCTCTTATATATGCCCACCCAGTGCTCATATATACATCGACTATAAAGTTTTTTGAGTCTGTTGATATAAGCATATCTAAGTGTGTATGACTCAGGTTTTAGTAAGGTTAAGGTTCTTTGAACCAGAGCATAAATAACGAGTATGTTCGCAGCTACAAATAACAGGGGGCTTACAATGAGCGCGTACACATTATTGGTAACAAGCTAAAGGGCATCATGGACGACCAGAACCAGAACAAAATGTTTATGCCGACGCAGGGGGAAGATACTTCCACGCAGCCGCCACGGTTCCATCGCCCCCACATCTCGCAAGAGCCCATTAATGATCCGGAGCCCGAGTATGTGACGAGAAATCGATATCAAACACTCGAGGATGCCCAAACGGGACGTAAACATATGGGCGTCGCCTCGGGAGACCCTGTATATCTGAAAGACGCACCATTATCTAAAAACAGCGCAGCTAGTGATGAGCCACTGAAAGCATCCGCCGCACATCAACAAAGAGGTCCACGACCCAAACAAACCTTGACGCATTCGGCTCGCTATCTCGAAACACCAAAACAGGGAAAATCAATCTTCGTTTCATCAAGTAAACGACGCAAGCAGCATCGACTGACAATCCTGCTTTTGATCATTGCGATCATAGCAGTTGCCCTTGTTATTAGATTTATCTTCTTTAAATAAAGGCTCAATACTAAAAACGATAAGATCGTCTGGTGTAATTGAGTCATTTACGCCCCGTAAACGCAAAAAAGGGGGAGGCCGCGAGGCCTCCCCCTTCTCAGTTCAAGCGTACGGCTCGGT
>CATXWM010000021.1 GCA_958403205.1 uncultured Collinsella sp. | reverse complement strand
GGTGCGGGAACGGCCTATTTGCTCAATGTGTTCGGCTGAGATCGGAAATCAACCCAACGCGGTTGAACGGTTGCGTTTGCGCCGTGAACGGTATGGAAACGCCCGGTGAGATGATCCACCGGGCGTTTCCATTCGCAATGTCCTAAATGTCAAAAACGTAGCGAGACCCAACGATCCGCTAACGACCGATGATAAACGGCCGCCGCTGCTCATCGAAAAAGAAGGCTTCCATATAAAACAAGGGTTCGCCAACGGGAACTGCCAACAGTCGAGCGACCTCGGGCGACGCGCACGCGATCTCGAGCGTGCACGGGTCGGTAAACGCGGGCGTGCGGCCCGTCCGGTTGCGCACGAACTCAAAAATGGATTGGTTAGATAGAGGTGCCGTTGATAGATAGGCGTTGTCCTCGTAAACATATATGTTGTTCTCGAGCATGACAGGGACGCCATCGGCAGTGCGCACGCGCTCAACGCAAATCAAGTCAGTTCCAACGGGAACACCAAAGAACTGTGCTTCGGTGGAATCCGCCGGCAGTATCTTTCTCGAAATGACGCACGCCCCCGGCTCCATTCCGTTAACGCGGCATGCGTCCGAAAAACTCTGGACGTCATCCTTCTGGCGAATCTTGCGCTTAAGCTTGGGGGCATTGACAAACGTGCCTTTCCCCTGTCGCTTCGTTAGATAGCCCTGCTGGACAAGCTCCTCAATAGCGCGTCGCACGGTAACGCGGCCAACTTTATAGTTCTCAGCCAATTCGAATTCGTTGGGTATCCGCGCGCCCGCCTTGTAGGCACCGGAATTGATTTCGTTTTTAATGATATCGATAACCTGTTGGTACAGCGGTATCGCTGCTTTACCGTCAGTTAGTCCTTCAGTCGGTGGCATATACCCTCTCCCAGCACAATTAAGTCAAAAGCGGGCTCAAGGGCATTCAACAAGCCCTTAAGCCCGCATTAGCATAAAGTATGCTTGCTGCCGCACCAAAATGTCGGGTATTTACTCATCTGACCCGAAAAACGCGCAACTACCGCGCTCCTAAGAAAGCGTGAGCAGCTCCGGCAGCTGGTCGATAATCTTGTCCGCGGCATCCTGGCTAAAGCCAAAGCGTTCCTCGCGCTTGGCAATGACTGTCAGGCCGGCTCGCTTGCCAGCGGTGATGCCGGGCACCGAATCCTCAACGCAGCAGCAGCGATTCGCGGGCAGCCCCAGCAGATCCAGCGCATGCAAGTAGATGTCGGGCTCGGGCTTGCTCTCCTTAAACTGCTCGCCGCTCACCACATACTCAAAGGCATCCGACAGCCCGCATGCGTTGAGCACTTCCTCGATGCTATCCATGGGAGACGAGCTGGCAAGCGCAACGCGAACGCCGCGGCGCGGCAGCTCTCGAATCGTATCCACGGCGCCCGGGTTGATCAAAGCCTGATAGTCGCGCGGACGCTTATGCGCCCAATCGTCCCAACGGGCCAACGCTTCCTCGCCAGTGAAATGCCCCTTACCGGCGCGCTCAAACCAATCGACCAACATATGCAGGAAGAACTGATGCGAGGTACCGACCTGCCCATTCAACTCCTCTTGAGTCAGGTTCAACCCAAGCTCCTTGGCAAAAGCTTCGGTCTCGCCCAGGTAGTAATACTCGGTATCGACGATGACGCCATCCATGTCAAAGATAACGGCGTCGAACGGAAATGCGGACACGGCACCCTCCCTAACAAAAGGGCGCCCGCAAGCGGACGCCCGAACCATGCACTATCGGCGATTCTAACCCAGTAGCTGGTCAAGTGCCACCGCGATACCGTCTTCATTGTTGTTGGCGGTCACCATCTGGGCCACGGCCTTGACTTCATCGACAGCGTTACCCATGGCGACGCCGGTACCAGCCCACTCGATCATGGACTTGTCGTTCTGGCCGTCGCCAAACGATACGACCTCGCTGGCATCGATGCCGAGCTTGGGCAGAGCACCCTCGAGCGCACGGGCTTTGTCGATACCGGGCGCCGTGTACTCAAAGTACCAGTCGGCCGTAAACATGCCCGAAAGCGTCTGCTTAAAGGGCGCGTACATTTCCTCGTAATGTGCCTGCAGGTAGGCCGGATCGCCCGCCGTCAGCAGCTTGTCCACGGGATAAGTGTCCACGACCTCATGCAAGCTCTCGACCTCGCGGATCTTAAGGTCGCAGGCATCGCGCTCATACTTGACGATATTCTTCTGCGAGCCGTCAGGCAGCGTGATCATGCAATGGTACGAATCCTCGATGTGCAGATCGCGACCGAGCGAAATCATAGGGATCACGTCAAAATTACGCAGGTGATCAATCAGGCGATGCAGCTCGTCAGCCGGCATGGCCTGGTCAAAAAGGACCTCATCGGTCTGAGCGTCGACCACATGCGCGCCATTAAAGGCGACTAGCAGACCGTCATGGTTTTGAAGGTCGAGCTCCTGCGCCAGAGCATGTAGCCCCCATGCGGGACGGCCCGAAGCCAAAATGAGCTTAATGCCCGACTCCTGCGCCGCGAGCAGCTTCTCGCGCGTACGCGGGCTAATCACTTTCTGGTCGTTGGTGAGCGTACCGTCGATATCCATCGCGATGGCTTTGATTGCCACATATGCCTCCCTGTCATTGAATAACCTTGTCTGAGTCATCATACAGAACAGCCACCGCGACTCCGTTTGCAACGGGAAAAATGTCATATTGTCCCGAACATGAACGACGTGTGGTCGTGAAGCTTTATCGCTCAGGTCAAATACGTCTGTTAGCGACGCTCATCCGTCGGTGTACCCTCGACAATCGCGATGCCCGCCGATGCACCCAACGCGCTGGCGCCAGCCTCGATGAATGCGCAAGCCTCTTCGTAATTATGGATACCGCCCGCCGCCTTGATTGCCACGGCATCGCCGAGCACCTCGCGCATCAGCCGCACGTCCTCGAGTTTAGCACCGCCAAAGCTTCTGCCGGTCGATGTCTTAAGGAATCCCGGCTTGGCCTCCAGCGCGATCTCGCATACACGGCGCTTGGCGGCGTCGTCGCCGTCCAGCTTGCACATCTCGACGATTACCTTGTCAGTGATGCCATGCGCGCGACAAAAATCAGCAATGGTAGTCATCTCGCGCTCGATGGCATCAAAATCGCGGTTCTCGATCGACCCCTGATTCAAAACGTAGTCAATCTCGGTAAAGCCACACGCAGCGTATTCCTCAAACCTCGCAAGCTTCTCCTCAAGCGTCATAGTGCCCTGGGGAAAGTCGATAGCGCCGGCAAGGATGATGTCAGAGCCCTCGAGCATGGCGCGGCCCGTCTCGTACTCCTGCAGGTTCGCAAATACGCAGCGAAAGTTGTACTTTAACGCCTTCTCGACATACTGCTCAAACGTGTCCTCGGGGGCATCGATATAGTCGATGTATTTATTGATGGGTTTGGCAAGCGTCATGCTGGGCCTCCTTGTTCAGGACTGACAACCGATTCGTGGTTTCACGCGAAAAACCACGTTCAATGTACGCCCGACATGCAAGGACAGCGTCCGCATTCCGACAAGTGGTATGAAATTAGCTGTAAACGTATATTTACAGACAGCGAATGGCACCGCACGCGGATGCCGAAAGGGGCCCGCATCCCAACGGATACGGGCCCCTTTCGGCATAAGCCAACTCAGCCGTAAAAACTACTTGCGGTGAGCGCGGTAGAACTCGATCGCACCATCTTATCCGAGCCGGGGCACATTCGCATAGCGTGGCGCGTGACGGTTGCAAAACCACCCCATTTGAAACAAACGCAAAAAAGTGCTTGCAAAGACGCGTTCCGACATATAAGTTGATAAAAGACCGCCGTTGCGGTTTTAAGTAGATCGAGCATATGAAGTTTGAGTTTTAGCGTGTAAGAGAAGGAAGATCGGCAAAGTACAACCCCAAACGCAATGACAACTTAATGAGGTAACTGCCACATGTGAGGCACCCAGGGCATTGCTGTCTCGATTTTGAGCACGATGCCTTCCGCCTTGCATGGGCCGTTCCATCCCGCCCCTGCAGCAACTGCCTCACGGGCTCATTGAAAACCGCATAGCACCCCAACGTCAGCACATCACTCACGACAACTAACACATCAACAAACAGCACGAACATCAACCGATTGGAGAAGCTATGACAAACCACCACGCTGAAGACGGCGATAAGAAAAGCATTCTGGATGCCCGCATTGAGCGAGCATATGCAAACGAATATGACGCCGCCTTTGCCGCCGCGACCATCAAGAACTACGCGTCGCTACCGCTCGCGACGATCTTGGCCGACCACCCTCAACTGCTGAAGCGCTGCACAAAGATCATGGGCGACCCCGACATTCGCAAGCTGACAGACCCCTATGCCCCAAAACGCGACAACGATTCGTACGTTCTTACCGTAGGCTGCCTAGCCCATATGCTTACGGCGCTCGACACGAAACTCAAGCTCGAATGGGAACCCGACGAGCGTCATGAACTCGAAAGCAAGCGGAACACCCTGCGCACCGCACTGTTCCTTCCGTTGGACGGCCTCAAGCGCTGCAACGTCGAGCTCAATACACAGGCGCGGCAAAAGCCCGGGACCACGGGGCAGAAAACTCCAAGACCCCATGCGGCCATCGTCGACCGCAACCGATATAACCGCATGACCGCGCACTTTTCTGCCGAGGGAGCAGCCATAAGGACGCTGATCGACCTGCTGTGCCTCCTGAACATCAACGAGCTATTTGAGGGCTATCTCGCCCTTGTTCCCGCGACGGCACCCAAGTCGGTAGCAAAGATCATCGAGACCTGCAGACGCCAGTTTGAGCGCCATCGCAATGGCAGCGAGATGAACGCCAGCATCGCGCAGTACTACGCGGCTCATTACAAAAATGACGGATGTGCCCCTATCGAGCATCAGCTGCGGCTCGCCTACACCACGCCCGTCGCAACGCTCCATCGCTTTGGAGCCCTTGGCGCTTGCGAGCCGCACGGACAGGCAGCCTGCCCCACAACCGAGCTCGATCTCAGGCTCGGACGAACCCTGTAGCCCGCCAGCCCCTCCGCGGGCAGCGACTCTATTCCACAACACCACCAACAGAAAGGAGTCCTCATGGACACCAATCATTCCCCCATCATCAGCCCCCTCACCATGCGTGAATCCGCCCGAGGTATCACGCTCACCAGCATTTACGATGAGATGCTCGCCCGTCGCGAGCTCTCCGTCATGGGAAACATCGAAACCCCGATGGCCCACGACCTATGCCAGCAGATCCGCCTGCTCGATGCCACCGACCCCAGCCGCCCCATCACCATATTTGTCGCCAGCGCCGGCGGAAGCGTGCGATCGGGTCTTGCGATCTATGACGCCATGCGCCTCGCATCGTGCCCCATCCGCACCGTCTGCCTGGAATTCGCCGCGTCCATGGGCGCCGTGATCTTTATGGGCGGCGACGATCGCCGTATGGCGCCCCATGCAGAGCTCATGATTCACGACCCACTGATCCCCCAGGGGGCAGGCGGCTCGGCACTTGCGCTGCAGGAAACCAGCCGGCGTCTCATGCAGACCCGCAAGACCCTCACGCAAATCCTCTCGGACCGCAGCGGCCTCACGCCCAAGCGCATCCAGTCCCTCACTGCAAAAGACACCTACCTTTCGGCCGAGCGCGCCGTCGAGCTCGGCTTTGCCCACGAAATCCTCTCGACCACCAAGGAGGTCGCCCATGTCTAACCTCACCAGCCGCCTCGCCGCATCTGAGTCCGCATCGTCCACTATCCTCGCCAAGGATCGAACGCTTTCCTGCGACACCCGCCAAACGGGACTCAACAACAACGCACTTGTGATCGGCCCCTCGGGAGCCGGCAAGACCCGAAACGTCCTCAAGCCCAACCTGCTGCAAATGAACGCAAGCTACATCGTGCTCGACACCAAAGGCACGCTCTGTCGCGAAGTGGGACCCGTGCTGGCAGCCCACGGCTACCGCGTGCAATGTCTCAACTTCGCCGACCTCAACACCGTCCCGGCCCTTGCGCCCGGCATCGAGCGCTGCGGCTACAACCCCCTGAGGCACATTCGCCGCAAGGCGGACGGCAGGCCCAACCAGCAGGACATCCTCTCGGTGGCAAAGGCCATCTGCCCCATCGAGGACAACAACCAGCCTTTTTGGGATCATGCGGCGGCAAACCTGCTGTCGTGTCTTATCGCCTACGTCACCGAACAGCTACCCGCCGACGAGCAGACGATCAGCTCGGTCATCAAGCTGATCGAGCACCTGCAGGACGGTGCCACGGGTCGATTGTTTGACGACCTGATCACGACCGACCCCCAAAGCTATGCCCTCTCGCTATGGCGGCGCTACGCCATTACGCAAAATGCCGAGCGCATGCACGCGAGCATCGTCGGCATCCTTGCCGAAAAGGTCATGTGTCTGGGATTCGACGGTGCGGCACAGCTCTATCGTGAGTGCCATCAGGTGGACTTCGCTTCCATGGGACACACCCCCTGCGCCCTGTTTGTAACCGTGAGCGATATTGACCGCAATCTCGATCCGCTGACCGGCCTCTTTATTTCGCAGGCGTTTATGGGCCTCATTCGTGAGGCCGATAGGCAGCCCGACGGCAGCCTGCCCGTGCCCGTGCGCTTTATGCTCGATGACTTCGCAAATCTGCAGATCCCCCAGATCGACAACGTGCTCTCGATTATCCGAAGCCGCAACATCTGGGCAACGCTGCTGCTGCAGTCGACCAACCAGCTCGATGCGCTCTATGGCGAGGCACGCGCACGCTCCATCATGGGCAACTGCGACACGCATCTGGTGCTGGCGTTCCAGGATCCCGAGAGTGCCCGGGTGTTTTCCGACCGCGCCGACGCGCTGCCCAGCACACTCATGGCGACGCCGATTGATTGCTCGTGGCTCTTTGTACGCGGTCGCACTCCCGAACAGGTCGAGCGCTTTAGGCTCGAAGACCATCCGCTCTACGGGGAGCTGCCCGAGGCGCAGCGAGGCCATGCGGAGGCCAAGATCTAAGCGCAGGGTTCTCGCAGCGCGCGGCGCCCCGGCGATGTTCCACAAAAGCCGTGCGCCCCGGGACCACGGCAAAGCAAAGGGGCCCGCATCCGATAGGATACGGGCCCCTGGCTATAAGGCACGATGCGTTAACAGCAGCGACTACTTACGGTGAGCGCGGTAGAACTCGATGAGCGCCTGAGTCGAAGCGTCCTGCTCGGCCTTGGCGGCGTCGTCGTGGAAGGCAGGGGTAATCTGCTTGGCAAGCTGCTTGCCCAGCTCGACGCCCCACTGGTCGTAGGAGTCGATGCCCCAGACCGTGCCCTCGACAAATACGATGTGCTCGTACAGGGCGATGAGCTCGCCGAGCGCAAACGGAGTCAACGTGTCGCCGAAGATCGAGGTCGTCGGGCGATTGCCCTCAAAGCAACGGGCCGGGACGATCTGCTCGGGCGTGCCCTCGGCACGAACCTCGTCGGCCGTCTTGCCAAAGGCGAGCGCCTTGGTCTGGGCCAGGAAGTTGCCCAGGAACAGCTCATGCACGTCCTGGCCGCTATCGGTCGCAGGGTTGGCGGTATTGGCAAAGGCGATGAAATCGGCCGGAACCACCACGGTGCCCTGGTGCAGCAGCTGGTAGAAGGCATGCTGTCCGTTGGTGCCGGGCTCGCCCCAGAAGATCTCACCGGTGTCGGAGGTCACGGCGCTGCCGTCCCAACGGACATGCTTGCCATTGGACTCCATGGTGAGCTGCTGCAGGTAGGCCGGGAAGCGGTGCAGGTACTGGCAGTACGGCAGCACGGCGTGGCTCTTGGAACCGAAGAAGTTGACGTACCAGACATTGAGCAGGCCCATCAGCGCGACGGCGTTGTTCTCGAGCGGGGTGTTGCAGAAGTACTCGTCGATGGCGTGGAAGCCCTCGAGGAACTGCTGGAAACGCTCGGGGCCGAGCACGACGATCAGCGACAGGCCCACGGCGGAGTCGACGGAGTAGCGGCCACCGACCCAGTTCCAGAAGCCGAAGGCGTTGGCAGGGTCGATGCCGAAGGCCTCGACCTTCTCGAGTGCAGTGGAGACGGCGACAAAATGCTTTGCCACGGCCTCGGCGTTCTGCTCATCGGAGCCGTCGATGGCGCCCTGAGCCTTGAGCTGCTCGAGCATCCAGGTCTTGACCTCGCGGGCGTTGGTGAGGGTCTCGAGCGTGGTGAAGGTCTTGGAGACGATGATCACGAGCGTGGTCTCGGGATCCAAGCCCTTGAGCTTCTCGGCCTGGTCGTTGGGGTCGATGTTGGAGATGTAGCGGCAGTCGATACCGGCGTCGGCATAGGGACGCAGAGCCTCGTAAGCCATGACCGGGCCCAAATCGGAGCCGCCGATGCCGATGGACACCAGGTGCTCGATCTTTTTGCCGGTAACACCCTTCCACTCACCGGAGCGCACGCGCTCGGCGAAGGCATACATGCGGTCCAGGACCTCGTGCACGTCGGCGACGACGTCCTGGCCGTCGACGATGAGCTGGCCCTTCTCGCTTGCCGGGCGGCGCAGCGCGGTGTGCAGGACAGCGCGGTCCTCGGTGGTGTTGATGTGCTCGCCGGAGAACATGGCGTCGCGGCGCTCCTCGAGCTTCACCTCGCGAGCAAGATCGCACAGCAGCTTGACGGTCTCATCGGTCACCAGGTTCTTCGACAGATCGAAGTGCAGGTCACCGGCGTCAAAGCTCAGCTTGTTCACGCGCTCGGCATCGGCGGCGAACCAGGCCTTGAGGTCGATACCCTCGGCCTCAAGCTTCTCCTGATGAGCCTCGAGTGCCTTCCAAGCGGCAGTCGACGTAGCATCGATAGGTGCGGCAACAGTTGCCATAGAGTCCTCCTCAGCATACGGGCGCACGCCTCCATGCGCCCGGACATTCAGATGCCACTATTCTAGCGCAGGTCAATACTATAATCAGCGAGCGTTGCCAATCGGCCCCCAAACGGCAACCGATTAAAAAGGGACAGGCTTATTTTGGCAGGTCAAACGCTTTATCAACCAAAAATAACCCGTCTTTTTATGGCAAATATTAGGCCGCGGCGCAGACGCTACCGAGCAACTCACGCAGAGGAGACCCGATGCCCTCCAGCAGTTCGGGCGCGATAATGGCAAAAACGGGAACCTCACCGGTGCCCACGACAGCAGGCACCTTGCCCTCCGAGAGAATGCATCCATAAGGGACAAAACCGTCTTCGACGGCATCGAGCGCCGCCATGCGACGCGCGAGCTCACGCGCAAAGCCGGCAGTATCGGCATCGCCAATCGCCAGGACAAAGTCCACGCCTTCGTCGGTCGCCAGGGCCACGGCTTCGTCGATCAGCTCGTCTCCCCCGTCGCCCTCAAACGAGCCGCAGCGAAAAAGCACGCGCTCGAGCAGGGCTCGATCAAGCGAGCCAAGTGCCGCCGAGACAAGCTCATCGCGCGTATGCTTGTCACCGCCCAACACGACCAGCGCCTTGGTGCCACCGTAGTGAGCGACCAATCGTCCGCACCAGCGAGCCACGTCTCCATCCGCAACAAGGCGCGTCGGCATACCAAACCCATAATTGACCATCTTTCCCACAACCCTTCCGTGCGCGTAGGCGGTATCAATCGTTAGGCTCATGCTACGAAGCGAGGTTTTCCGAGCTGTTTCGCACTCTTTAGAGCTGCGTTAAAACCCGATCCAACCGCACGACCATACCTACCAAAACAAACCAGTCCCTTTTTGACAGGTTTTGACGACGTCCGGACGAGCGGGTATTATCGAACAAGTATTCGATAAGAACATGTGTTTGATGGGAGGGCTCGGATGGCGGGCGGGCAGCACACCTACATCTGCATCGACCTCAAGACGTTTTATGCCAGCGTCGAATGCGTCGACCGTGGGCTCAATCCGCTCACCACCAACCTGGTCGTTGCCGACGAATCGCGCGGACGCACGACCATCTGCCTCGCCATCACGCAGGCCATGAAGGACTTAGGGATTCACAATCGCTGCCGCCTATTTGAGATTCCCGATAGCATCGACTACATCAAGGCCGTACCGCGCATGCAGCACTACATGGAGGTGTCGGCGCAGATCTACGGTATCTACCTGGAATACGTCAGTCCGCAAGACGTTCACGTCTACTCAATTGACGAGTGCTTTATCGACGTGACACCCTATCTGGACCTTTATCACACCGATGCGGAAGGGCTCGCCTGCATGTTGCGCGACGAGGTCCTGGCGCGCACCGGCATCACGGCGACGGTCGGCATCGGCCCCAACCTATTCCAGGCCAAGGTTGCACTCGATATCACCGCCAAGCACGTACCCAGCCGCATCGGCATACTCGACGACGAGACCTTTCACAAGGAAATCTGGCCCCATCGTCCCATCACCGATATCTGGGGCATCGGCCCCGGCGTGGCAGCACGACTCGAAAAATACGGCGTCTACGATCTGATGGGCGTCGCGGCGCTCGACGAAAACCTGCTTTACGACGAGCTCGGCGTCAATGCCGAGTATCTCATCGACCACGCCTTCGGACGCGAGCCGACAACCATCGCCGATATCCAAGCCTATCGCCCGCAAGCAACTTCGACCACTACAGGACAGGTGCTCTCGAAGGGCTATGCCTACGAGCAGGCCTACACCGTCTTGCGCGAGATGGTCGACAGTGCCGTGCTGGACTTGGTCGATAAGCACGTGGTATGTGACAGCATCTCGCTCTTTGTGGGCTACGCGAGCGAGCGCGCCGACATCCGCAGGCTTGATGCCAGCGGTACTGCACAATATGTGGACGGATGCGGACACCTGCGCTCGAGTACGTCGAGCATCGAACCCACCTCAACCGCCGGCCCCGAGCTCGCACCCCGTGCGCCCAAGCCCGTCCAGTGCGATGACGAAAGGCGTCGCCTGGTGCGCGAAGCGCAGGCAATCGATGGCATCTTTGTGGGAGAGCATGGCGGCAAACCGCGTGGTGGCTATGCCGCGCTCTTTGCACACTCCAACGCCTCGCGCAAGCTGCCCGAGCGCACCAATTCGTTTAAGAAGATCATGGGCTATTTCGATGACCTTTGGGCGCAAACGGTCGACCCTAAACGACCGGTCAAGCGAATCAACCTGGGCTTTGGCAACCTCATGCCCGAGGAATTTGCCACTATCGATCTGTTTAGCGATGTCGAGGCCGATGAGCGCGAGCGCGACCTGGCGCGCGCCGTCCTGGCTGTGAAAGGCAAGTACGGCAAGAACGCGCTCGTCAAGGGATTAAGCTTTACCGCCGGCGCCACCGCGCGCGAACGCAACGACCAAGTTGGAGGACACCGTGCCTAAACCCAAACAACAGCCCGTGCGCCCGCCGACCGCCTTCGAGCGCCTGGCGGACCCCGAGGGCAGACGCCGCGCCGCCGACCCCAACCTCACAGCCAACGGTGCCGTGCGCGCCAACCGCGCCGCACAGTTTATGCCCTTTGCCGCCCTCACGGGATACTACGAACTCGTGCGCAAGCAGGAAATCACCGTCGAGCCAAAACGTGAACTCACGGAAGAAAAAGCCCTCGTGCTTTCTAAAAAGCTCGAGGGTCTCAAACGTGGCGACCTGGTCCGCGTCACCTATTACGATGCGTACGGCTATCGCTCCCGCACCGGCATCCTTGACGAGGTACTCCCTGCCTTCAGGCTCCTCAAGCTCAAAGATATCGCCATCGACTTCGACGATATCCAAGACATCGAGCTGCGCGGACGAGCCTAGACAAGGAAATGCATCCAAGACGGCGCTTACAGCGTCATGACGTAGTAGCCTGCGTCTTTCACGGCCGTCTCGAGGACACCGCGATCAACCGGCTGCTTAGAGCGCACGCGTGCCGTGTGGTCCGCATACGTCACCGTTGCCCACACGCCATCCAGTGCATTGAGGGCATTGGCTACGTTCTGAGCGCAGCCGTCACAGCTCATGCCGCCGATGAGCAGCTCATCGCTATAGGGGTAGTGTGACGCATCGGTATCCACCACAACAACCTTTTTGGCCTTCTTACCGCTCGCGCCATCGCTGCAGCAACTCTTCCCGTGTGTCGAAGCGGCAATACGACGCAGTCCAAAAAACATGCCGACGGCAATGACGGCCAGCACGATGAGATTCGCAGGGTTGAGCAAGTCACTCATGCGTTCCCCTTTCAAGTAGCCCTATCTAGATACCCCCATGGGGTGTCCCCATCTTAACCCAAAATCATGTCCGTTCGGTCAATTAGTTTCCCGCCTCAAACTTTTTTGTTGACCATGGCTTACTTTCGTGTATAGGTTTTCCTAGGCTAACAGTTAGATCCGTAAGGAGCGCCGTGACTCGAACCATAGACATCCCAACGTTTCAGGCAGCAGTCGTGCGCAACTGCTCTCCCACGCTCGCGGGCATCAAGCCGGCATCGCTCTTTACCTATCCAGGCACCTACGCCCACGGGGACGGCTCGGTCGCAACCGAAACCATCGCAGAGCGCCGAGCACGCCTGCTCAACGTTATCGCCCAGTGCAATCGCGAGCTTGACCCGTTCGGTATCCACCTGAGTGTTTTGGTCTGGCGGCCCTGCGGAGCGCTCGTGTATATGTACCGAGCCAAAAGCCTCACCACCTATTTCGCAGACCCTCGCGCCCAAACGGCGCTCGCCTCGGAAGGCTACGACACGAGAGACCTTTCGACATGCCTTGTGCATTTGGCATCACGCATCACGCTCGCGAGCAATAACGTCGCGGAATGCGCCTGTAGCCAGACTCGATGCTCACTACCCCAGCAAGCTAGCTGCAGCAACGACTGCACCTGCGAGTTTCCGCACGAAATAGGCTACTTCCTCGGATATCCCTACGACGATGTGCGCGAGTTTATCGTCCAGCGCGGCGAGAACTACAAGGTCTTTGGAGCTTGGAAGGTCTACACGAATGTCGAGCAAGCGCTTGCGATGTTTGACGCCTACCGCGCTTGCACTCAATACCTCACCTTTGTCTATCAGCAGGGCTGCAGCTTGGCGCAACTTGCCCAGGCAACCCGATAGAACATAGAAGCCGCGGCAAGCTGCCGCACAACTGAAAGGACTCAACATGAGCAAGATCGCCGTCGTCTACTGGAGCGGCACGGGCAACACCGAGGCCATGGCAAACCTCGTCGCCGAAGGCGCCACGTCCGCGGGTGCCGAGGCAGAGGTCATCTCCTGCGCCGACTTCTCCGCAGACAAGGCCGAAGGCTATGACGCCATCGCCTTCGGCTGCCCCGCCATGGGCTCCGAGGAACTCGAGTACGATGAGTTCCAACCGATGTGGGACGAGGTCAAGGAGACTCTCGGCGACAAGAAGGTCGTCCTCTTTGGCTCCTATTCATGGGCCGAGGGCGAGTGGATGGACAACTGGAAGGCCGACGCCGACGATGCCGGCGTCAACGTCGTGGACTCCACCATCTGCTACGACGCGCCCGACGACGAGGGCGAGACCGCTTGCAAGGCCCTCGGAGCCGAGCTCGCGTAACGAACCCAGGGCTTCCAAAAGAGCCTGCATCAAAGCACATCCCCATCCCTACAAAAGAGCGGGGGCTGGATTCAAGTCCAGCCCCCGCTCTTTTGTAACGGCAGTTACATCAACCGGCTACGAGATATTGCCCAAGAACGCCTTGGTGCGCTCGCTCTTAGGATGGTCGAAGACCTCGCTCGGCGTACCCTCTTCCACAATGACGCCACCGTCCATAAAGACGACGCGGTCGGCGACATCGCGGGCAAAGCCCATCTCGTGCGTCACGACGATCATGGTCATACCGTCGTGCGCCAGGTCGCGCATGACGCCCAGGACGTCGCGCACGAGCTCAGGGTCGAGCGCCGAGGTGGCCTCGTCAAAGAGCATGACGTGCGGGTTCATCGACAGGGCGCGGGCGATGGCAACGCGCTGCTGCTGGCCGCCCGAAAGCTGACTCGGCATAAAATCGATGCGCTCAGCAAGACCGACCTTGGTCAGCTCCTCGACGGCGATCTTCTCGGCCTCTTCCTTGCTGCGCTTGAGCACCTTTTGTTGCGCAAGCATGACGTTCTTTTTGACCGACAGGTGCGGGAACAAATTGAACTGCTGGAACACCATACCCAGATGCGTACGCACTTTGTTGAGGTCGACACCCTTGGCGCACACATCCACGCCCTCAACGATAATCGAGCCACTCGTGGGATGCTCCAGACGATTGATGCAGCGAAGCATCGTCGACTTGCCCGAGCCCGAGGGGCCCAAGACCACAACGACCTCACCCTTGTGCACATCCAGATCGATATCGCGCAGGACCACGTTGTCGCCAAAGGCCTTCTGGAGGTTCTTGATACTGACGACGACCTCGTTCGAGTTATTGGTTTCGCTCATGATAGGACCTCCTTACAGACCGGCGATGTGATCGGCAGGCGTCGCGACAACCTGTCCGGCGCTCTTGGCGGGACGCTTCTTCTTGGTCTCGGCCGTGCCCAAAAGCCTCGCCTCAAGACCGCTCACCAAGCGAGCGAGCGGCAGGGTGATGACCAGATAGAACAGGGCGGCAACCACATACGGCGTGATGGAGCCCGTCGTGGCCACGATGGTACGGGCGTTCATGACGATCTCGACCACACCCACGGCGGCAAGCAGCGACGTATCCTTGTAAAGCAGAATAAATTCACTGGTCAGCGTAGGCAGGACATTACGGAACGTCTGCGGAATCATGACATAGAGCAGCGTCTGGAACGCGTTCATGCCCAGCGAACGAGCAGCCTCGTTTTGGCCCTTGGGGATCGATTGAATACCGGCACGGAAGATCTCACACAGGTAAGCAGACGAGTTCATGGCCATGACGATAACGCCCAAGACATAGTCGTCCACCTTGACGCCGGCCAACGGCAGACCGAAGAACGCGATATAAATCTGCAGGAACGCCGGCGTACCACGGATGATATTCACATAGATGCCGGCAAGGCAACGAAGGATGCGCGACTTGGAAATGCGCATGAGCGATAGGGCGAAACCGAAGGGAATTGCCAGCGGAAACGCCACAAGCACGATCGAGAGCGACATAAGGAAGCCCTTAAAGACGATCGGCAGGCTTTGGACCAAAATGACCGGGTTCAAGAACAGGCGCAGGAACATATTGGAGTTCCAAGCCTCGACCCACGGCTGCTCTTTAAGGTCGGCCAGGAAGTTATCGAAGGCCGTCACGCCCTTGATCTCCACCGACGGAATCTTGGAGATCTTCTTGGTCGAGCCATCGGCCAAAGTGTAGGTGCCGCTAAAGGCCTCATCGCCGCCCTCGACGGGGAAGGTCACGCCGTAAACCTCGACACGGAAAAAGCCGCCGGCAGGCGCCGTCTCGCCAAAGTCAATCTTGAGCGTCTGGCCGTCAGCCTTGCACGTGGGTTTCATGGGCGTACGATCCATGAGGTCCTCGCCCGAGAGCATCGTCAATCGCGTGTCATCGGTACCAAACGTCGTGCCGTCGACAAACGTCAAAGAAAGACCGCTCAGCTCCTCATCGGCATCGGCCTGGACCTCCCAGGTAATGCGCGTCTCGGTACCGCCGACCACAGCGCTGCCCGAACCGGTGTTGGGTCGAGCGGTAATCTTTGTGGTCTCAAGCGCCTGGGCGGTCGTGGGCGCATATGTCCCCACACACACCAGCGCGAGCGCCACGGCCATGACGCAGACTAGCTTTTGGAACAAGGCGGGCAGTGGAAAACGCTGCTCCGCAGCCCCTTTGTTCAGTCGAGACAAGGTGGCTCCTATCGTAGAAGTTGTCGGCAAAACGAGACGGAAATGCTCTCCGTCAAGAGAAGCGCAAAGGCCCTCTCCGCCAAAGCGGAAAGGGCCCGCGAGCAATCAAGTAGCTATTTTACTTGATGTTGTACTTAGCCATGAGGGCGTCAACGGTACCGTCATCGGTCAGGTCCTTGATGGCCTGGTTGATGTCGTCCTTGAGCTTGGTGTTGCCCTGGTTGATGGCGATGGCGTACTCCTCGCCGGTGCTAATCTGCTTAATGGTCTGGCAGGTGTTGAACTGCTCGGCGGTCAGCTGGCTGGCAACGGAGCGGTTGGTGACTACGGCGTCGCCCTTATCGGACTGCAGGGCGCTGAAGCACTCGGTGGCGTCCTTGTAGGGGACAATCTTGGCCTTGGGGAAGTTCTCCTGGGCAAAGGACTCGGCGGTCGAGCCAGACTGGACGATGATGGTAGCATCGGCGTTGTTGAGCTTCTCGCTGTAGTTGTCGGCCGTGATGTCGGTGTTATCGACCTTGGTCACGATAGCCTGATCGTCCATGTAGTAGGAATCGGAGAAAGTGACTTCCTTCTCACGCTCGGGCGTATCGGTGATAGCCGCGATGGAAACGTCATATTTGGCGCCCGATGCGACGCCCGGAACCAGCGTGTCAAAGTCATTGTTGACATACTCGACATCCAGGCCCAGCTTGTCGCCGATAGCCTTGATGAGTTCAAGGTCAAAGCCCTGATAATCGCCGTTGTCATCCTTGTACTCAAACGGAGCGTACTCGGCAGAGGTGCCGACGGTCAGCGTACCGTCCTTGACGAGCGCGTACTCCTTGGAGCCGTCGACCTTCTCGACCTTAGCGTCGTCAGAGCTGCTGGAACCGGCATTAGAACCAGAGGTGGCGTTGGACGAGCCGCAGCCCGTCAGAGCGAGGGCGAGCGCCATAGCACCCGTGGCGGCAAATGCGCCAAGCTTCTTCAGCTTCATAATCAGTCTCCTTCCAATGACCCCACGTGATTCAGAGGTCTGCAAAAACTGAGGGTTATTATGCACCCGCTTGGAAGAATCTGCAATTAGAAAACTGATTGAAACAAACCCATAACGTGAATGGAGCGTCCCACTTTATGGCAGCCATTACTGCTGCAATGACCTTAACAGTTTGATTTCAGCCGCATAACCTGCAAGTTCGTTCGGTGTCTCCAAAATGAATGGCAATGCGCGCAAGCGGCCATTCGATACAATATTCTGCATAACCTGCATACCGCCACCAAATTCCTCGCTGCCAAGGTATCCCTTGCCGATGCACTCGTGGCGATCCTTATGGGCGCCACAAGGGTTCTTCGAATCGTTGATGTGTACGGCATGCAGACGATCGATACCCACCACGCGGTCGAACTCGTCGAGTACGCCGTCCAGATCATGGATGATGTCGTAGCCAGCATCGCTCACATGGCAGGTGTCCAAACAAACGCCCAGCTTATCGGACAGCTCTGGGCACTTGGCGGCAACGCCCTTGATAATGCACGCCAGTTCTTCAAAGCTACGGCCCACCTCGGTGCCCTTGCCCGCCATGGTCTCGAGCAATACCGTCGTCTGCTGTCCCTCAAACATCACCTGGCACAGCATGTCGACAATCATCTGAATGCCGGCGTCTGCCCCCTGTCCCACATGCGCACCGGGGTGAAAATTGTAGTAGTTGCCGGGCAGTGCTTCCAGACGCTGCAAATCTTCCGCCATAGCCTCCAAGGCAAACTCTCGCGCCCGCTCCTTAGCGGAGCAGGGGTTATAGGTATACGGGGCATGCGCCACCAGCGGTCCGAAGTCGTTTTGCGCCATAAGCTCGCGCAGAGCCGCCACGTCATCCATGTCAAGGTCTTTTGCCTTGCCACCGCGCGGGTTGCGCGTAAAGAACGCAAAGGTATTGGCGCCAATGGACAACGCCGTCTCCCCCATCGCCCGATAGCCCTTCGTCGTCGAAAGATGACACCCGATCGTCAGCATCTCCAACTCCCCCTCATCAGTTGCGGTGAAATACGGTCTATTGGTGCCTTATTTTGGCGCAAACAGACCGTATTCCACCGCAAGTTATAAAAGGGGCATCAGAGATGTGGGCCGCCAGGCACCACGGGCGCCGGCGTCATGATCCCCTACGCGTCAGCGCCAAGTCCTAGAGGGCTAGACGAATCGCATCGATGATGTGTGCACAGCGCTGCGTGGCGGCAAGGGGCATGACGGGACTCTCGAGTTTCCCCGCCTGAATGAGCTGCGTCGCATGCTGGATTTCGCCGTAGAAATCATCGATCTCAAACGGGGCATTTATTTCTAGCGTTCGACCGTCGGAATACTTCACATGGGCGAGCTCGGGACGATGGAGACGCTCGATTTCCAACGAGCCTCGCTCACAGGCAATCGTTAAGCGGCTTTCATATGTTGCTTTGCCGTCGCACACCATATGAATGGGTATACCGCCGACGCTCATACGGATCTCGTCGGCCCAATCGACGCGGCCGCCTGATACGTCACGCCAGCGAACTTCACGGGATGAAACCTCGCACGCGCCCGCGAGCAAATCCTCAAACCAACCGACCGCATAGCAGCCCATGTCATATAGACAGCCGCCCTGCAACGAATCAAGCAGATAGCCCGAAGGAGGCTCGCCGTAATCGAGCTTTTGCACGCTTTCAATTGAGACAATACGGCCAAGCTCACCCGACGCAAGCAAGTCTTTCACGCGAGTGCGCATCGGGCAAAACCGATTCTTCATCGCCTCCATAAACAGCACGCCGCGCTCACGAGAGGTGGAGGCAATCGAGAGAGCCTCTTCCTCACTCAAAACGGCCGGCTTTTCGCACAGCACGGCCTTTCCGGCGCGCAGCGCGCGACAGGCCCAACGCGTATGCATGCCATGCGGAAGAGCCAAGTAGATTGCGTCGACATCGGGGTCGGCAATCAGCGCGTCATAAGCCGCATTGCCGTTATCGTCGACCGAAGCATGGCCATGCGCAGCATCGATCGAAAACGCTCGGGAAAATTCCTCGACATGTGCAGGAGTGCGGCCGGCCGCAGCCACCAGCCGTGCCCCGTCCACCTCCTTGAGCGACGATGCAAATCGATGCGAAATGTGCCCGGCGCCCAAAACGCCCCAACGAACCTCGCGCAAATCATCACATGAATCTCGATGGCCCACGACAGCCCCCTTCAGTTGCGGTGGAATAGTTCCTGTTTGGTCCCTATTCTGCCGCAAACAGGAACTATTCCACCGCAAGTTATAAAAGGGGCATCAGGAGCGCGTTTTGCCGAAGGCCTTAAGCACCGCCGTCACGAGGCCAGGCTGAAAACGGCGGCGTACGTCGTCCAAACGCTCGGGAATATCGATGTGCTGCGGGCAGTGACGTGCGCATTTACCGCACTTGACGCAATTGCTCACCAGCTTGGGCTCGCTCGTGCGCACCGCACTCGCCGTAAAGTATTGCGACAGCCCCGTAAACCAGCTGTGCGCATAGCTCGCGTTGTAGGCGGCAAAGCAGCCGGGAATGTTGATACCCTTGGGGCATGGCATGCAGTAGCCGCATCCCGTGCAGGGCACACGGTTCGATTTCTCAAACTCCATCAACACGCGCGCAATCGTGTCGAGCTGGTTGGCAGTCATCGAATTCGGCAACGCGAGGTCTGCCAGTGACGAATTCTCGTCCACCTGCGCGGTATCGGTCATACCCGAAAGCAGCATCGTCACCTGAGGATGATTCCACACCCACGAAAGACCCCAGGCGGCAGAAGTGCGCAAATGCGGGTCACGGGCACTATCGAGCACAGCGCGGGCCCGTGGCGGCAGCTTGCCTGCTAAACGCCCGCCCAGCAGCGGCTCCATCACAAACACCGCGAGCCCGCGCTCCGCAGCCGCCATGAGTCCTGCCGTTCCCGCCTGGTAACGCTCGCCGGCATAGTTGTACTGTATCTGGCAAAAATCCCAGTCATATGCGTCAAGCATCGTAAGGAAGTCCGCTGCGCTGCCGTGGTACGAAAAACCAATCTGGCGAATACGCCCCGCCGCCTTTTGACGCGCGATCCAGTCCTCGATGCCCAGCGCCACCACGCGCTCCCACTGCGCAGGCGAGGTGATGTTGTGCATAAGGTAATAGTCGATATGGTCGGTCTGCAGGCGGCGCAGTTGCTCGTCGAAAAACCGATCGAAATCCTCCGCGCATTTGCACGAAGCATGCGGCAGCTTGGTTGCGAGCAAAACCTGGTCGCGCAAGCCCAGGCGTTCAAGCGAAGCGCCCACGCAAGCCTCGTTGCCGGGATAGAGATAGGCCGTGTCCAGATAATTAATCCCCTGCTCCACCGCACGGGAAATGATGGCATCGGCTGTCTTCGCATCCGGACGTCCCGGCGCACCGGGAAACCTCATGCAGCCCAGCCCCAACGCCGAGATACGGTTGCCGCTTTTGGGGTCAACGCGATATTGCACGGCCCCTCCCCTCCCATCGAAGCCCTGACAAGGCGAAACAAACCCGTCACGTCATCGAAACACATCGGAATCGCAATTGAGAACGTATCGTAACGCAGCAGAAATCGAGCCGTCACGGCACCGCTTTAACATCAGCAAAAAGCCCGATGAAAGGAGCCGGGCATGACCACGCGCATGTCTTTGCGGTCTGCCCCGCGGCATAAGCGCACAGCGCAATAGTTTCTTTTTATAACAGCCGCCCCGCGCACCCACCAATCACCCTGGCAGCATACAATCCACCAGGCGCCCCTCATGCGGGCGCCTTTTAGTGGGGAGATGATTCACATGCAGATCAACAAGGTCGCCTTTATCGGCAAGGGCGGCGTCGGCCTGCTCTACGGCAGCATGATTGCCACGGCCCTCGGCAATGACGCCGTCGAATACGTTATGGATGACGCCCGTTTTGAGCGTCACGTGGGCGATGCGCTCACCGTCAACGGCAAGCCCTGTGCGCTCAAGTCCATCCGCGCCAGTGAGGCAACGCCCGCCGATCTGGTCATTCTCACAGTCAAGACGACGGGACTCAACCAAGCGCTCAAGACTATGGAGCGCGTCGTGGGGCCCAACACGCTCATCGCCTCGCTGTGCAACGGCATTACGAGCGAGCAAAAGATTGCCGAGCGCTTTGGCTGGAAGCATACCGTTCTTGGTATTTGCCAAGGCATGGATGCCGTGTTCCTCGACGGCGCGCTCACCTTTACGAATGCGGGCGAGATTCGCTTTGGCGCGGCAGCAGGCACCGAGCCCGCAACCGTCAGCGCCATCGACGAGCTCTACACACGCTGCGGCATTGCCCATACCGTCGAGAGCGACATTGCGCACCGCATGTGGGCCAAACTCATGCTCAACGACGGCATCAACCAGACCTGTATGGCCTACGGCGGGACCTACGGAAGCGCCACGGAGCCGGGCTCCGAGCAGCGTCGCTGCTTTGTTTCCGCCATGCGCGAAACGCTTGCGGTCGCCAACGCCGAGGGCATTGAGCTGACCGAGGCAGACCTGACGCAGATGGTGCACCTCATCGAGGGAATCGACCCCGTCGGTATGCCCTCGATGGCGCAGGACCGCATCGCACAACGAAAAACCGAAGTCGAGGAGTTCGCTGGCACCATTTGCCGCCTAGCTACCAAACACGATATCCAAGTGCCGCAAAACGATTGGCTCTACCAGAGGATTCGCGAAATAGAAAGCAGCTGGTAGCCTCGGCCGCATCGCGATGTGCGCAATACAAGCAGACAGGCCTTCGCGAGGATTCCGTCATTCGCGAAGGCCTGTTGCATTTAGCTCGAGGCTAAAACTGAGGCTTATTTTGCGATTCCGGAACCTCGTCCTCGTCATCGCGGCAAAGCAGCACGCCGGCGCTTCCCAGCAGCGCCGCTGCAATCAAGGCGCCCACAATCACAGGAGCGGCGCCCGTATCGGACTGCAAGCCGGCAGTTAGCGCCGCCGTCGGACCAAGGCATCCGATCAAAAGGGCAACGACGGCAATAGCGACATCTCGAGCGTTCATGGAACCACTTCCTCCACGAGAAAGACTTTGTTTCTCGTGACTTAGTGTGCCCCGTGCCCATATGCGCGGCGTACTGCCACGGTAAGCGCTCTGTTAACTCAAACGCATACATAGAACGGGCGTCCTTACGTTGCCCCAAAGCTCGGTATAGACGCCCGTCCGCCAAATATCCGTGATGCAGAAAAACTACCAGCCAGTGTAGTAGTCGGTGGTTCCGGCTGCGCAGCCGGAGTCATAGACCTTGCACTCGCCCTTGGAACCGGTAAACGTGGAGCCCTGAGCCTTATCGCCCGCGGCCACGACGTAGTAACCATCAGAATCGCGCCAAAAGCCCTCGGAATCCTGCGTCCATTCGCCCGTGCGGTGGTGATACAACACGTTGCTGCTGTAATAAGTCTCGCGGCGACCGTTATAGTTATTGACGCCGCTCGAGCGCGTCAGGCCCGAGCCGTTCGCGTAATACGCAGCAGACGCGTAAGACGAGCCGGAGCCGGCGTTGTAATACGAAGCCTGAACGGCCTCAGCGGCCTCGGCGGCTTCCGCCTCGGCAGCCGCAGCCTCGATCGCCTCGCGCTTGACATCCTCGAGCGTGGAGCGAAGCTCGTCGAGCTCGGTCGACTTGGCGTCGACCTCCCCCATCGTCAACAGGCTACCCGCGCCGTCGATGCAACCCTGCAGCACAGCGCGCTCGTCATCGGTAGCATAGTCGCCATACATATTCATAATGATCTGAGCGCGCATCTCCAGGGAATCGCGCTTTGCTCCCATCGAGGCGTTCCACTCCTGCATAGAGCCATAACCGTCGCCGCGGTAGTCGACGGGCTGCACCAGCGTCGCCTCGGACGGCGTAGATCCGACCGTATCGGATAGTGTTGCCGCGTGGGCATCAGTTGCGCCGGCACCCACCAAAAGCGCCACGGCAAGCGTGGCAGAAAGGGCGGCGGCCTTCGGTTTTCGTGAATCGATCCTCATGTAGCTGGAAACCTCCGTAGTGCGTTTTTGCTGCGTTTGAGCTGTGTATGATTCGATCGCGCTGCATAGTACCCCGAGCAAATCGCGACCTGCGGTTTTACTCAAAAGGCGCACGTCAATTGCGTAAAACTCACATCCTCTCAACAGGAGTTTTCCACAACTCGAATGCATAAAGCGTGCCAAAAACCCTGTTTTTGCACCCTCTCTATGCAAAAAAGGCGCCTGTGCGACCATTGTTCGCACAGGCGCCTTGAGCAGGCATTTTATGCAGTTATACCTATCGAGTCGCAAGGGGTCCTTGCACAAGTCGCCCTACTCGTCCAGTGCGGCGAAGGCCTGCTTCAGATCCCAAATGATGTCCTCGGCGTTCTCGGTACCGATGGAAAGTCGAATCGTGGAGGGCGTAATGTTCTGCTCGGCAAGCTCCTCGGCAGAGAGCTGGGAGTGCGTGGTGGTAGCCGGGTGCACGACGAGCGACTTGACGTCGGCCACGTTGGCGAGCAGCGAGAAGACCTGCAGGTGGTCGATGAACTTCCAAGCAGCCTCCTGACCACCCTTGATCTCGAAGGTGAAAATCGAAGCGCCGCCGCGGGGGAAGTACTTCTGATAGAGCTCATGGTCGGGGTGCTCGGGCAGGCTCGGGTGGTTCACCTTGGCGACGTGGCTGTCACCAGCCAGGAACTCAACGACCTTCTTGGTGTTCTCGACATGGCGGTCAACGCGCAGCGACAGGGTCTCGGTGCCCTGGAGCAGGACCCAGGCGTTGAACGGGCTGATGCAGGCGCCCTCGTCACGCAGCAGGATAGCGCGGACATAGGTTGCGAAGGCGGCGGGACCGGCAGCCTCGGCAAACGAGACACCGTGGTAGGAGGGGTTGGGCTCAGCAATCTGGGCGTACTTTCCGCTCGCCTTCCAGTCGAAGTTACCGCCGTCGACGATCACACCGCCCAGCGAGGTGCCGTGGCCGCCGATGAACTTGGTTGCGGAGTGGACGACGATGTTGGCACCATGCTCCAGCGGACGGAACAGATACGGGGTGCCGAAGGTGTTGTCGACGACAACCGGCAGACCGTGCTTCTTGGCGATCTCGGAGATGGCGTCGATGTTGGGGATGTCGGAGTTGGGGTTGCCGAGCGTCTCGAGATAGATGACCGTGGTGTTGTCCTTGATGGCGCCCTCGACCTCGTCCAGGTTATGGGCATCGACGAAGGTGGTCTCGACGCCAAACTGGGAGAGCGTATGCTCCAGCAGGTTGTAGGAGCCACCGTAGATGGTCTTCTGGGCGACCACGTGGTCACCGGCCTGGGCAAGAGCCTGCAGGGTATAGGTGATGGCGGCGGCGCCAGAGGCGACGGCGAGGCCAGCAACGCCGCCCTCGAGCGCGGCAATGCGGTCCTCGAAGACGCCTTGGGTGGAGTTGGTCAGACGACCGTAGATGTTACCGGCGTCGGCAAGACCAAAGCGGTCAGCAGCATGCTGGGAGTTGCGGAACACATAGCTTGTGGTCTGGTAGATAGGCACGGCACGGGAGTCGGATGCAGGATCGGCGCTCTCCTGGCCAACGTGCAGCTGCAGGGTATCGAAACCAAAGGTATGCTCGGGGTTGTTGATGAACTGGCTCATGATGATCTCCTCGATCGAACAAAAGTAATAAGAGTAAGAGAAGTAAGTCGCTGTCTCCTGATCACGCCGACGGGCGCAAACAGGAGCCCGGCATTCGTCTTGGTAAGCAATTCATATGCGGGCCTCCTTTCGCATCCCGGTTCCGTGGTCGGCTTAATTACCTACCGCCTTTGTGTGTTTTGAATAGTACGAGCATTGTTTTGCTCGGTCAATCACTTAAAAGCGCTAACTTGTTATCGGTTTTTTAGATAGCTATCGAGAGGATGGACGTCAATGACCCTCCAGCAGCTTCGTTTTCTGATTGCCGTGGCAGAGTCCGGATCGATCAACGCCGCAGCCCAGCGCCTTTATACGGCACAGTCCAACATCTCAAACGCTGTCAAAAGCCTGGAACAGGAGCTCCATCTGGAGATCTTTACGCGCTCCAGCCGCGGCGTCACGCTCACCAACGACGGCACCGAGCTATTGGGCTATGCGCGCCAGGTCGTAGAGCAGGCCGACATGCTCGAGGCACGCTACGAGGACGGCGGCACACCCCAGGCGCGCCTTGCCGTCTCGGCCCAGCACTACGCTTTTTCGGTCGAGGCCTTTGTCAACGTCGTCGAGCGCTGCCGCGACAGTAAGTTTGAGTTCATCATGCGCGAGACCACCACCTCGCAGATCATCGACGACGTCCGCGCATTTCGCAGCGATATCGGCATTCTGTACCTGGATGACTTTAACGCCCGCGTTCTGCAGAAGGCCTTCGCCGATGCCCGCGCAAGCTTCCATCCCCTCTTCGACGCGACGGTCCACGTCTTCGTTAGCGAACGCCACCCGCTCGCACGCCGCCCTCAGCTGTCCCTTGCCGACCTCACGCCCTATACGCGCTACAGCTTTGAGCAGGGAACCTCAAACTCCTTCTATTACGCCGAGGAACCTTTTAGCTATATCCCTTGCGACCGCAACATACGAATCTCGGACCGCGGAACACTTACTAACTTACTTATCACGTCGAACGGTTACACCCTGTCGACCGGTGTCCTTTCCAATGAAATGCAGTGGGGTATGGCATCGATCCCGTTAGCAGACGCCCCAACGATGCACGTAGGATATATCATGCACGACGAGCGCAAGCCCTCTCCTCTCTTGCGGCAATACCTCGACGAGCTCAACCGCATCATCCATGCCGACCAGCTGTCGGAAGACGGGGTAGAAATCGTAGATTGCTAGCCCGCGGCGGGCATGGCGCTACAATGGTCACTCACACGAAGCGTACCCAACGAAAGGAACCATGTGAAGGTCATCATCTATACCGACGGCTCGGCCCGATCAAATCCGGGACGCGGCGGCTACGGCGCCGTGCTCAAGTACACCAACCCCGCCGGCAAGACCTTCACCTCCGAGCTTTCGCGTGGCTACGCCAAGACCACTAACAACCGCATGGAGCTCATGGCGGTCATCGTGGCGCTCGAGGCACTTAACCGCCCCTGCGAGGTCGAGGTCCATTCCGATTCGCAATACGTCGTCAACGCCTTCAACAAGCACTGGATCGACGGCTGGAAAAAGCGCGGGTGGAAAACTGCCAACAAGCAGCCCGTCAAGAACCGCGACCTGTGGGAGCGTCTGCTTGCCGCAAAGAGCAAGCATAAGGTGGAGTTCATCTGGGTTAAGGGGCATGCCGGCCACGAGCTCAATGAGCGCTGCGACGAGCTCGCCACCACCGCGGCCGACGGAGCCAACCTCGATATCGACACCGGCTTTAGCGAGAGCGACCTGTAACGGCGTTTTCGCGCAGCTTTATATCCCCACGCGCTACACTCATCCTGTAGACCAAACAACGCAAGGGGGACGTATGCTGCGTATAGCGACCATCGGCACATCCATGATCACCGACGACTTTATCCAGGTCGTCAATGCCAACGACCAAGCCGCGTTTGTGGGCACGCTTTCACGCGATGCCAATCGCGGTGCCGCCTTTACCGCCGAGCACGGCGGCGAACGCAACTTCACCGCACTCGACGAGCTCGCGTCCGCCGACGACGTCGATGCCGTCTACATCGGCAGCCCCAACGCGCTCCATCACGAGCAGGCGCTCGCCTGCATCGCCGGCGGTAAGCACGTTATCGTCGAGAAGCCCTTCTGCGCCACCGAGGCCCAAGCGTTCGAGGTCTTCCGTGCTGCCGAGGCAGCAGGTTTCGTGGCCCTCGAGGCCATGCGCCCGCTCCATGACCCCGCTTTCCACGCCGTCGAGGACGCCCTGGGCGAGATTGCGCCCATTCGTCGCGCCTCGCTGCGCTTTGGCAAGTATTCCTCGCGCTACAACGAAATCCTCGCTGGACGCACCACCAATATCTTCGATTGCAATATGGCATCGGGTTCCCTCATGGACATCGGCGTCTATACCGTCGAGCCCATGGTCGAGATCTTCGGCATGCCCTCCGGTCTCACCAGCATGGCCACGCTGCTCGACCCCTCAACGCAAGAGCTCACCCATGGCCCCATCGACGGTTGCGGTTCCATTCTCGCCAGCTATGGCGGTGGCCGTATCTCCGTCGAGCTCGCGCACTCCAAAATTACGAATGACCTGCTGCCCTCGCAGATCGAAGGCGAGCGTGGCACTATCCAGATCGACCATCTGTCCACGCCCCGCAACGTCCGCATCGACTATCGCGGCGATGTCGTACGCGGCTCGGCGACCGAGGCGCCGCGCGAACAGGACGACAACGGCCGCGCGCTCGACCTTCCCAAGTCAAGCAACACCATGGAATACGAACTCGCAGACTTTATCACCGCCATCGGAGGCATCGATAACGTTAAGGAAGAGATCTGGGAGACCCCGGCGGGACGCCATGATCTCGGCCACTACCGCGATGTCACGCTCGTCTCGCTGCGCATCATGGATGCCGTGCGTCAGCAGGCCGGCATTACCTTCCCCGCCGATTCAGTCAAGCAGGCATAGCGATGGGCCTCTTCGATACGTTCTTCTCCAGCGTCACCGGCGGCAGTCGAGAGCCTCAAAAACCATCAAACGTCGAGTTCGAGCTGCGCCGCAGGCTTACCGTACTCGCAAGCGACGAGGCCACTCAAGACACTCCCCTGCGCTATTTCCTGCGCTGGGCGGGGCAAGTCCAAGGCGTTGGTTTTCGCTTTACCAACACCAACCTCGCGCAGGCACGCGCACTCACCGGCTGGGTGCGTAACATGGAAGACGGCTCAGTCGAGATGGAGATACAGGGAGCTCCGGCAAACATCCTATCTCATCTCGAGGCGCTTCATGCCTCCTACGAGCGCATGGGAACGCGTTTTCGCCTCGTAGACGCCCAGGTCCGAGCCCCACTTGCCAATGAAGACGGCTTCAGTCCTCATTATTAGTATTGTGTGCTAAATAAGGTATCATTTACCTACGACCGTTAATAGAAAAGAGGCGAGGCGCATGGCGGTGCAAAGAAGGAATACCAGGCAGCGAAAGCTGGTTCTTGACGCCGTGCGCCAAAGCTATAACCATCCCACCGCTGACGAAATCTACAACGTCGTGCGCGCGCAGGATGACAAAATCAGCCGCGGTACGGTCTACCGCAACCTCAATCTCTTGGCCGACGCCGGCGAGATCCTCTCAATCAAGACGCCGGGCGGCAGCCGCTTCGATCGCACGATCGAGCCGCATGCGCATATCATCTGCACCTCGTGCAGCCGCGTCATCGATGTGCCGCTCCCCTTCGACGCCCAGCTCGACGCAAAGGCGTCCGAGCAAATCGGCTGGAACGTCACGTCGCACTACACCATCTTCGAGGGCCTCTGCCCCAACTGTAGGTAGATTTTGGGACATGCCTACTCAGCAAGTAGACGACGCAGCTCTTCTTCGACCGTGCGCACGTAGCGGACACGGTCATTGACACCGCGCATGCTGGGATTGCAGCTCTCCATCAGATAGGGATGGCCCACCACGTTGAGCATGTCGCGATCGTTTTCGTTATCGCCAAACGCCATCATTTCGTTAGGTGAGATCCCCAGTGCGCGACCATAATCGGCAAGCGCGGACCCCTTGCCTGAATCAAAGCCGATAAAGTCGGTCCATTCGGTTCCCGACGTCATCACATCGACCCGGTCGCTAAAGCGACGCGCAAAATACTCCAACGCCGCCGGCTGCTCTGTCTCGGGCGTTTGAAACGCAATCTTAATGACATCCTCGTCAATGTCCTCGGGACGGTCGACCACCGTCACATCGCAGTGGACCTCGTAACGCAAATGGTCGATGAATGCATCGTTACCGCTTATGGTGTAGAGGTGCCCCTCGCAGGAAAGGGTTACGTCGGCATGGGGGTAGGCGACCACGGCATTCGCGATATCCATAGCAAGGCTACGTTCCATGGAACGTTTGACAACGGCGCGCCCCTCGCTCATCACCAGGGCTCCGTTTTCGCATACATAGGCGAGCTCATCGGCCACCGGGGCAAACAGATAGCGCAAGCTCGCATATTGACGGCCGCTCGCCGGCATAAACACAATACCGCGACGATGCAGCTCATTAATGAGCTCAAAGGCCTCGGGACGCGGCTCGCGCTCCCCCGGATGCAGCAACGTGCCATCCAAATCGCAGGCGATCAGCTTGATTCCCTCAAGACCCATATGCTTCCCCCAAAGCCTCTCATCAACAGCAAGACGGACTTTGAATGGCAATCCCTCAAAGCCCGTCTTGCGCATACGCGCGCTTAGCCGCGCGTCTTTTTTACGATCGTAAAGTCTGAAGCCATGCTCACAACAACATCCGCCGCGCTCGATGCAAAGCGTCGACTGGCATCGAGCTCGCGTGCGACCACCGAGAGCCGAACGCCCCCAATGCCCCGGAGCATACGACCCAAAACCGGTTGCACCGGCGTATACATGCGCACGGTATGCTCGTCCGAGTCACCCCGGAAGAGCGGCGCATGCATGTTGCCGATCTCCCAGCACGCATGTGCGAGCACAATCGGATCCATGCGGTCGACTTCGACCAAATAGACCTCGGCGCTGCGCAGGCGTACGACAACCGCTACGGGCACCGTGCCCGTGCGGTCGACAGCGAGCACGTCACCGTCGGCAAGACGCTCGCCATCAGTGGCATCCAGCCGGGCATTCACCGTGCGTCCCAGCTCCGTCACGCCCACAAACAGGCGCGCATCAGCCTGGTCCCAATCGAGTAGCAGCTCGTCAACCTCAAAGACGCCACCCAGCTCCCGACGAAGCAGGAGTTCATAGGACGGGTCGTTGAGATTTCCCAAGCGCTCCGTAGCTACCAGGTCCACGGACATCAACTAGTCCTCGACCTCAACGAGCTCGATATCAAAGTTGAGATCCTTGCCGGCAAGCTCGTGGTTGGCATCGAGCGTCACGGCCTCGGACGTCACATCGATGACGACAGCGGGGACAGGCATGCCGCTCGGCGTGGACAGGAAGAGCTTCATGCCCTTCTCGATCTGCTCGATGTTGGGAACCTGCTCGGCCGGGAAGGTCAGGACCATCTCGGGGTTGTGCTCGCCGTAGGCATCGGCAGCAGGAATGTGCACGGACTTCTTCTCGCCCACCTGCATATCGATAACGGCGGCGTCGAAGCCCTTGATCATCTGACCGGCACCGCAGGTGAACTCCAGCGGCTCACCGCGATCGTAGGAGCTATCGAACTGCGTGCCGTCATCGAGCGTGCCACGATAATGGGTCTTGACCTTCTTGCCCTGGTTGGACATGGTAACCTCCGTGATAAGGGCGGCGCACAACGCGGGCCGCCGTGAACATATGGCGCTAACTATACCCTAGTCATACAATTCATTGACAGTTTGCAAAGAAACGCTGCAACCGGAGGAACCATGGCATATCCCGTATTTGACCTACACTGCGACACCGCCGACCGTATCGGCTGGGCCACACTCGATCTTGACCTGCGCTTTACCGCCGGCACCGACGGTTATTTCCCCGGCGACGAAACGCATCCGCAGGATTTCGACCTTATCGAGGGCAACGCCTGCGCCATCTCGCTCGCAAAGATCGGCAACACGCCGTGGGCGCAGTGCTTCGCTACGTTTGTCCCCGACGAGATTCCCACCGCCCACGCCGCGCGCTTCCAGGCGCAGATCATGGCGCATATGAGCGGCCAGGCAATGCTCAACCACGACCGCATGGTCAACGTGCGCAGCGCCGCTGATATTCGCCCTGCGCTCAAAGACGGCAAGGTCGCCTGCATCCACACCATCGAAAACGCCACGTTCTTTGCCGAGGACCCCGCGCTGATCGAGGTGCTCAAGAGCTTGGGCGTGCTTATGTCGTCACTCAGCTGGAACGCGCAGGGACCGCTCGCGAGCGGCCACGACACCCACGCCGGCCTCACCGCCGCCGGCATCGAGGCACTTACGCAGATGGAGCACGCCGGCATGATACTCGACGTCTCCCACCTCAACGATGAGTGCTTTGACGAGGTTGTCGCCCACGCCACGCGCCCCTTCGTCGCCAGCCACTCCAACTCCCGTGCGGTTTGCGGCGTCAAGCGCAACCTCACCGACGACCAGTTCCGCACCATTCGCGACATGGGCGGCATCGTCGGCCTCAACTACTGCAGCGAGTTCCTATCCAACGATGCGACCGACAAGACCACCGCAGACGTCACCTTCGACCAGCTAGCGGCACATATCGAGCACTGGCTCGACCTGGGCGGCGAAGATGTCATCGCACTCGGCGGCGACTGGGACGGCGCCAAGGTGCCCGCTTTCCTCTCCGATGCCAGCAAGATGCCCGAATTCCAGAACATGCTCTCCAAGCACTTTGGCAAGACCGTGATGCAGAAGCTCTGCAGCGATAACGCCCTTGCCTTCTTCGAGCGTTATTAATTTCACATCCCTTGAGCGGGCCGGCATACCGAACGGTCGAAATGCCGGCCCGTCCCCAATCTGAAGGACCGCTTTTGACGCAGCAGTTTACGATTTTCCTACCCCGACCGGATGGGATGCCCATCCCCGTCGTCGTTACCAAAAAGCGCGTCAAGAACTTCAACCTACGCGTCACATCGAGCGGTGAGGTCCACGCCAGCGCACCGCTCGGCGCCAGCCGCGAGCGTATCGAAGCGTTTGTGAAGCGCAACAGCGCCTGGATTATCAGCCGACTTGCCCAGCGCGAGCAACGTCAGGCGACGGCACAGGAGCCGCTCAGCCCCTCGTCCATCATTGCGCTTTGGGGCAAGCCCATTACGGTACAGGACGCACTCGATCACAACTTTGCATCACCCGCACCGCGGCCCAAGCAGGCTACCTTCGCAAGTTTTACGGGTACCGGTGAGCCAGACGAACACCCACAGTCCAAGCGGCACGCAATCCTCGACGACCTAACGTCCGATGAACTCCAAGCCCACATCGACCAGCTTTATACGTCCGAGGTCACATCGGCGCTACGCGATATTGTGCACGCATACGAAATCGCAATGGGTGTCGCCGTTTCCCGCGTTTCCGTACGCAGCATGAAAACGCGCTGGGGCTCGTGCACACCCAAAACCGGCGCCATTCGCATCGCACGCGAACTTGCCGCCTACCCCGTCGAGTGCCTTGACATGGTTGTCGCCCACGAGCTCGTCCACTTGCTCGAGCCAAGCCACAATCAGCGGTTCCACGCCCTGCTCGACACGTACTGCCCCAACAATAGAGCTCTGTCGCAGCGACTCAAAAAACCGCCCGCCAACGAGCTTTAGCGTCAGCTAGCGCACGCGCTCGATCTCGACGCCACAGCTTGCCAGGGGAAGACCGACGGGCGCCCAAGGCTTATCGAGCTTAACACGCACGCCAAGCAGCAAGGGATAACGACGTAGCAGCATCTGGGCCACACCCTCGGCTGCAGCCTCGATGAGCTTAAACGTATGCTCGCGCAGATAGCCATCGACATCGTGGCACACCGAGCCGTAATCAATAGAGGCATCCAGGTTATCGTGCTCCCCCGCCGCGCGCAGGTCGGCATAGAGCACCAAGGACACGACAAACTTCTGCCCCAGCGCGTTCTCCTCGGGATACACACCGTGGTTGGCAAAGACCTCGAGACCGTCGATAGCAATGCGGTCGGCATGGCGCAGGTCGTCATAGCTCACGTGGGGCACCGCCGTTGCAGTGGATATTTCGCCCCTTCCACGGCGGGCGAGCTCGGCGCCTTCGGTCTTGGTTGCGTTCTCGGGCAGTTTCTTGTTACTCATCGCGATCGTCTCCTTCGCTTAGAACCCCGACCGCGCAAACTAACTACACGCGAATCGACAGGTTCTTTTTATCGTCGCTCCAGTTGCAAGCATTGCGCGCGGGGCATGCAAAGCAGGCGCGCGACGCTTTGTCGGCTGCATAGAGCAGACGCTCAAGCGGTTGGCTGTTCACGCGCAGCTTCCGATGGCCCAGAATGGCCGTCTTAATGGCTGCGGCATCGGCCGGTTCAAACGCCACGTCATCGGGCATGCCGCCGAGAATCGCATCAGCGACGCGTTCGCTTGCAACATCATGGGATATACCCGATTCATACTGTTCATCTTTGCCGATATCGTGAAGAAGTGCCGTGGCATAGATAACCTCGCGGTCAAATTTGAGCTCTTCCTCGAGATTCTTGATCCACATAATACGGGCGACATCCAGCAGATGGTCGATACCGTGGCGGCAAAAGATGCGCCCCGATTCCAACTGCGCAATGTTTCCCAGATGCCGCCGGAACAGTCCGTTGGCACAGATGTAATCAATGCGAGGCATGGCACCAAAGGGAGTCAGGCCCGAAGCCATAAAGCCGCGACGCGACGTTCCTTCATCGGTCTTCGATGCAAAGTCGTTGACGACTCTCATGGTTAGCGGCCCAGCATCCTAAAGAATCGCTCCTCGAGCGACGGATCGGTCTCGAAGACACCGCGACGAGCAAGCGTTACGGTCTTGGTACCGGGCTTTTGCACGCCGCGCATGGTCATGCACATATGCTCGGCTTCCATCAGCACGATTGCCCCTTGGGGGGCAAGATATTCCATGAGGGCATCGGCAACCTGTGTACACAGCTGCTCCTGCAGCTGCAGACGACGGGCATAGACCTCAACCGTGCGAGCAAGCTTAGACAGACCCGCCACGCGGCCGTTAGGGATATAGCCGATCGCAGCCTTGCCATAAAACGGCAGCAGATGGTGCTCGCACAGCGAGTAAAACGTGATGTCGCGCTCGATAACTAAATCGTTCGAAGCGACGGCAAAAGTTTTGGACAGGTGCTCCTCAGCGCTCTGGTCCATGCCGCCGGCAATCTCGCCATACATACGGGCGACGCGTGCCGGCGTCTCCAGCAGGCCCTCACGAGTTGGGTCCTCGCCTATGCCCTCAAGCAACAGCTTTATGGCGGTCTCAACTTTTTCCTGATCGACCATCTAGGCCTCACTCTTCCGATTTTGCGTTCGCGCTATGGTACCACGCCCTCCGGCATCGGCCACAAGCTACATAGTATGGGTCGAATAGACCGGATCGTCTCGCCAAAGCTCCACAGCGTCGCAAAGCGAAACGCCCTCGCGCGCGGCACGAGTGCGCGTGGCGTTCATGTCGATCACCCGCTGATTACTCGAACCCCTAAAACGCAAGGAGATATCGTACAGGTCTTGAACGAACGGGCCGTCCACCAACATATCGAGGCAGGCAAGGATACGGTCCGTCACCTCGGTATGATGACGGCCGCCCGGCATAAGTTCCTCGAGCACGTCGCCGGTAAAGCACCAAATGGTCTTCCCCGACTCCACAGGATAGGCCGCACGCACGCGTTCGATAAAGTCAACGAGACCCGCCTGATTCTCGGGTTCCATGGGCTCGCCACCCAGAATCGTCAGGCCATCAATAAAGGGATGGTCAAGACTGTCGATAATCTTGTCCTCGACGGCACGGTCGAACGGTTCACCCGCGGCAAAGTCCCACGCGACGGAGTTAAAGCAATTCTTGCACCCACGACGGCACCCACTCACAAACAGAGAAGTACGAACACCTTCCCCATCAGCAATGTCGAAATACTTAATGTTCGCGTAGTTCATAAGTAACTCTCCCGGGAGGCCGGGACATATCATCCCGTCCTCAAACATTCTCGGCCTACGGCCTGCGAAACTGCGGGCGGGACGATATGTCCCGGCCTCATGCAAAGGGTAACTCAATGAACGAAGCGAACATCGAGCATAGGGTTCGAGGTCTAATAAAAACTGGGTTGCGGCTCAACCGCCATCGCAAGTAAATCGTATCTGCAGCTCGAATTATTTCCGCTAAGAACTTCGAGGAGTGAGCAGACCGCATGCTGCATCTCAACTACGTCAACTTGGCTGCCCCGTAGCGAGGCCCCGGACCTTTGCTCGATATGAGTTCCGCACGAACAGGAGGCGCCAGTGGCGCCTCCGTCGTGAGCCAGGACTGTCCGAAATAGCGAGTAAAGGTCCGGGGCCTCGCTACGGGGCAGCTTGGGATGGTTATTAGAGATGCAGCACGCGGTCGCGGATCTCCTCGGTTCGACCCTGGTTCCAGAATTGGGTACCGATGTAGCCGCACGTACGACGGGCGACGTTCATCTTCTCCTGATCGCGGTTGCCGCAGTTGGGGCACTCCCACACCAGCTTGCCGTCATCCTCGACAATCTTGATCTCGCCGTCATAGCCGCACACCTGGCAGTAATCGCTCTTGGTGTTGAGCTCGGCATACATGATGTTGTCGTAGATGTACTGCATCACGCGAATGACAGCCTTAAGGTTGTCCTGCATGTTAGGAACCTCGACGTAGGAGATGGCACCGCCCGGCGAAAGCTGCTGGAACATGCCCTCAAACTTGAGCTTATCGAAAGCATCAATCTCCTCGGACACATGGACGTGGTAGCTGTTGGTAATGTAGCCCTTGTCCGTCACACCTGGAATAATGCCAAAACGACGCTGCAGGCACTTGGCGAACTTGTAGGTCGTCGACTCAAGCGGGGTGCCGTACAGCGAGAAGTCGATATCGCTTTCGGCCTTCCACTCGGCGCATTTGTCGTTCATGTGCTGCATGACGGCCATGGCAAAGGGCGTGCCTTCCTTCTCGGTGTGACTGTGGCCCGTCATGTACTTGACGCACTCATACAGACCGGCATACCCCAAGCTGATGGTGGAATAGCCGCCCACGAGCAGTTTGTCGATCGTCTCGCCCTTCTTAAGGCGCGCCAGGGCGCCGTACTGCCACAGAATCGGTGCGGCATCCGAAAGCGTGCCCATCAGGCGCTCATGACGGCACAGCAGGGCACGATGGCACAGCTCAAGGCGCTCGTCGAAGATCTTCCAGAACTTGTCCATGTCCTGATGCGAGCTCAGTGCGACATCGGGCAGGTTGATGGTCACAACACCCTGGTTAAAGCGGCCATAGTACTTAGGTTTGGTCGGGTCATAGTTCAGCGCGTTGGCAACATTGTTAAAGCCGTTGCCCGAACGGTCGGGCGTCAGGAAGCTGCGGCAACCCATGCAGGTGTAGCAATCGCCATTGCCGGCGGTCTCACCCTTAGACAGCTTGAGCTCACGCATCTTCTTCTCAGAGATGTAGTCGGGCACCATGCGCTTGGCGGTGCACTTGGCAGCCAGCTGGGTCAGGTAGAAGTACGGGGAATTCTCGTGAACGTTATCGTCCTCGAGCACGTAGATAAGCTTGGGGAATGCCGGGGTAATCCACACGCCAGCCTCGTTCTTAACGCCCTCGTAGCGCTGGCGAAGCGTCTCCTCCACGATCATGGCAAGGTCGTGCTTCTCCTGAGGCGTACGGGCCTCGTTGAGATACATAAAGACCGTCACGAACGGCGCCTGGCCATTCGTGGTCATAAGGGTCACGACCTGATACTGAATCGTCTGGACGCCGCGACGGATCTCATCGCGCAGGCGATCCTCAACGACCTCGCGAACCTTCTCGGCAGATGCCGAAACACCGAGCTCCTCAAGCTCGCGAGCGACCTCGCCGCGAATCTTTTGACGGCTAACCTCAACGAACGGGGCGAGATGGGTCAGCGAAATTGACTGGCCGCCGTACTGCGAGGAAGCAACCTGGGCGATGATCTGCGTCGCGATGTTGCAGGCAGTCGAGAAGCTGTGCGGCTTCTCGATCAGCGTGCCCGAGATAACGGTGCCGTTCTGGAGCATATCCTCCAGGTTCACCAGGTCACAGTTATGCATGTGCTGGGCAAAGTAGTCCGAATCGTGGAAGTGAATCAGACCCTCGTTGTGAGCATCCACGATCTCCTGGGGCAGCAGCACGCGCTGCGTCAGGTCCTTGGAAATCTCGCCGGCCATGTAGTCGCGCTGAACGGAGTTGACGGTCGGGTTCTTGTTAGAGTTCTCCTGCTTGACCTCTTCGTTGTTGCATTCGATCAGCGACAGGATTTTGTCGTCGGTCGTGTTCTTTTGGCGCTTCAGGCTCTGAACATAGCGATAGATGATGTAGTGGCGGGCAACCTCGTAGCAGTCGAGACGCATAATCTCGTCCTCGACCAGATCCTGGATCTCCTCGACCGATACGGTGTGGCCGGCCTTCTCACATGCCTCGGCGACGTTTTGTGCCGCATAGATCACCTGGCGGTCGGTAAGGCGAGAGCCTTCCTCGACCTCCAAGTTTGCGGCGCGGATCGCATTGACGATCTTATCGATGTCAAAGGTAACCTCGGTGCCGCTGCGCTTGATGATCTTCATCCTCTTGCCTCTTTCGCATCGTAGCCTCATTGCGCTTCAGAGCCAAACGATGCCCGGCAGGGTTTGGCCCTGTCTTGCGGCGCCGTTGCGCAATCTGTGTTCTCGATAACCATAGGCCCTCATGCGGACAATCCTCGCAACCAATCCAGGGGCTCAAAGATCCATCCAAATGGGGCGAATAAGGTTCTCGCTCTCTGTCCGCCATCTATCATACGACAAAGAGGCATCTATATCCTGTATTCTTTTTTTAGGTTAAACACAACATATAGTGTTTCAGCAGGTCAAAGCAATTGGTCAATTTACAGACGCATTAATTATGATGAGTTCTTGTCAAGTCGGTAAAACGTTACCAACACGGCTACCTGCATGGCAGTTATAAAACCCCCTTGTCAAGCCGCTGACAAATCCTACCAAAACCAAGCCGCTCACGCCAAAAGATTCCAAAAGATTATGCTTGACCAACATGTTGCGGTCGTGCCTTGCCGAGCTTCATGCAACCGCGGCGCGAATCCTTGAAAGATGTGTGCATGCAAACGGAGAAGATGAGAGTTTTCTCGGATGACTACTGAGAAGCATCCCGACAGATCAAAAAAACTCGAAATTTGGTGACGTATTTGGCGACACATTTGGCAACCAAAACAAAACAGCCCAGAGGACATAGCCTCTGAGCTGCGAACATTTGGTGGGCGTTAGAAGATTTGAACTTCTGACCTCTTCCGTGTCAGGGAAGCGCTCTCCCCCTGAGCTAAACGCCCAAATGGAGCGGACAACGGGGCTCGAACCCGCGACCCCAACCTTGGCAAGGTTGTGCTCTACCAACTGAGCCATGTCCGCTTACGAGGATTAATCTTACGTGATGCCCGCATCCTATGCAAGAACTTTTTTTGAAAAGTTTTGCGACGCCCTCGCGAACCTCGCGAAGACATCAGCCACCACGGAAGGCGTAGGCAAACGCAAACTCGCCGCAAGAGGCCCTTACATCTCACCGAGCATAATCCAGGCAGAGCTGTCCTGCGCGAGCCTGCCGTCTGCAAGCGGTGATGAGGTGAGCAGGACCCTGCCCGCCGGCAGCTCCACGGGTGCTGCGCCGAAGTTCGTCACGCACGCCCAGCCGTTGTCGCGGCGATAGGCGATAACGCCGCCCTCAGCGCCCTCGGCACCATCCGCAAGACCGGTGCGCCCGTCAAGATCGAGCCACGCAAGATCGTTGGCGCACCCGCGCAGCTTGCGCCGCAGCCAGAGAGCGTCACGATAGAGCGCAAGCATCGATGTCGGGTCCGTTTCTTCCCTATCGGCAGCATAATCGGAAAACCATGCAGGCTGCGGCAGATGGGGCGCCGCATCAGCGTCCGCCGGCGAAAACCCAAACGATCCGCCCTGCGCGGGATCGTCCGCCGCTACCCACGGCAGGGGCACACGACAGCCGTCGCGCCCCTTCTCGCGCTTCGGTCCGCGCGTATTGGTTGCAGTGGGATCTTCGAGTGCAGCCCACGGGATATCAGCCACCTCAAAAAGACCGAGCTCCTCACCCTGATACACGTATGCCGAGCCCGGAAGCGCCAGTTCAAGCAAAAGGGCCGCCCGCGCGCGGCGCTCGCCGAGTTCACGGTCCTCGTCATAAGACGACCCGTCGCGTAAGAGCCAGTCGAGCGCAATCTGGTGGTAGCGCGTCGCCTTGATTTGCGGCAGGGCATAGCGCGTCGCCACGCGCGGCACGTCGTGGTTGGAGAGTACCCAGGTCGAGGCGGAATCGGATTCAACGGCTGCCTTCAAGCCCTTCTCGATTGCAGTGTGCATGTCATCATAGGTCCAAGTGGCCTTGGCAAACTCAAAGTTGAATGTCTGGCCAAGCTCGCTGGGACGCGCATAGAGATACTGGCGCTCAGGCAGCACCCACGCCTCGGCAACGGCGCTGCGCGGCGGATTATAGCGGTCGAACACGCGGCGCCACTCGCGATAGATCTCGTGGACCTCGTTGCGGTCCCACAGCGGATGGGTGCCGTCGTCAACCATGTCATCGCCCTCGGCGAGATGCCACCGGTCGAGGTCATCGCGGTCGAGATCCTTGGCGAGACCGTGCGCCACATCGATGCGAAAGCCATCGACGCCTCGATCGCTCCAAAACGCCAGGACGTCGCAAAAGAACGCGTGAACGTCGGGGCATGACCAGTCAAAGTCCGGCTGCTCGGGCGTAAACATGTGCAGATACCATTGACCGTCCGCAACACGCGTCCAGGCGGGGCCGCCAAAGTTGGCATTCCAATTGGTGGGAGGCAGCTCGCCATGCTCGCCGCGACCATCGCGGAAGATATAACGGGCGCGCTCGGGCGATCCGGGGCCGGCGGCAAGAGCGGCTTTGAACCAGGGGTGCTGGTTGGATGAATGGTTGGGCACGATGTCGACGATGACCTTGATGCCGCGCGCGTGAGCCGCAGCGATCATGTCATCGAAGTCGTCAAGCGAGCCGAGACGTGGGTCGACATCGCAGTAGTCCGCCACATCATAGCCGCCATCGACAAGAGGCGAAGGGTAAAACGGGCTCAGCCAGATGGCCTCGATGCCCAGCCGCTCAAGATAGTCCATCTGCTGGGTAATGCCCGCGATATCGCCCAGACCCGAACCAGTCGAATCCTTAAACGAACGCGGGTAGATCTGATAGATCCGGCATCGGACATCCATGAGCGCGAAGAGGACTTTTCTGCAGCCATGGGGTGAGCCTCCCTTGCAACGAGGTTTTGCGAGATGCCCACGATGATACGCCCAAAGCTGACATTCGCGGCAAACAACGCCACAGCCACGCCCCAAAACGCTCGCTCCCTCTCGGGCTCGAGCCTCCTGGGACGAATCGATCGATTAGTGAAAAGAACGGAAGACTCACTCCCCCGGCCACAACAGCGAGCGGGCTCCGGGTGCCCCAGGTTGCCGCGAAAGAGGAGGGAAGCGTACTTTATGTACGCGACCGACGATTGAGGGGGCAAGATGGGGTGCCCGGGGCTCGCGCAGCGTCAACAAAAAACGCGGTTCGTTAGAACCGCGTAAGATAGTTGGAGCGGACAACGGGGCTCGAACCCGCGACCCCAACCTTGGCAAGGTTGTGCTC
>CATXWM010000020.1 GCA_958403205.1 uncultured Collinsella sp. | reverse complement strand
TGCAGCAGGGGCTCTCAATGTTTTTATGTCCTGCTCATATCGTCTGTGCCGGCAGGCGGGGACGCTCCTTTGCTAGAAGATCCGGCGCAGGTCTCCGCGGTTGAGGGCTTCGTCGAAGAGGTGCTTGAACACCACGCTGCCGTGCAGGCCGTCGTGCTCGAACTCGTTGGTCACCCAGGCATGCGAGTTGCCCACGCGGCTGAGCGTATCGAGCTGCAGACCCGAATCGACGTACATATCGTTGAAATACACCGCGGCCTGGAGCGGCACCTCGTTGCAGGCCAGGCGCTGCGGGTCGTAGATCTTGTCCCAGCTGGTGTCTTCCATCAGCAGGTCCATGGCGGGCTTAAAGGGCATAAGCTCGGGCATCTGCTCGAACATCCACGGGAACATGGCCTCGCCGGTAAACATGAGCGGGCGCGCGAGTGTGTCGAACTCGGCACGATGGGCCTTCTCCTCTGCGGCCGCCCAGCCAATGGGCATGGTGTCGCCGTCGGCGTAGATAAACTCCTGCAGCGTCCAGTACAGCGGGTTTGTACGCGTGTTGGTGCGCTCGAAGGCGCGCATCAAAAAGCTGTCGGATACCGAAGTTCCGCAGTTCAGCGTGCCGTCGCCGTCAACAAACGCGTGATCGATAATCCAATGCATGCGCTCAAAGCTCGGCTTCATGCCAAAGTCGCTGCCCATGAGCTGTAGGCGCTCGACCGTCATCGGTGAGCCGTCGGGCAGCACGGGCTTCTGAGCCTCGAGCGCATCGGCCAGGGCTGCCACGCGCTCGACGTCAGCGGGATAGCGGTCATAATACTGCTGCGTCTTGGCGGCCATACGCGGGAAGGTGTGCGCGTAGACCTCGCTTGCGCTCGCCGGCACGTGGGGGATTCCGCCGCAGGTAAAGCTCGCCGCCACGCCCTCGGGGAAGAGCGACAGGTAGCTCAGCGTCAAAAAACCGCCGTAGCTTTGGCCGAGCGTGACCCACGGCTTGCCGCCAAAGCCCACCAGGCGCAGGTACTCAAAATCGCGCACGATGGAGCTGGCGAGGTGGCGCTTGAGGAAGTCAGCCTGCGAGCGTGCGGCATCGGAGCCGGCCGCCGTCGCGCGCTCGCCCAGTGCGGCAATCGTGCGTCCGTCCACGCAGCTACTGCGTCCGGTGCCGCGCTGGTCGGGAAGGACCACGCGGAAGTGCTTGACGGCCTCCTCGATCCAGCCGTCGCTTGTGGGCGACAGCGGACGCGGGCTCTCGCCGCCGGGGCCGCCCTGCAAAAACAGGAGCAGCGGCAGATCGTCGTTGATGCGGTCGGGCGCGCAAACCACGCGGTAGAAGAGCTTGATGCTCTCGGGCGCGCCGGCGATGGGTGCCGGCATAGCGCCGCGGCGCATGGTGCTGCCGACGGCCAGGAGCATCGGCTCCAGGCCGCGCCAGTCAAGGGGGACGTCGATGCTGTGGTCCTCGACATAAAGGCCAGGGACGTGGTACGAAGTGATGAGGGCCATGTGAGTCTTCCGTTCGTTGCGGTGTTTCGGGTTGACCAATTCTACCGCCGCGGGCGAGGCCATGCGCAAATCGGCTACCATGGTTGCAAACTTCTAGGAGAAAGGGCCGCCCATGTCGGTCGATATAGCCACGTATGTCCACGATCTTGCCGTTGCCGCCAAGGCAGCGTCGGCCTCGCTTGCCACGGCGAGCGATGAGCGGCGTCAGGAGGCCGTGCGCGCCATGGCCGCAGCACTGCGCAACGGTGTCGACTCCATCGTCGCCGCTAACGAGCTCGATATGTCCGCCGCGCGCGATGCGGGTACCTCGGCGGGGCTCCTCGATCGCCTGCTGCTGACGCCCGAGCGCGTCGAGGGCATGGCCGCCGGCCTGGAAAAGCTCGCCGAGCTGCCCGATCCCGTGGGCCGCGTGCTCGACCACCGCGTGCTTGCAAGCGGCGTGGACCTGACCCGTGTGAGTGTGCCGCTGGGCCTGGTCGCTATGGTCTACGAGGCGCGCCCCAACGTGACGGCCGACGCCGCAGGCATCTGCATCCGTACCGGCAACGCCTGCATTCTGCGCGGCGGCTCGCTGGCCTATCACTCGTGTGCCATGATCGCCGAGCTGCTGGCCGATGCGCTCGAGGCCAAGGGCTTCCCGCGCGAGGCCGTCTCGATGATTGAGTCCACCGACCGCGAGGCCACCGGCGAGCTCATGAAGCTCCGCGGTATCGTCGACGTGCTCATTCCGCGCGGCGGTGCAGGCCTGATCCAGCGCTGCGTGCGCGAGTCGCTTGTGCCGGTGATCGAGACGGGCACTGGCAACTGCCACATCTACGTGCATGAATCCGCCGACTTTGATAAGGCGCTCAACATTATCATCAATGCCAAGACCCAGCGCGTGGGCGTGTGCAATGCCGCCGAGTCGCTGCTGGTCGACCGTGTTGTTGCTGATCGCTTCCTGCCCGCAGTCGTTGCCGTGCTGCACGACCACGGCGTACTGATTCACGGCGACGAGGCCACGTGCGCCGCATGCGCCGACGCTGGGCTTGTCGAGGGCGACAACTACGTCGCCGCGACTGAGGAGGACTGGGGTCGCGAGTACCTGGCGCTCGAGATGAGCGTGAAGGTCGTGGCAAACGAGGACGAGGCCATCGCACACATCAACCGCTACGGCACGATGCACTCCGAGGCCATCGTTGCCGAGGATACGGATGCTTGCGAGCGCTTCCTCGATGCTGTCGATGCCTCGGCCGTGTACTCCAACGCCAGCACTCGCTTCACTGACGGCGGCGAGTTTGGCCTGGGTGCCGAGATCGGCATCTCGACCCAAAAACTCCACGCCCGTGGCCCCTTTGCCGCCGAGGCCCTCACCACCTACAAATACAAGCTCCGCGGCACCGGCCAGGTCCGTCCCTAACGCCCGCGCAAACAAAAACCACCACAAAGGTGCCTGTCCCCTTTGTGGTGGTTTTAGGTGGCGTTGACGGTTAGGCCTGGAAGGTATCTCGGTCGGGGGCGAAGGACTGCATGGCCGCGATGGTGCGGTCAAAGAGCTCGGGGAGCTCCCAGCCCAACATCTCGGCGCCCTGCGAAATCACGTCGCGCGAGCAGCCGGCGGCAAAGCGTTTGTCCTTGAACTTCTTCTTGAGCGACTTGGTCGTAAAGTCCATAACGCTCTTGCTCGGGCGCATGATGACGGCAGCGCCGATCAGGCCGGTGAGCTCATCGCAGGCAAACAGGATCTTTTCCATCTGCAGCTCGGGCTTGGGTAGTGAGGTGTTGAAGTCCGACGTGTGCGTCTGGATGGCGCGAATGAGCTCGGGAGACGCACCTTCGCCCTCAAGAATCTCGGCAGCATAGATGGTGTGGTTCATGGGGTCGTCCTCATGCTCCTCCCAATCCAGGTCGTGCAGCAGACCGACGATGCCCCAAAACTCCTCGTTCTCGGGGTCGAACTCGCGCGCAAAGTAGCGCATAGTGCCCTCGACCGTCTCGCCATGGGTGATATGGAACGGGTCCTTGTTGTGCTCGTTGAGCAGTTCGAACGCGCGGTCGCGGGTGATTCCGGCGGTAAGCGGCTCTGCCATAAGAGACTCCTTGTGCTCGTGGGTATCGATAAGAATGAATACTACTAGAACAAGAAAACCACCACAAAGGTGCCTGTTCCCTTTGTGGTGGTTTTTGGCGCGGATGGGTTAGTTGAGGGCGGCTTGGGCTAGGCGGGCTTCGGCGGCCTCCTCGGTGACGCCAAGGGCCACGGCGAACTCCTCGATGGAGCGGCGTTTGGCCTCCTTGAGTACGCGCATGTAGTAGGAGCTGGGTTTTTTATCAGCTTCCTCGGCCTGGCGGATGCGGTGCATCATGGTCTTTGCCACGCGGACCGTCTCGGGCGCGCCCAGCTTGAGCTGCTGCTTAAAGTGTGTCTCCTCAAGCGAGCTGTTGCGCTCGGTAAAGGTGTCGCACTCCAGCTCGTCATAGTGGCTCAGCAGGTGCTCGGCATCTTGCTGAGAGATGGCGGCGTGCAGACGGTCGGCCTGCGCCACGGGGTACATGAGGATCGTCTGCGCATGTCCCTGCTTGGTCTCGAGCAGCAGCATGGGCTGCGGTGTGTCGTCCCTAAAACCGACGACGGTGCAGACTCCCTGGCCCGGATGAATGACGTGTTGACCGATTGAGAACATGCTACCTCCAACTTATACGAATTTACGTATGTCTAGAATAACACGCTGACGTGCGCAAACCCGTACTTTATGCAGGAAAAGCACACAACTCTGATAGGTAAGAGTATTCGATAACAGACGCAGCTCATTCACACCTTTATGCACTTTCAACGCCTGCATAATCTGCAGGCAGACCGGCATCTTTGAGTGACTCCATACAAGCTGTAGTCATTTTTGTGCATATGCAATATCTATTAGCTTTACCCTGCGACAGTGCCCGTCGCTTGTGATAGAGTGCTACAAACTCTGGCTTTTGCCCTACGAGTGGCCAAGAGCTCGGGGGCTTTAACACAAGGAGGATCTATGCCCGAGAAGATTGAAGAGCTGGTACGCGCTGCGCTTGCTGCGGCCCAGGAGGCCGGCGACCTTTCCGCATTTGAACTTGACGATTGCGCTATCGAGCGACCGGCTGATACTTCTCATGGCGAGTGGACCTCTACCATGGCCCTGAAGTCCGCCAAGCTGGCTCACTGCGCCCCGCGCAAGATCGCCGAGGCCATCGTTGCCCATATGCCCGAGGACCCCGCGATCGAGAAGGTCGAGATCGCAGGCCCCGGCTTCATCAACTTCTACCTCTCCGTTGCCGTCAAGAATGCCATCTTTGGCGAGGCTCGCGAGAAGGGTATGGACTTCGCTAAGTCCAACGTCGGTGGTGGCCTGAAGACCCAGGTCGAGTTCGTTTCCGCCAACCCCGTCGGCCCCATGCACATCGGCCACGGCCGCTGGGCCGCGCTGGGCGACTCGCTCTGCCGCGTTATGGATCACGCCGGTTACGACATCCAGCGTGAGTTCTACATTAACGACCACGGCTCTCAGATGAACACCTTCGGCAACTCCATCAGCACGCGCTATATGCAGCTTGCCGACATCATCGCCAAGCAGGGCGTGGATATCGACGAGGCTCACAAGCTGCTGATCGCCGACCGCGACGCCTTTGTTGCCGACGAGAACGACGAGCATCCCGAGACCCATCCGTATCAGGACAACTTTGCCGAGACCCTGGGCAAGGACTCCTACGGCGGCGACTACATCATCGACGAGGCCGCCGAGTTCTGGCGCACCGACGGCGATAAGTGGGTCAACGCCGATCCGCAGGAGCGCATGGAGAGCTTCCGCGAGCGCGGCTATGTAAAGATGGTCGACAACATGCGCGACCTTTGCCATGCCGTTAACTGCGACTTCGATCGTTGGTTCTCCGAGCGCTCGCTGTATGTGAAGGACACCGAGGGTGAGACCGCCGGCACCTCCGCCGTCGACCGCGCTTTTGAGAAGCTCGACAAGATGGGCTATCTCTACACCAAGGACGGCGCCCTGTGGTTCCGCTCCACCGACCTGGGCGATGACAAGGACCGCGTTCTGATCAAGTCCGATGGCGAGTACACCTACTTCGCCTCCGACGTTGCCTATCACTGGGATAAGTTCCAGCGCGTCGACCACGTCATCGACATCTGGGGTGCCGACCACCACGGCTACATCGAGCGCGTCCGCTGCGTCTGCGATGCCTTGGGTTACCCCGGCAAGTTTGAGGTTCTGCTGGGCCAGCTCGTCAACCTGCTGCGCAACGGCAAGCCCGTCCGTATGTCCAAGCGTAAGGGCACCATGGTGACCCTGCAGGAGCTCGTCGACGAGGTCGGCTCCGACGCTGCCCGTTACACCCTCATCTCCAAGAGCTCCAACCAGATGGTCGACTTCGATATTGAGGCCGTCAAGAAGCGCGACAACTCCAACCCGGTGTACTACGTGCAGTACGCTCACGCCCGCGTGTGCTCCATCCTGCGCCGTGCCGCTGACGTTACGCCCGAGCAGGCTGACGAGATGGGCATGAAGGCCGTCGCCGCCAAGGCCATCGGTGAGAACGTCGATTACTCGCTGCTGACCGACCCGACCGAGCTCGCCCTTTCGCGCAAGCTCAACGAGCTCACCGACCTCATCGCCAGCTGCGCTCGCGACCGCGCCCCGTTCCGTCTGACGCACTTTGCTGAGGAACTCGCCGGCGACTTCCACAGCTTCTACGCTGCCTGCCAGGTTCTGCCGAGCGAGGGCCGTCCCGTCGACCCCGAGCTTTCGCGTGCCCGTCTGGCCGCTTGCGACGCCGTCCGCGTGACGCTCGCCCTGGTGCTCACCCTTGTTGGCGTTTCCGCTCCCGAGCAGATGTAAGCTGCGGGTCATTTAACCGTGTAGGTTCGGCTTTGCTGAGCCCTATAAGCCCGATCTCCATGCGGAGGTCGGGCTTTTTGCAAACGCCGACGTATTGACGAATTTGGAACTGCTGGAAATACGAAACTATGCCGGTTTACTACGATGAATATGAGAAATTCCAACCACGCCAGCTTTTCGCAAAAAAGTGCAGGGCATCTACCTGCGGTTTTAGTTCAACAAGTTTCGGAGTGGTCACGGTTGAGCGATTCATTGTAGTAAACCGGCATAGTTTTGGCGGAGGCGGTCTGATTTGTGAGTGGTAAACCAAAGAGTGTCACTTTTGACTAGTCGTTTAAGAACGTCCCCAATGACTAAGTTGCAGGTGGCGGCGGTTGTGTTACACTAACGCTGCGTATATGACGCAATCATCTCGATACAGATCAATGATGTCCGTCGTTTTGAACGGAACTAGACTGTTTAGCCGCCCTGAAGGTTTATGCAGGGAGCATGTGATCACAGGGCTTGAAAAGAAAGTTGAGCAAACACTGTGTCTGATCAACAGCAAGAAAACGAAATAACGACGACGCAAGCCGCTCCCGCTGCACCGGTTACGTCGGACCAGGTCGCGGCGCCCGCGCATGCCTCGGCTCCTGAGACGCCTAAGGCTGCTTCGACGCCTACGCCTGCAACGGCTGAGAAGGCCGTGCCTGCAACTGGTGAGGAGGCTGCTCCGGCAAAGCCCAAGCGTACGCGCCGCACGGCCAAGCCTGCTGCTGACGGCGAGGAGGTCACCAAGCCCAAGCGCCGTACCACGCGCATGACGCGCGTCAAGCGCACCGTTGCAGCTGACTCCTCGGCGCCGATTTCCGATGAGGTCGCGCAGGCACGTGCGTTGGCGCAGATTAGCGAGGCTCAGGTGGTGCGCGCCCGCCGTCGTGCTGCCGAGCGCGAGGCCGCGGCTCTGACCGAGCTTGCAGCTCCGTCTGTGCCCGAGACCCCTGTCGCCGACCAGCCGACCGAGAAGCCGGTACCGCGCACACGCCGTCGCACGGCTGCTAAGGCCGAGCAGGTTGTCGATCAGGTAACCCCCGAGCTCACTGAGGCTTCGGTCCGTTCCGCGGCAGGGGAGGGCACATCGCCTGTTGAGCTCGCTGCGCCTGTCGAGGCCAGCGAAGTTCCCGTTGTCGATCCGGCTTTGCGCCCGCACCGTCGCGGTCGCAAGCCCAAGGCCTTCGTCGAGGCAGAGAAGGCCGCAGCCGCAGCTGCAGCCGCTCGGGATGCTGCGGCGACCGCCGAGTCTGCAACCGCCGCCGACGCGCCCGTCCAGGATGCTACGACTTCCGAGGCCGCTCCCGCCGATGTCGAGCCCGCCGACCTCCGTCCCGGTCGCAGCCGTCGCACTGCTGCTAAGCGCACGTCCAAGGCTAAGGCTGCCAAGAAGGTTGCGTCCGAGGATTCCGCCGAGACGACCGCCGATGCATCGACTGACGCCGCCGAGCCCCAGGACGTCGAACAGCCTGTGTCTGAGAAGCCCAAGCGCGGTCGTAAGAAGTCCGCTAAGGCCAAGGCGTCCGAGCAGCAGGCTGATGTCGAAGCGCAGGTCGATTCCGGCGCCGAGGCCAATGACGCCGCTGCGGCCAATGCCGACGCCGCCGCAACCGATGGCGCCGCGCCCGCCGAGGCCGAAGACGGCGCTCGCCCCAACCGTCGCCAGCACAAGCGCAACGACGAGCGCAACGAGCGCAAGGACGAGCGCAACAACGACCGCCGCAACCGTCAGCGCGATCGCAAACAGCGCAACAAGGAGCGTAACGCCGCCCCCACCGAGCCCACGCTTTCGCGTGAGGAACTCGCGGCCATGAAGGTCGCCGAGCTGCGCGAGAAGGCCAAGGAGTTCGAGATCGAGACGACCGGCAAGAAGAAAGCCGAGCTCGTCGAGGAGATCTACGTCACCGCCGCGAAGGCCGAGGGCTTCCGCGACATCAAGGGCATCCTGCAGATTCGTCCGGACAGCTCCGGTATCATCCATGCCCATGGCTACATGAAGTCCAACGACGACGCCTTCGTCCCTGCCTACCTCATCCGCTCCGCGCGCCTGCGCACGGGCGACGTCATCGAGGGCTCGCTGCGTCCTTCGCGCGGCGGCGACAAGCGCGCCGGCCTCGCCAAAATCACGACCGTCAACGGTCTAGACCCCGAGCAGATTCGCAACCGCCCCAAGTTTGGTGACCTCACCCCGGTCTATCCCAACGAGCCGCTGCGCATGGAGCACGGCAAGGACTCCATTACCGGTCGCGCCATCGACATCGTGTCGCCGATCGGCAAGGGTCAGCGTGGCCTGATCGTGTCCCCGCCCAAGGCCGGCAAGACCACGATCCTCAAGAAGATCTGCCAGTCTATCTCGATTAACAACCCCGAGGTGCACCTCATCTGCCTGCTCGTCGACGAGCGCCCCGAAGAGGTCACCGATATGCAGCGCTCCATTAAGGGCGAGGTCGTGGCCTCGACCTTCGATATGCCCGCCGACAACCACACCCGCGTGGCCGAGCTCGTCATCGAGCGCGCCAAGCGCATCGTGGAGCTGGGCGGCGATGTCGTGGTGGTGCTCGACTCCATCACGCGTCTTGCCCGCGCCTACAACTTGGCGGCGCCCGCCTCGGGCCGTATCCTTTCGGGCGGCGTCGATTCGGCGGCGCTGTATCCGCCCAAGCGCTTCCTGGGCGCAGCCCGTAATATCGAGAACGGTGGCTCGCTCACCATCCTGGCCTCTGCCCTCGTCGACACCGGTTCCAAGATGGACGAGGTCATCTTTGAGGAGTTCAAGGGCACCGGCAACATGGAGCTCAAGCTCGACCGCGACCTGGCCGACCGCCGCATCTTCCCGGCTATCGACCCCGTTGCCTCCGGTACGCGTAACGAGGACCTGTTGGTTGACGAGCAGATGCGTCCGTTTGTTTTTGGCCTGCGTCGTATTCTTGCCGGCATGAACAACACCGAGCGCGCGGCCGCATCGTTTATCAAGGGTCTTAAGGGCACCAACACCAACCAGGAGTTCCTGGTGCGTTCTGCCAAAAAGCACAGCGACTACGAGCAGACGTTCTAGGTTGTCATCCACGCACAGCGATAGTCATCAATGCAATAAAGGGTCGGGGCTTTGAGCCTCGGCCCTTTTCTATATTGCCGCTCCGCGCTTTTTTGACCATAAGACTGGCAAGCAGCAGGTTTCCCGTTTCAATCCGACATCGTCGCTTGCAATCGACAGGGCGGTTTCGCATAATAGCTTTTAAGCTTCGCGACGGAAAACGCAGATGAAACGAACCATATACCGTTGCTTTGGGGCATAGCCCCGCTTCATCTTCTCTCGCGCAGCCAACTGAATGATGCGATTTGGGTGCTGGAAGATGGGGAGAGCTCATGGCTTCTTCTGATGCAACACAACGAGCAGTCCTTGCCGGACTTTCGTGTGGGATCGGCCTTGCCGCTCCCGTGGTTATGTATGCCGCGACGCTGCCGTTTTCGTCTGTGAACGAGACGGTCGTGGCGGGTGCGGTTCCCTTCGCCGTGGGCGCAGTGGCGGGCGTGGGTATCTATGCCGCCTCGCTGGGTATCTCCGAGTATCGTGCGCAGCGTGAAGAGCGTCTGTTCCAGCCCGATGCCATGGGCGGTGCCGCCAATCTCAATCAGCATCAAAGCGAGTTCAAGACCGCCTCGATTCCAGCTCAGCAGCAGGATGCGACTCCTCACGCTGCGGCTTCTGCTTCTCAGGCTCAGGCGGAGCAGTCTACCTCGGCATTCCTTTCCGGCCTGACTGGTGCGTTCCAGCGCCGTCATGCCGATGATGGTGTCCCTACCATCGCTCGAGCCGCAGATGCTATGGACGAGGACGAGGCTTGGTCCATGATCGACAGTATGCTCGACGACGATTCACCGGTGAGCTGCGACCCTGCACACTCGCGCGACGTCTATCAAGTCGCCATCGACGAGCTCACCAACGGCGGGCAGACCGGCTCTTTCAATCGCGACGACATCGCCGCCGCGGCGCGTGCCGTGTCTGGCTCCCAGGCCGCCCCTGCGGGCAGCACGGCGGCTTTCGTGGCACTCGTCGCCAACGCGGCAGCCAATAACGCCTACAGCGCTACCTCGGCGGACGCGAACGCTTCTGCCGACAATTCGTACGTTGATGAAGCCATGGCCGCGGACGAGGAGGCCGTTGCCGCTCGCCGTGCCGCCGAAAGCTCGCTTTGGGGCGCTCCTGCCCAGCAGCAGGCGGCTGAGGCTGCGCCGTACAATGCAAACCTCGCCAGCATGCCTATCATCTCCGGTGCCGCGGACATCGATCTTGATGACCTCGATGAGCCTGCAGCCATCACCGCATCGATTGATGCCCAAGATCGCATCGACACCGGCGACCTTCCGGACGCCTCGCTCGAGGTTGATGTCCCCATGGCCGATTACTCGGGCCACGAGGACATGTGGGCCGCCGCCACCGCGATTCTGGATGAGATTGACGAGCCCGCTCCTGTTGCAGCCTCCGCTCCCGTCGCTGCCCCTCAGCCTGCTGCCCCCGCCTATGTCGGCCGTCACAGCGCTGTGTTCTCCGAGGATACTGCACGTATCTCGCGCGAGAGCATCGAGCGGGCCGAGGCTATTGCCGCCGGCATTATGGAAAACCGTCGTCACGAGCGCGTCAATCAGATCCTCGAGGAGGAGATCGAGCGCCTGCAGTCCTCTACCGCCAAGCGTACGGGCCGTGCCTACCTGAGCGTTATCGAGGGCGGTACCGCCAGCTTCGCGCCGCTCCGCGCGGAGGCATAACTTCTGCATGGTTAAGATCAATCGAAAATGGGCGGTCGTGACCTGCCTGATGGCGCTCTTGATCTGGGGCAATTCGCTGGTTCCCGGCTCGGGGTCGGGCTCGCTGAGCCTAACGGTCATGGAAGCTATCCGCGGTTTCCTGCACGGCGTGGGACTTCCATATGAATGGGTGACCAACTTTGTTGTTCGCAAGTGCGCACATTTTACCGAGTATATGGTGCTCGGCATCTTGGCAACGCACGCCTTTGATTTTGAGGGCCGGCACACCTTTGACGTGCTGCTGCCCACGGCGGTGTTCCTGCTGCTGATTCCCTCGATCGACGAGACGATTCAGCTCTTTGTGCCGGGACGCGCCGGCATGATCACCGATGTGATGATCGACTGCTGTGGAGCGGCAACGGGCGTTGTGCTCCGATATCTCTTACGGTCGCTGATGTGCGCCAAAAAGGCCGCCTAGGACGTATTGTTTGGTCCTAGGCGGCCTTTTTTATTTGAGGGCTTATATGAGGCGTGGTGGCGTCGTTCCGTAGGTCGGATTTGCCGGGCGCGCCACGCCCTGTGGGTGCGTCTGCTACTGAAGCGCCTGTGCGCCCAGGGCCAGGCAGCCCATGATGCCCTGCTTGCCCTCGAGGCTGTTGTTGACAATGTAGGTATCGATGTCGTTGACCTCGGGCGTGACGATATAGCCGTTGAGCATCTCGGCGCACTTTTTGCGCGCGAGCGGCACGATGGGGGTGTGGTCGGCCACGCCGCCGCCGATGATGATCTTTTGCGGCGCGTAGCACAGCGTGTAGGTCATGAGCGCCTGTGCCAGATAGCCGGCGAGCAGGTCCATGGCCTCCGGGTCATCGGCCATGTCTCCGGCGCTCTTGCCATCCCAGCGCTTTTTAACGCCGGGACCTGCGATGAGACCCTCGAGGCAATTGTCGTGGAAGGGGCAGGCGCTATGCTCGCCGATGGTGTCGCGCGGGTCGCGCGTGACCAGGATGTGGCCAGCCTCGGGGTGCATCATGCCGTGCACGAGCTGGCCGCCCGAGAGCACGCCGGCGCCCACGCCGGTACCGATGGTCAGGTAGACCACGTCCGTGAGGCCCTGGGCGCAACCAAAGGTGACCTCGCCCAGGCAGGCGACGTTGACGTCGGTATCGTAGCCGCAGGGGATATTGAGCTCGTTTTGGATGGTGCCCAGCAGGTCGAAGTAGCGCCATGCCGTTTTGGGCGTCTCCAGGATCTTGCCGTATTGGGGCGAGGCAGGGTTGACTGCGGTGGGTCCAAAGGCGCCGATGCCCAGCGCGGCGATGCCCTTGTTCGCAAACCACGCGTTGACGGCCTCGACGGTCTCCTGCGGGGTCGTGGTCGCGATCTGCTCGCGCTCCAGGACCGTACCGTCTGCATAGCCCGTGGCGCAGACCATCTTGGTGCCGCCGGCCTCGAGCGCTCCGATAAGCTGCTGTTCTGCCATAGTATTCCTCTCTCTGGGACGAGTTGCTCCGTGACTAAAGTATAGAGCTCTAAACCATTTAAGAAAGCGCTATAAAAAGAAGCCTCGCAACGCGGCGGGCGGTGCGAGGCTTCTTTGGTTGCTTTAGTTGCCGGGCCGTCCTTACCCGCGCGGCTTGATTTTATCACGTAGCGACTTGAGGTTCTCCAGTGCCGCGTTAAGCGTCTCGTCCCGCTTGGCAAAGTGGAAACGAATCAGATGGTTGACGGGCTCGCGGAAGAAGCTCGAGCCGGGCACGGCGCCCACGCCCACCTTAGACGCGAGGTCCTCGCAGAATTCGAGGTCGCTGTCATAGCCAAACTCAGAGATGTCCATCATGACGTAGTAGGCGCCCTGCGGCACGTTATGCTCAAGACCGATGCTATCGAGCCCCTGGCAGAACAGGTCGCGTTTGGCGGTGTAGAGGTCGAGGACCTCATCGTAATAGCTGTCGTCGAAGTTGAGGGCGGTGACGACAGCTTCCTGCAGGGGAGCGGCGGCACCCACGGTGAGAAAGTCGTGGACCTTCTTGATGCGCTCGGTGATCTGGGCCGGGGCGATGGTGTAGCCCAAGCGCCAACCGGTGATGGAGTACGTCTTAGACAGCGAGCTGCAGCTGATGGTTCGCTCGAACATGCCGGGCAGCGTGGCCATATAGACGTGCTCGTGGGGCGCGTAGACGATGTGCTCGTATACCTCGTCGGTAATGCAGTAGGCGTCGTACTTTTTGCAGAGGTCGGCGATGAAGGTGAGCTCCTCGCGCGTAAAGACCTTGCCGCAAGGGTTGGAAGGGTTGCACAGGACGATGGCCTTGGGGTCGTTGTCGCGGAAGGCTGCCTCGAGCGTCTCGCGGTCAAAGTCGAATGTGGGCGGGTTGAGCGGCACATAGATGGGCTCGGCACCCGAGAGAATGGTGTCAGCGCCGTAGTTCTCGTAGAACGGCGAGAAGATGACGACCTTGTCTCCGGGGTTCGTAACCGTCATCATGGCGGCCATCATGGCCTCGGTGGAGCCGCAGGTGACTACGATATTCTCGTTGGGGTTTACCGACATGCCCATAAAATGCTCCTGCTTGGCGGCAAGCGCCTCACGCATGGCCTGGGAGCCCCAGGTGATGGAGTACTGGTGATAGAGCGGCTTGGGGTCGCTGGCGATGGCGCTCAGGCTGTTGAGCAGCTGCGCTGGGGGATCGAAGTCAGGGAAGCCCTGCGACAGGTTGACGGCGTCATACTTGTTGGAGATGCGCGTCATACGGCGGATGACGGAATCGGTAAACGTTGCCGTACGGTTGGAGAGTTCTTTCATGCCGGTCCTTTCGAGCATTTGCAGTGGGGCAAGTTTACTCCTATGGAACCGGTAGGATTTGCCCGAAATGGATCAAAAAACTCTTTTCAAAATTCTTGAAAATTGGGGCTTGCATCGCATGGCGTTCCTTGCAATAATAGTCGAGCGCGAAGCGCACAGGACACGGTGGGTGTAGCTCAGTTGGCTAGAGCGACGGGTTGTGGTCCCGTAGGTCGAGGGTTCGAGTCCCTTTACCCACCCCAGTTCTTGCTTCGTGTTGATATCGGGTCGTTAGCTCAGTTGGTAGAGCAGGGGACTCTTAATCCCAAGGTCCAGGGTTCGAACCCCTGACGGCCCACCACACGATATCTCCTCTAAAGTCCGCCACAACGGACTTTAGCTTTGGGTCGTTAGCTCAGTTGGTAGAGCAGGGGACTCTTAATCCCAAGGTCCAGGGTTCGACCCCCTGACGGCCCACCCAAAGCATGTTAAAGCGACTGGCTTAGGCTGGTCGCTTTTTTGTTAACCTCGCATGGGGTCGAACCCGTCGGGGCGCGGAGCTGAGGAAATGCGTAAGCATTTGCCAGCGCAGCGCGCAAGGCGCGAAGCGCCGCAGCGACCGCCTGCGCAGCAGGCTGACCCCCTGACGGCCCACCAAAACATTGTAAAGCGACTGGCTCAGGCTGGTCGCTTTTTTGTTGACCACGCATGGGGTCGAACCCGAAAGGGCACAGCCGCTTTCACAGATCGAGCCTACCCTGGGGATCGGTAAAACCGTCAGTACCCTCCTTGAGTTTCTTCTCGTCTGCCTTCACGCGACGCTCGAGCTTTTTTGTATCCTCGGCAGGCGGTAGGTTCTCGGGGACAATTCCGCGGTCGATGAGGCTGCCACGCACGCTTATGTTGTTCTCGACGTGCTCTTGCTTGATCTGGTCCAGGCCGTACAGGTCGTGTTCCTCGGCGTTGAAGGCCGTCATCGAGTTCGTAAGGTCCTTTGCTTTGATGAGGACATCGGCTAACCTGTCCGCCAATGCTGCGCTCTTGGGTACGCCGAGCTGCTGCTTCATTTCCGCCGTGCTTCTGCCGCCGAATAACGCCTCATCGCCCTTCGACTTGATGATCGCGAATCCTTTGGAGTCCACGCCGCGTTTGAACGCAATACCCGAGAGCTGTTTCTCTGAATCGGATAGCGAGTGGCGCGCCTGCAAGCGCTGAATCTCTGCGAAGCGCTGCTCTATGAGCTCTTGGCGGCGCGTCTGCACGGCAAAGTATGCCTGGGCGAGCGCGATCTCTGGCTTGTTTGAATCTCCGTTCTGTGCGATTAAATAGCATGCATAGCGCGTAAGTTTGTAGTCTTTAACCGCGCGAGCGGCGACACCGGCAGTTACCATTTTCGTGGTGTCACGAAAATGGGAATCAACTGGAGTTTTGTTTGTTTCGCACGAGACTTTTGCCCTCTTAACAACTTCGGCGAAGTTCTCCCATCGAGTGTACCCCATGGGTTCCATTAAATCGCGTGCGAGCCAATACTCAACGCCGTCTTCCACATTGGCGTAGCTATCAAGTTCGACACGCCACTTCTCGATATCTCTACTGTCCATATCTCCTCCTCGCTGGTCTATTTTCTATGCGGGCTTTGCCCGCTCTGTATTCAGAATAAGGATACGCTGTCGTGCGGACACGAATGGGCCCCGTGCTGCTTCAAGCTCACGGGGCCCATGGATATCGATTGATTGTGTTCTGCTTTAGATAGGTGTCCGGTTTAATCCGCTCGATAGTGCGATCCGAGACTTTCGGTCCGCTTGCGCATGGCTTTGACCATTTCCTGTGCTAGTCGAATCTGCGACTCTAGGCGGGCGAGGGCTGCGATCTCGCTGTCATCGGCATGCTGCTTGCTCAGCGCCATGGCCTTGTCTTGCAGGCTTTCAAGCTGTTGCAGGGCCTCGGATAGGCCTGTTTCGGTCCTGTTGATCATGCAAAAGGTGCTCATCGTGTGCCTAAGGCTGTGTGTCAGGCGTTCGGCATCTGTTGTGGCAATGCCGTACTGGGGGAGGGTGATATCCGCCTTCAGGGCCGTCTCAGGCTCTTTCTGCGCTGTGAGGGCTGCCGATGCGCCCGCGATACGTCCGAATACGATGCCGTTGGCGCTTGACAAGCCACCAATGCGGTCGGCGCCGTGCATGCCGCCTGTCGCCTCGCCGCAAGCGTAGAGGCCCTCAACGCCCGTGTGCGCGGTCTTATCGATCTTGATGCCGCCGTTAGCGGCGTGGGCATACATCGCAACGCGCATCTCGTCGGTCGGCGCGATGCCGTGCTCGTCTTGCAGCCAGGTGGCAAAGGTCTGCACAAACTCTGGGACATCCTCGCGGGGGAAGTCGTAGTGGAGTGCCAGGCCTTCGACACCTGCCTGATCGATGACGAGATCGATAGCGCGGGAGGCCAAGCGTGACGTGAAGGGACCATATCCAGAGCGCTGCTCGAGCAGGTCGTCCAGCTTGTCGTCGGCAATATCTACCGGCTGGTCTACATGCACGTAGCGCCAGGTTTTCTCGTTGAAGACCAAGTTACGCCTGGGCTCGATGAAGCCAGGCATCATCTGCATGAACTCTATATTAGTAAGTGTTGCGCCGTGCGCCAGTGCGATGGCCTGCGAGGAGCTGAGCACATCAGCCGACGTAAGGCTGCGCTCGAACAGGCCGCCTGTGCCACCGGCTGCGATGATCGTGGCCTTGGCAGCAAAGGGCACGATTCGATTTTCGGTAAGGTCGTAGAGTACGGTTCCGGTTATTCTGCCGTTCGTGTCCTCAACAAGGTCGATAAGCTCATGGCGGGGGAGCAGGCGAATGCCGAGCGACTCGATCCAGGTCGTCAGAGCGTCCTCAAGGGGCTTGCGGGTGAGGCCGCGCCACATGCGCGTCTTGTGGTCAAAGCAGGGGATAAATTGCTTTTGTTGAGCACTCTTGGCGCTTTGCGGACGCTGGAGCTCAACGCCCAGGTCTTGCTCGAGCCAGTCAATCGCTTGGGGAATGCCGTGGACGAACGTTTGGACGAGTTCGGGGTCGGCAACGCCGCCGCCGACGGCCAGGATGGTGTCGATGAGGTCCTGCTCGTCGTCTTCGTCGACGGGACCGATGAGGCCGAGGCCCCAGGTACCCGGGAAGAAGCTCGATCCACTCATGGTCTTGCCGGCGCTTGCCACAGTGACGGTTGCACTCGTGCGTGCCGCTTCGATGGCGGCACAAAGGCCCGCAATGCCAGATCCAATTACCAGTACATCAGTCGATTCCATCGGATTCCTTTCTCGTCCGGCGCATTGTCGCACGGGTGATCGGCAATGGGGCCGCAAAGACCCGGCAAATCGGTAAAGGGCAAATATGGCAGGTGGGCGTCAGATGGACTCGGCCACTTCGGTCGGCCTATTTGATAAGTTGCGGTGGAATACGGACTGTTTTGGCCTGTATGGATGCAATTCAGTCCGTATTTCACCGCAACTGATACATCGGACCTTCTAATAAGAGAAACCAATTTGAGACGGGGCAAACAAAAAGAGCCGCCACCTCGAAAGGTAGCGGCTCCAAAGCTCAACTATATGAGCATCGCGCGGGCGCGATTAGGCCTTGAGGGCCTCCTCGACGGCGACAGCGCAGGCGACGGTGGCACCGACCATGGGGTTGTTGCCCATGCCGATGAGACCCATCATGTCGACGTGCGCAGGCACGGAGGAAGAACCGGCGAACTGGGCGTCGGAGTGCATACGGCCCATGGTGTCGGTCATGCCGTAAGAGGCAGGGCCGGCGCCCATGTTGTCCGGGTGCAGGGTACGGCCAGTGCCGCCACCAGAAGCGACGGAGAAGTACTTCTTGCCAGCCTCGAGGCGCTCCTTCTTGTAGGTGCCAGCGACGGGGTGCTGGAAGCGCGTGGGGTTGGTGGAGTTACCGGTGATCGAGATGTCGACGTTCTCGTGCCACATGATGGCAACGCCCTCGCGGACGTCGTCGGCGCCGTAGCAGTTGACGGCGGCGCGGGGACCATCGGAGTAGGGGATGGTCTCGACGACCTTGAGCTCGCCCGTGAAGTAGTCGAACTGGGTCTTTACGTAGGTGAAGCCGTTGATGCGGGCGATGATCTGAGCAGCGTCCTTGCCCAGACCGTTGAGGATGACGCGCAGCGGCTTCTTGCGAGCCTTGTTGGCGTTCAGAGCCAGGCCGATAGCACCCTCAGCGGCAGCGAAGGACTCGTGACCGGCCAGGAAGGCGAAGCACTCGGTGTCGTCGGAGAGCAGCATAGCGCCCAGGTTGCCGTGGCCCAGACCGACCTTGCGGTCCTCGGCGACGGAGCCGGGAACGGTGAAGGCCTGGATGCCCTCGCCGATGATGGCGGCAGCCTCAGAAGCGGACTTGGCGCCACGCTTGACAGCGAGAGCGCAACCGAGGGTGTAGGCCCACTCGGCGTTCTGGAAGGCGATGGACTGGGTGTTGTTGACGATCTCACGCGGGTTGAAGCCCTTGTCGGTGCAGATCTGCAGAGCTTCCTCGAGGGAGGCGATGCCGTTGTCGGCGAGGCACTTGTTGATCTTGTCAGCGCGGCGCTCGTAACCTTCGAACGTAACAGTCATAGTTATTTCCCTCCCTTTCTACTCGTGAACCGGGAACACGCTGGCGACGGAGTGAGTCTCCTCGTCGGTGCGCGGGTCGATGTACTTGGCAGCGTTCTCCCACTGACCATAGTGGCCCATAGCGCCAGCGATGGCCTCCTCGGGGCTCTTGCCGGCCTTGACGGCGTCGGTGAACTTGCCGAGGTTCAGGAACTCGAATGCGATGATCTCGTTCTTGTCGTTGAGAGCCATGCGGGTGACGTAGCCCTGAGCGAGCTCGAGGTAACGAGCGCCCTTGGCCTTGGTGCCGAACATGGTGCCGACCTGAGAGCGAAGGCCCTTGCCGAGGTCGTCGAGGGAGGCGCCCACGGGCAGGCCGCCCTCGGAGAACGCGGTCTGGCTGCGGCCGTAAACGATCTGCAGGAAGATCTCGCGCATAGCAACGTTGATGGCGTCGCAGACGAGGTCGGTGTTGAGGGCCTCGAGGATGGTCTTACCGGGAAGGATCTCGGAAGCCATGGCGGCAGAGTGGGTCATGCCCGAGCAGCCGATGGTCTCAACGAGGGCCTCCTCGATGATGCCGTCCTTGACGTTCAGCGTGAGCTTGCAGGCGCCCTGCTGAGGTGCGCACCAACCCACACCGTGCGTAAGACCGGAGATGTCGGAAATCTCCTTAGCCTGGACCCACTTGCCCTCCTCGGGGATGGGTGCGGGGCCGTGGTATGCACCCTTGGCAACGGGGCACATGTTCTCCACTTCCTGTGAGTACTGCATGCCTCTCCTCTCTATCGTGTTGGCGTCCCGTCTGGGGGCCGTGGCTGGCGATTGCCGGGCGACCCTTCGAAAGGGACATGACATGCAGCCCCTATAATACCGCGAAATGCACGGAATATTCGGCGAACGGCTCAGTTTTCGTAGCGAGAAGTCCTGAAGTTTTAATTGAAACGGTTTAACTCTATGTTCTGTGGTCGTGAGTTTCCGTAGAGGGGGTCCGTCTTGGGCAAGCTTTTGGTCGGCTCTTGTAAGCGTTGCAGGGGTTGACCTGTTGCAACGGTGCCGTTCGCCGCCTGTTTGCTGCCTTTGGCCGCGCGAGTGTATTGTTTTGCGTGAATGTTTTGATGGCGCGCTTCAATCGTGCTGTATTGGATGGTAAGCAGATCCCGGCGAAGGGAGCGCCATGCAGCGCGTTTGGAGAACGGTTACCGGCTTTTACCATGTTTGTGCTCGCGGTGTGGGCAAACAGCTCATCTTTGAGGGCGATGAAGACCGGTGGGAGTTTTTGGAGCTGATGCGTGAGTGCTGCCGCAAGGCGGGCGTGACGGTTATCGCCTGGTGTCTTATGGGCAATCACGTGCGTCTGGTGCTTGCAGATTACGAGGACGCGATGAGCGCGGCGATGCACCGGCTGCTTTTGACGTACGCGCGGCGGTTCAATAAACGCACGGGGCGCACGGGCCATCTGTTCCAGAACCGTTTTGACCGGCGTTCGCTCGATACCGATTGGCAGGTGATGGAGGCTATTCGCTCCGTACACGCCGATCCGCAGGAGGTGGGCGTTAGCCTAATCGAGCGTTATCCCTGGAGCAGCTTTGCGGAACATCTGCGCTCTTACGACTGTGATGCGGCCGATGCCGCGAGGGGATTTTCTGATCCTTCTTGCGTGCTTGAACTTTTTGGTTCTGCCGAGGGCTTTATTGCCTATTCGCTTTCGACGCCGGACGGTAGCGAGCCGGCGCTGTGTGATATGAAAGAGACAGAGTGGGAACGCCACGCCTTTGCCGACAAGATGGCGAAGAGCCTCGGGGTTCCGCTCAATGTGGTTAAAACTGCACCGCCGGCGCAGCGCGATACCGTTATTGTTGGATTGAACAATGCCGGCTTTACGGTGCGCCAGATTGAGCGGTATACCGGGATTGGCAAAAGTACCGTCTCTCGTATCGTGCGCGCTTATGCGCGGGTGAAGGCACAGGCTGAGCTCTCGGAATAGAAAATGGCCGAACCACTCTTAGTCAAGCGATTCGGCCAACAAATTTCTTGTGATTTGGGACAAATACTACTGATTATTTTGTCCCTCGAGCATGCCGTCGAGGGTGCGCCAGGCGAGCTCGGCGCATTTGACGCGGGCGGGCATGTGCGAGATATCCTGGAGCTGGGCGGCTTCGTCCAGGTCTTCCAGGTCTTCCTCGGAGAGCTGCTCGCCGCGGATCATGGCGAGGAAGAGCTCTGCCAGGCGGTGAGCTTCCTCGACGGTCTCGCCGGTGATGAGGTCGGCCATGATGTCGGCGCTGGCCTGGCTGATGGCGCAGCCGTGGCCGGTAAAGGAGGCCTCCTCGATCACGCCGTTCTCGACGCGCAGCTGCAAGGTGAGCTCGTCGCCGCAGCTGGGGTTGATGCCGTCGTGCTCGTGCGTGGGAGCATCCATCTCGTACTTATAGTCGGGGTGCGAGTTGTGCTCCATAAATGTGGTGGAGGTGTACAGATTACCCATTGAACGTGCTCCAAACGTGATGCAGGCCGGCGATGAACTTGTCGATATCGGCCTTGTCGTTGTAGAAGGCCACGCTGGCGCGGCAGCAGGCGAGGTTCTCGACGCCCAGCCAGGTAAGCAGCGGCTGCGCGCAGTGGTGGCCGGCGCGGATGCAGACGCCGTCCATGTCCATGATGCTCGCGACGTCGTGCGGGTGGATGCCCTTGACGTTAAAGCTCACGACGCCGTGGTGGTTGTCCCAATAGATGGAGCCGATGATCTGGACAAAGTCGAGCTGCATGAGCTCGCCCATCAGGTAGTGGACGAGTGCCTGATCGCGTGCCTGGATGTTCTCGTAACCCACCGTGTTGACCAGGTAATCAAGGGCGGCACCCGTGGCGAAGATGCCGGCGGCGTCCTGCGTGCCGGCCTCGAATTTCTCGGGAACGGGCGCCCAGACGGCGTCCTGCTCGGTAACAGAGTCGATCATTTCGCCGCCGGTGAGCATGGGCGGCATGGCGTTGAGCAGGCCCATCTTGCCCCACAGCACGCCGATGCCCATGGGGCCCATGGCCTTGTGCGCGCTAAAGGCAAAGAAGTCGGCGCCCAGGTCGGCCACATCGACCGGCATGTGCGGCAGCGACTGCGCGCCGTCGACGACCAGGTAGCCGCCGTACTTGTGCACGAGCTTGCCGAGGTTCTTGACCGGGTTCTCGACGCCCAGCACGTTAGACACCTGACCCACGGCCAGGATCTTGGTCTTGGGACCAACCTTGGCAAGAACCTCCTCGGTGGTGAGTTGACCGGTCTTGGTGGGGTAGAGGTAGACGAGCTTGGCGCCGGTCTCGCGGCAGACCTGCTGCCACGGAATCAGGTTGGAGTGGTGCTCCATGATGGTGATGACGACCTCGTCGCCCGGTTTGAGCACTGTGGGCGCAAAGCTCTTGGCGACCAGGTTGAGCGACTCGCTCGTGTTGCGGGTGAAGACGACCTCGTTGGCCTGTGATGCGCCGATGAGGTCGGCGATCTGCTGGCGGACCTTCGCGATAGCGTCGGTTGCCTCGACGGACAGCGAGTACAGGCCGCGCAGGGGGTTGGCGTTCATGCGCTGATAGAAGTCGCGCTCGGCGTCGAGCACGCAGGCAGGGCGCTGCGCGGTGGCGGCGCTATCGAGGAAGGCGATCTCGGGGTGCTGCTGGAAGAGCGGGAACTGCGCCTTGTAGGGGTTGGTCTCGATGTCTACGGTGGGCCAGCCGCGCGAAGCCTCGTCGCTGGCGTCGAGCTCCATAGGCTCCGGTGCGGTACAGGTGTCGCATTTAACGTGCTCGGTGTCAATCATGCGAGCTCCTCTTCAAAGTTGTCGATCAGGTTGTTGCCCAGGCGGACGACGGCGGCGCGGGTGCGCTCGTCGGTGGCGGAAAGTGCGGCGTCCTCCAGCTTGGCGCGGACGAACAGGTCCTCGGCGGCGTTTTGGTCAAGGCCGCGGCAGGCGAGGTAGAACAGCTGCTCGTCGCGGACGTGGCCGATGGTGGCTCCGTGGTTGCCGGCGACGTCGTCCTCGTCGCAGAGAATGACGGGAACGGTCTTGTTGTCGACGCCCTTGTTGGCCAAAAGCACCGTCTCGCGCTCGGTGCCGGTTGCACCCTTGCAACCGTGCACGAGGTCGATGGTGCCGCGGTAGACCTTCTTGGACGTGCCGGTCAGCACGCCGTTGGCGTCGATCTCGCACTCGGTCTTGCGACCGCGGTGGCGCAGCTCGTAGTTAAAGTCGCGCACCTGCTCGCGGGCGCCCAGGTAGTCAGTATCGATGGTGACCTTGGCGGTATCGCCCAGCAGGTCGCCGGCAAGGCCGGTGGCGCTGGCGCCGGCACCCAGGACGGTGTGCTGCACGTTGACGCGCGCGCCCTCGTCCAGGAACAGGCCGGTGTCGTCGAGCGCGATCCAGCTATCGTCGAGCGTCTGCGTGCAGGTCACGTTGACGGTGGCGTACTCGTGGGCGCACACGCGTAGCACGGATCCCACGACGCCTTGGCCGGTAACGGGAGAGTCCAGGGCAATAAGCAGATCGAGCGTCGACTGGGGACGGGCGACGACGTCGATGGCGGCGATGGCCGCGGCTGCATCGACACCGCTCACGCGCACGGTAACCGTGGCGTGCTTGTATGCGGGCACATCGATGACGATGCGCTTGGTGGCGTGGTCGGCCAAGTAGGTGTAGGCAGCCTCGCCCATGCCGGTCTCGAAGGCTTCAGCAGGGGAGAGCTCCTCCTCGAGCTTGATGGCACCGGCCTGGTAGATGGAGGTGGCGGGCACGTCAAGCTCGGTCTCGGGCGTGATGCGGGCGCGGTCGGCGGCGTCGCCGGGGGCGGAGGCGCGGCGCTCGGGGAAGCGCTCGGCCATGGCGTCCATGGCGGCGTTAAATGCGTCGGCAGCGCCGCGGAACTGCTCGTCCAAGCCCTCGACCTTAACAGCTTCGGCGGGAGCGGCGGCAAGCTCGTCAGAGAGCTCGAGCTTGGTCTGGTTCATCTTGAGCCAACCCCAAGTGGCAGCCGGCATCGCATTGACCTGCTCAAGGGTGGTAGCAGCGGTGTTCGTGGTCTGTTCCATTATCCGATCGCTCCTTCCATCTCGAGCTTGATCAGGTTGTTCATCTCGACGGCGTACTCAAGCGGTAGCTCCTTGGAGACCGGGTTGGCAAAGCCGTTGACGATCATGGTGCGAGCCTCTTCCTCCGGGATACCGCGGCTCATCAGGTAGAACACCTTGTCGTCGCCGATACGTCCGATGGTGGCCTCGTGGCCGATGTCGACGTTCTTGGCGCGGATGTCCATGGCCGGGATGGTGTCGGAGCGGCTCTGGTCGTCGAGCATCAGTGACTGGCAGCTCACGGTTGCCTTGGAGCCCTCGGCCTTGGGCGTGGCAACGATAGAGCTGCGGAACGTCTGGATGCCGCCGCTCTTGGAGATGCCCTTGGTCTCGACGGTTGCCGAGGTCTCGGGCGCGTTGAGCACGACCTTGCAGCCGGTGTCGAGGTTCTGCCCGGCGCCGGCAAAGGTGATGCCGGTAAAGCTCGAGCGGGCGCGACGGCCGTTGAGCACGCTCATGGGGTAGAGGTAGCCCACGTGGCTGCCGAAGGAGCCGCTGATCCACTCGATGTCGCCGTCCTCGTCCACGCGCGCACGCTTGGTGTTGAGGTTGTACATGTTCTTGGACCAGTTCTCGATGGTCGAGTAGCGCAGGTGCGCACGCTTGCCCACAAAGAGCTCGACGGCGCCGGCGTGGAGGTTGGCTACGTTGTACTTGGGCGCGGAGCAACCCTCGATAAAGTGCAGGTCGGCGTCGTCCGCGACGATGATGAGCGTGTGCTCAAACTGGCCGGCGCCCTTGGCGTTAAGACGGAAGTAGCTCTGCAGCGGGAAGTCGAGCTTGGTGCCCTTGGGCACGTAGACAAACGAGCCGCCCGACCATACGGCGCCGTGCAGGGCCGCAAACTTGTGGTCGGTGGGCGGGATGAGCGTCATAAATTTCTCGTGGATGAGCGGTTCCCACTGCGGGTCGTGCAGGGCTTCCTCAATACCGGAGTAGACGATGCCCATCTTGGACGCCGTGTCCTGCATGTTGTGGTAGACCAGCTCGGAGTCGTACTGCGCGCCGACGCCTGCCAGGTAGCTACGCTCGGCCTCGGGGATGCCCAGGCGCTCAAAGGTGTTCTTGATGTCGTCGGGCACCGACTCCCAGTCGTGCTTTTGATCGGTGTTGGGCTTGACGTAGGTGACGATGTTGTCCATGTCCAGGCCCTCGATGGAGGGGCCCCACGTCGGATCCGGGAAGCGGTTGAAGATCTCGAGGGACTTGAGGCGCAGGTCGAGCATCCACTGCGGCTCGTCCTTTTTGGCGCTGATCTCGCGCACGATGTCGGGCGTGATGCCGGCGTCGAGGCGCTCGAATCCCTCCTCGCCATAGGTGAAGTCGTAGAGGCTGCGGTCGATGTCCGCGACCTCGGTGCGGTTCTTGGTCATTGCGTCGCCCCTTTACGCCTGCTGCTCGGTAGCGGCGGCCTCGGCCTGGGCGCGCTGCTCGGCGGCCTCGCGCTCGAAGGTCTCAAAACCGTTCTTGTCAATCCAGGGGATGAGCGAGGCGTCGTCCTCGCGCACGATGTGGCCCTTGACCATAACATGGACGCGGTCTACATCCAGGTGCTCCAGGATGCGCGTGTTGTGCGTGATGATGAGCATGGAGCCGTCGCAGCTCTTGCGGTAGGCGTCCATGCCGTGGCTGACGGTGGACAGGGCGTCGACGTCTAGGCCCGAGTCGGTCTCGTCGAGGATGGCGAGCTTGGGCTGCAGCAACAGGAGCTGGAGCATCTCGACCTTCTTCTTCTCGCCGCCCGAGAAGCCCACGCCCAGCTCGCGGTTGAGATAGGCGGTATCCATGTTGAGCTCGGCCGCGAGCTCCTTCACGCGACGGCGGAACTCCTTGCCCTTCATCTCCAGGCCGGGGCGGCCGGCGATGCTGGCGCGCAAAAAGCTCGACAGCGGCACGCCGGGGATCTCGACCGGTGCCTGGAAGCTCAGGAACAGGCCGGCGCGCGAGCGCTTGTCGGTGGTGAGCTCGGTGATGTCCTGGCCGTCAAAGACGATAGTGCCGTCGTTGACCGTGTAGACGGGGTCGCCCATGACCAGGTGGCCGAGGGTGGACTTGCCGGCGCCGTTGGGTCCCATCAGCACGTGGGTCTCGCCGGCGGCGACGTTGAGGTTGACGTTGTGGAGGATGGTCTTCTCGTCCACGGAGGCGGTCAGACCTTCGATGGAAAGCAGCGGATTTGCGCTCATGCTGTCCCTCTCTGTATATGGTGTACTCATAGGTGTACTAAACCCTAGGAATCTTCTCGGAATAAAGTTACTATGGGTTCGGCGTTAGTCAAGGGAAAACCCGACTAATCCACTCGACTTTTTAGATGTGGGACATAATAATCAGGCTTGTTTGCCCCGCGTGCATAAGATTTGGGACAAACAAGCCTGGTATTTTGTCTCGGCTACGATGAGAGGGTAGGTATGCTCATTTCTTCTAAGGGCCGCTATGCCCTCCGTCTGATGATCTATATCGCGGCGCTGGGCGACGCCGAGGGCAAGATTGCCCTGCGCGAGGTTGCCGACCGCGAGCATATCTCACAAAAGTATCTGGAACAGCTGGTTCGTCCGCTTATGAAGGCGGGCCTGCTTAAGAGCGTGCGCGGCAAGGGCGGCGGCTACATGATGGCCAAGGATCCAGCCGAGGTACGTGCCGGCGACATCCTGCGCGCCGTCGAGGGCAGCACGGCTCCAGTGGCGTGCGATGGCATCGACAACAGCTGCACTCGCAGCGATCTTTGCTCGACCGTCAAGTTCTGGCGCGGCCTGGACGACGTGATCGAAAAGTACGTCGACGGCGTAACGCTGGCCGACCTGGCCGCCGTCCCCGAGATCAACTTTAACATTAAGCTGTAGGGGTGCAAATGGCATCCCTCGACAAGGTGTACAAGCAAATCGAAGTTTTTGCTCGGGAATGTGACGCCGAGAAGGTCGTGTTGTTTGGTTCTCGTGCTCGAGGCGACAACTTGCCCAAGAGCGATATTGACATCGCCGTAGCAGGTTGCCGAGATTTCGGCCGTTTCTTATATTTAATCGAGGAACATCTTGATACTCTTTTAGATGTAGATGTCGTCAATCTCGACGACTCCTTATCGCAGCAATTGCTCGATGAGATTGCCAGGGATGGTGTGATTCTGTATGAAAAAATATGAGAACTTTGTCAGCGCCTTGGCGAATCTTGAGGATGCGCCCAATCAGGATCTCAACAATGATTTTGTTCAGAGTGGATTGATTAATAAGTTCAATCTTCAATTTGAACTGAGCTGGAAGCTCCTTAAGCGTCTGCTCGAGTATGAGGGCGCCACGCTTGCCGCGTCGGGGTCTCCTCGTGCCATCTTGAAGGAGTCGTACCGATTCTACGACTTTATTGATGAGGCGGCCTGGCTAGATATGCTCAGAGACCGCAATACGAACGTCCATATCTACGACAACAAGCTCGCTCAAGACTTGATTCAGCGCATCTTGAACGTCTATATCCCCGCTTTCTGTCAGTTGAGGGACGGGCTGATGGAGCGATACGGCGAGCTTCTGATGGCGCCCGACGACCAGTTTGTTTAATTCCTTAAGATTTCGCGGAGGGTTGTTGCCGTTTACCGAGGGGTTGTTGTGCAACAACGGGCGAGCTGCAATACTTACTCTTATCTTTGCAAACTGCACTTTAACTATACCAATGCAGGGAGGATCTTATGCAGCCCAAGCATTCTGCTATTGTCGCGGGCCTGACGTTGGCGCTTTCGTTTGGCGCCGTTTCCGCGCCGGCACCCGCCGCTGCCGAGGAGCCCACGCCGGGCGTTGCCTCGGATGCCACCGATATCGATAAGGGTCTCTACACCCAGCAGTCCTTCTCGGGCGTGCTGAGGTCGGTCCAGGGCGTTTCGTTTGTCAACGTGACTCCCGAGATGAAGTACTTTACCAAGTACGAGAGCCATGGTAACTACAACCAGGGATTTTCGTATGGTGACGGCTATAACGCACTGGGCTACTATCAGTTTGATCGCCGCTGGTCGCTCATTCCGTTTATGAAGCAGGTTTACAACTACGATTCTGCCAAGTACGGCATGCTCAAGGATGCGATTGATCGCGGCAGCGAGATTTCCAACGCAAGCAATGCCATGTACGAGAACGGCCAGCTCACCGAGTTGGGCCGTATTGCGCAGGAGGCCTTCCAGGGCGCTTATAACACCGACCCTGCTGAGTTTTCGGCTCTGCAGGATGCCTATGCGTACAACTCGTACTATGCGGTGACCGAGGCGTGGCTCAAGAGCGGCCTGGGTATTGATATTTCGGGTCGCGCCGATTGCGTCAAGGGCATGGTATGGAGCATCACCAACATGTGCGGCACCGGTGGTTGCAGGGACTTCTTCCGTTGGGCAAACCTTTCTAACAGTATGACTGATCGCGAGTTTGTGACGGCGCTTTCCAACAGCGTGGTCAATAACGTGGCGACCAAGTATTCGAGCCAGCCCCAGTATCATGAGGGCTGGAAGAACCGCTACCGTAACGAGCTGAAGGACTGCTTGGTTTATATCGCCGAGGACGAGGCCGCTGCCGCTGCGACGCCCGTGCAGACCGAGCCTACGCCGGCGCCCTCGCCGACGCCTGATTCGAATGACGGCTCGAGTGACGATGCCAACGATGACAGGATGGATGCGCCCTCGACCGATGCTGACGGTAATGGCTCTGCTGGTGGCACTATCAACGACGGTTCCACCTCGAACGGCTCCGATTCGAACGGCTCTGCTGCGGGCGATTCGTCTTCAAGCTCTGCCGGCAATACGGGCAGCGCCGCCTCTGGTTCGACCGACGCTGGTTCCTCTGACTCTTCCACTGGCTCGAGCGATTCTTCCGCCGATACTGGTTCTAGCAATGACTCTAACACTGGCGCTGCTTCTGATTCCGATGCTTCCAAGGACGACTCGAATAAGGCGCCGGACGCTCCCGTTGCTTCACCGGACAAGAAGCCTTCTTTCTCCGTGCAGCTTGGTTCCACGCTGGGCTCTTCGCTGATGGCTGGTGTCAATAACGGCTCGACCCAGAACAAGGACAACTCTGATCAGGTTTCCACGGAAAAGGCCGAGGCCGCAAAGGGCGACTCCAAGGGCGAGTCTTCCGAGAAGGTTGAATCCGATAAGGGTTCTAGCTCTGAGGAAAAGGGCGACGAGTCCGCTCAGAAGAAGGACGAGAGCAAGACCGAGGGCGAAAAGAAACAGCCCGAAGACGACGACAAGAGCGGTGCTGACAACCAGGCCCAAGAGCAAAATGACTCCAAGACGGTGACCACTACAACCACGACGACTACAACGACCAAGTCATCTGGCGGTAACATGCCCAAGACGGGCGACCTTATCGTTATGGCGAGCCTTGCCAGTGCAAGCTTGGCCACACTGGGCGCTACGTCTATCGTAAGTGGTAAGCATAAGCTCGATCAGCAGAAGAAAGCTTCTGGGGAGGACGGCTCGGAGGAGTAGCCTCTCGGTTGCCAGATAACTAAAGAGTTGGGACGGGGTCCGGTGCGAATGCATCGGGCCACGTTTTGTTGTGCAACGATTAGTTATGCCCCCTCATACCTCTTGTTGCTACCGTTGCCCGATATGTTCGCGCGGCGACATCGGTACATGCGATGCGGTCATTACAATTGGCATCGTGCTGCGATTTAGGGGGAACGTTTTGGTGTCTGAACAGGCAAATGTTGATTGTGCTGCTGGCTTTGGCGTGCGCTTGATCGGCTGTGCCGACGATGCGGTTTTGCCCATTGGCATACACGACTATGCGGAGGCACTTGGTTGCTGCGTGCTGGTTGACAAGACCATGTTTATTGCCGATGTGTTGGACTGCGACGCGTCCGTTGTGGTGTGCTGTCGACCCGAGGGTTTTGGCAAGAGCATGAACTTGTCGATGCTCAGGGCTTTTCTGGAGCGTCCAGCGGTCGGTCGCGCTGGTCAGCGTTTGTTTGCCGATGCTCAGATTTGGGATGCGAACGGCGGGCGCTATCGGGATGAGTATGCTTGCTATCCGGTGATATCGCTGGACTTTTCTGGCGCTACGAGGCGTGGCCCCGCTGTTGCCGTCGTCGTGCGCGATGCCCTTTCGGGCGAGTGCGCTCGCTTGTTGGCGCTCTTGGGGGCTCCGGATTTAGCTCGAGATAAGGTGCGTCACATCGAACGCGTCGCGCGCGGCGTGGCGAGCGCGGACGAGGTTGACTCGGTGCTCGGTGTGCTCATAGAGCTGCTGGAGATGGCCTGCGATGAGCAGGTTGTATTGCTCGTTGATGGGTACGACGCGGCGTGGTTGGGCCGTGCGAGCGCGAGGGGCGCTTCCGGCGCCGATCCGGCAGGGCTATTCGATCGCGTGCTGTTCGACGCCATTGCCACTGCGCGCGATTCGTTGCGGCTGACGTGTCTGATGGGGGAGTATCCCGGCCCTGCCGAAGCGGCGCTTTCTTTGTATGGCTGCTCGTATTGTCTGTCGACGCCGCTTTCGACGTGGTGCGACCGTTGGTTCGGCTTTTCTGATGCCGAGGTCCAGGCTCTGTTGAATCATGCTGGGCGCGAGGAATACCTTGATGATGCGCGTGAATGGCTCGAGGGATATCGGTTTGGTAGGGCCTATTGCTCGAGTCCAGCGCGTGTGGTCGGTTTTTTGGACCGAGGCTGCACGGCGCCTGTGCGCGCCGATCTGTATGGGTATGCGGATTGCCTGAGTAGGGTAGTTGCCGGGTGGAATCTCGACCGCCTTTCGGTCTTGTTCGATTTGCTCCAGGCCCATGGGTGTGCTGAGGTCCCGCTTTGTTTAGGCACTGCAGAGCCAGATGTCTCGCCTGACGATGGCATGTGGACAGCGCTGTATCTGTCCGGTTTCCTGACGACAGATATGACTGAGGAGCCAGAGCATGGCGATCGCCTCCGTGTTTTGCGATTGCCTAATAAAGAGCTTCGCCAGGTCTTGCGTCTAGTGATTGTTGAGTGGTTTGAGTGCGCTGCCGAAGACATTCGAGACGTCGATGCGTTTCGCGACGGGCTGTGCCGTGGGAACGAGGATACCGTGAGGCGGGCGCTAAGCCGCATCCTGGGGGATGCGGGAATCGGTGAGACCGACCTAGATAAGCCGCTGCCATATCATCTGCTCTTGCAGGGGCTCTGCTTTGGCTTGCCGGGCTATGCCAATCCTGCCTCGAGGCGAAAGTGTGGCGCGGGTCGCTGGGACATCCAGGTTTTCCCTACGGGTGCTGTGTTCGACGTAGCAGACACGATTGGCATGCTGGACGAGCGCCCGCTGATAACGATTAACTTGATGTATGACCCCGATGTGGATGCGCTGGGCCTGGAATTGCTGGCCGTGCAGTCGCTACTCGACATAGAGCGCGACGGCATCGACGAAATCCGTGTGCCGCGACCCGGCGTTGGCCGCATGCGCTGGGGGTTTGGGTTTGATGGACAGCATGTGGCTACGGTGCACCAGCGGCTTTAAGCGCTGAGGTGTTTCCGGCTTCTGTTACTCCGTGTCCTTCATGGGCGGCATGGGCTTCCAGTTGGGATCCTTAACGATCTTGCGGGCGTCCTTCATGCCACGGCGCAGCGCCGGAATACCTGTCTTAAAGCACTTGTCAACGGCAGCCAGGCGAATGAACTCCTTGCAGAAGGTCGCGACATTGCCCAGACGGAACAGCACGGGGTGATAGTCGCCGTAAATCTGCATGTAACGGGCCAGATAACCGCGGTTGCGCATGATGTAGTAACGGTTGGTGTCGCTCGTGGAGTTGAGCTGTCGTTTGCCGGCGATGTCCCAGTTAGAGACGGCGCGGGCGCGCTTGAGCACCACGTCGGCAACAACGGCGGCGGGGAAGTGCTGGCTGGCCACGTAGCCGTAGCAGGCATCGTCGCCGTAGATAAAGAAGCGCGCGTCGGGCAGGCCGATCTTGTCGACCACGCGGCGCGAGAACATGCCGCCCTCAAAGCACAGCTGGTTCATGGCGCGGTAGCCCTCGGGGCCCAAGTCCCACTTGGCGACAGGGTTGGGAATGCCGAGCGAAAGGATGAGTTGGTATTGCCAAAAGAAGGCGCCGCCGTCGAAGTCCAGGCGCGAACCCTGGATAACATCGTAGCGGTCAGTCCATTTGGCCAAGCGCTCGATGCCTTCGGGGATGACGAGCACGTCGTCGTCCATCACCCAGAACCACTGGGCGCCCAGGTCGTAGGCGCATTTAGTGCCGGCGGAAAAGCCGCCCGCACCGCCGCCGTTTTCGAGCTGCGGGGCGTAGATGACGCGGTCGGTGCCGCCCTGCGCGTCGGGCTGCTCTGTGTCGATGCCCCACAGGTTGGCCAGGCGCTCGTTGAATGCGGAGCACATAGCCTCGGTCTCGCGCGAATTTTCGTTATCGACAATCACGATGCGCCAGGGCGTTGCCGTGAGCTCGGTCATAGAGTCGAACAAGTTGGCCAGGAGTTCCTGGCGCTTGTACGTAACGACGACAATGGCGAGCTTGTCGATGGGAGCGGGAAGGGTTGAAGGCATGGGGCAATATATCCTTTCACGCGCGGCGGGCGAGCGCTGCACGGAAGCTATCGAATACGTCCTTGGGACTGTCCTATTGTAAAGGCTCGGCGCACCTTGACGGCAAGCTTTGAATAAAACGCAGGAACCTGCCATGGGCCCGCCGCATGATGTGGGGCTGCTTTGCCCGCAAGAGGCTCCATAGATTATATAAACGCCCGCTGGCGCGCTGACCCTTTGATACCATGAAACGACAGGTATTTCCTAAGGAGCACATTTGTCTACTAACGCCTCTGGCAGCCCTGTTCTGTCGCTACTTATTCCCATTTACAATGTTCAGCGCTACCTGCGCGAGTGTCTCGATTCCGCCATGGCGCAGACGCTCAAGGATATTGAGATCATCTGCATTAACGACGGGTCGACCGACAACTCGCCGGCGATTATCCGCGAGTATATGGAGCGCGATGGGCGCGTCAAGATGATCGACAAGGTCAACAGCGGCTACGGCGACTCGATGAACCACGGTCTGGAGATGGCGCGTGGCAAGTACGTTGGCATCTTGGAGTCCGATGACTATATGACGCTCGACGCACTCGAAAAGCTTGTCTCGGCCGCCGATAGCAATAATGCCGACTTTGCGAAGGCGAACTTTGATTTCTACTGGTCTAAGCCCGAGGAGCGCCGTTCGCTGCACGAGATGTTTAAGGCCAAGGACTGCGGTAAGCCGGTGCACCCGAGCGACACGACGCAGTTCTTTAAGCAGAAACCGTCGATTTGGTCGGCTGTGTACCGTCGCGATTTTCTTGAGCGCAACGGCATCAAGTTCTTGCCGACTCCGGGGGCATCCTTTCAGGACACGTCATTCGCCTTTAAGGTGATCGCGTGCGCCGATAAGGCTATTTACCTGCACGATGCCGTGTTGTCGTATCGCCAGGACAACGAGAATTCCTCGGTCAATTCTTCGGCTAAGGTCTTTTGCGTTAATACCGAGTATGCCGAGATTGAACGTTGGATTCGAGAGGATTATGCCCGCAGCCACGCAAGTGATGACGTCGCGCGCATGCTCAAGTTCAATCAGCTCATTAAGTACGATTCGTACATGTGGAACTACGTGCGCCTGGCGCCTAAGTTCTATAAGGAGTTCCTGGTGCAGATGGCCAAGGAATTTCAGGCGGCCTTGGACGCGGGGGAGTTTTCGCTTGACGACCTCAAGCCGTGGAAGCGCGCGAATCTCGCTGCCATCCTCAAAGATCCTGAGGGCTGGGTTGACGAGCATCCGAGTTTTGCGACGGATGGTGCCTTGGGGCGTGCTAAGTATTACGCCTCGGTTGGAGGCCCAGGCGTGGTTGCCGCCTTCCTCATCGAATCGCTGAGGGGGTAGGTCGGCATGGGAGAGGCCTCGTGTCCTAAAGCTACCATTGTCGTCCCCGTTTACAACTCTGCGCGCTCCATTCAGCGATGCCTCGATTCGCTGTTGGCCCAGTCCGAGCGCTCGATTCAGGTTGTCTGCGTCAACGACGGTTCGACTGATGATTCGTTGAACGTGTTGCGCCAGATCGCGCAGGCCGACGATCGCGTGCTGGTGATTGACCAGGAAAACGCGGGCGTCTCATGCGCTCGAAATGCCGGTATCGATGCCGCCGAGGGCGAGACCGTCTTTTTTGTGGACGCCGACGATTACATCGATGCCCAGACGGTCAAGCGCGTGCTGCATGCCATGGAGTCTGCAGATGCCGAGGCCGCCGTCTTTGGCGGCGTCTGTGAACCTGCTGATGCCGCCCCCAAACGCATCCAGCAACTCATGAGCCCCAAAGCTGGTACCTTCGGCGCCCGTGATCCCCAACTGCTGTTCCATTCGAATGCGCAGCCCTATGCCTGCCGCGCGGCTTTTTCGCGCGAGCTGCTCAATCGCGAAGGTATTCGCTTCGCCCCCGGTTTGGCTTTGGGCGAGGACGTCGTCTTCCAATTTGCGGCTTATGCGCTTGCCCGCAAGACCGTCGTCATGCCGGATAAGTTTTACCACTACGTGATGGAGAGTGAATCGGCGACGCACGAGTTCAACAGTGCCGAGGCTCGCGCCAAAAAGCTTGACGCCCACATGAGGATGCTCGAGGAGGTCTTGGAGGACTGGGCGGCCTACGGTCTTTTGGACCTGTGCCCCGGCGAGCTGATAACTTGGTTTTTGGACCTAATTGTGTTCGACCTGGCGCGCTTGGATGCCGATGACTTCCATCACGTGGTGGCTCGCGTCAACATGGACCTTACGACGTTTTTGGGAACGGAGTGGGCGGATATGCCTGCTAAGGGCGCCGTTTGCCGTGTTGCCCAGAAGCTCGTTGCGGCGACCTCGGGCGTTTCGATGGCAGACGCCACGCTGTTCTATCTTTCGACTCGCGGTCTCAAAGCCTGCCTGGAGCGCTTTATCTAATTCCAAGCGCTGCCGCCCGCCGTAACGCGGCTGCTAAAATAACCCTGTTACACGCTATCCAACAGGAGGTTCTCTTGCAGAACTCTGATACCCCTAAAGTTTCGCTGCTTGTTCCCATCTGCAATGTTGAGCGCTACCTGCGCGAGTGCCTCGATTCCGCCGTTGCGCAGACGCTCAAGGACATCGAGATTATCTGTATCAATGACGGCTCAACCGATAGCTCGCCAGATATCATCCGCGAGTACATGGAGCGCGACTCCCGTGTAAAGATGATCGACAAGGCCAACAGCGGCTACGGCGACTCGATGAACCGCGGCCTGGAGATGGCGCGCGGCGAGTACGTGGGCATCCTTGAGTCCGACGACTTTATGTTTGAGGATTCGCTCCAAAAGCTGGTCGCCAAGGCCGATGCTGAGCATGCCGATGTGGTGAAGGGCGACTTTTACCTGTATTGGTCCACGCCCAGCGAGCGCCGTGAGCTGTTTGGGATTATCGACGAGCATATGACGGGCGCCGCGTATCGCCCCGTCGATCGCCCGGGCATCTTCTACCGCAAACCTTCCATTTGGTCGGCTATCTATCGGCGCCAGTTCCTCAACGACAATCAGATTCGGTTCCTTCCCACGCCGGGTGCCTCGTATCAGGACGCAGGCTTTAACTTTAAGGTTTGGGCTTGCGCCGAGCGTGCCGCGTTTATTGCGGACCCCATTTTGTGCTATCGCCAGGATAACGAGAAGAGCTCCGTTAATTCGCCCAACAAGGTGTTTTGCGTATGCGACGAATATGCCGAGATGCAGCGCTTTTTGGATGAGCGTCCCGAGCTCAAGGCTCAGCTCCAGGGGATTTTAATGCGCATGAAGGTCGATACGTATCGTTGGAATGACGAGCGTTTGGTCGATGAGCTGCGCGAGCAGTTTTGGCAGAAGGCCTCGCCCGAGCTCAAGGCCGATTGGGATGCTGGTCGCTTTGATCTGTCGCTGTTCGACCCGCGTGGCGAGACCGACTTGCGCCTGATGGTCAAGTCGCCCCGTGCCTATATCGATTCGCGCTTTGACTTTAAGAAGCCTGGCAAGCTCAATACGTTTAAGCATTACTTTAAGATAGGCGGCCTGCCGCTGGTCTGGCGTGTGCTGACGTATCAGCGCACCTACGGCGACAACCCGCACCCCGATGACGTTCCGGTCGCACGGTAGGAGCACTTGACTATGGCTACCCCCAAGATTTCCGTTGTCGTTCCCATCTATAAAGTGGAGGAGTGCCTGACCTGGTGCCTGGACTCCCTGCTTGCGCAGGACATGCCCGATTGGGAGGGCGTGCTGGTCAACGATGGCTCGCCGGACGGCTCGCGCGATATTGCGGTTGCCTATTGCGAAAAGGACGCGCGCTTTACGCTGGTCGATAAGGAGAACGGCGGCCTGTCGAGTGCGCGTAATGCAGGCATCGCCGCGTCCACGGCGCCTATCGTCGCGTTCTTGGATTCCGACGACCGCTTTACGCCCGATGCATGCCGCGTGATCGTCGATGCCTTTGAGCGCGAGGACTGCGACGCTTTGACCTTTGGCGCGAATCCGTATCCGCTCGAGGCGGGGTATCCGTGGCTTAACTATGTGCTGAGCCCGCGCGATGTGTCATTTGAGGGCTATAGCACCGACCTGCTGTTTAAGGAAGCGTCTCGCCCCTTTGCATGGCGCACCGCCTGCAAGCGTGAGTTTTTGCTGGGCAACGGGATCGTGTTCGACGAAACCGTTAAGTATGGCGAGGACCAGGTCTTCGATTTTGCCGTGTACGGTCGTTCGTGCAAGACCGCGCTTATCTCGAACAAGCTGTATGACTACCGTGTGGCGCGCAAGGGCTCGCTCATGGACACCATGCGCTATGACGACGAGACGCGCCTGCTAGAGCACGTGAAGATTTACTCCGCGGTGCTGGCTGACTGGCAGCGCGATGGTCTCGATGCCCAGCATGCCGATGACCTGGCATATTTCCTGTGCGATCTGGTGCTGTACGATGCGCTCAGGCTGTTGGGTACGGACTGCGGCAAGGTGTTTGCTGCCGTTGCCACGGCGCTTGCCGGCTCTGCCGTGGGCAGCGATACTGCGCTCGCGCAATGCGCTCCTTCTGTTGCTGCTATGGTGCGTGCAGCGCTTACCAGCAATGCCCCCAATGCCCGTGCGTGCAAAAAGCTCATGTTCGATTACGACGTCTTGAGGTTTGGGCGCCTGGGTGCCTGCAAACGCATGGCAGCGAACGCCCTTGGAAAGCGAGAAGTGTAGATGAGTATCAAGCGTTTGGCACTTTGCCGCAGTCAGGGCCGTCTGTTTGTGCTGCTTCGTTTTGCCGGTCAGGATGTCGCCGCGCTTATCGAGCGGGAGGGTTCTCAGGCGTTTGCCCATGCGACAACGAGCGGTTCTTGTGTGCCGTCGCTGGTGTTCCCAGTCGATCATGGCCGTGTGCTGGCGCTTTGCCCTTCCGTTTCCGATTACGAGCGCGAGCTCGCTGTCTTGGTGCTTCCGTTTTTGGATGGCTCTGCGATCGACGCTGCATTTGTGTCCGGTGGCCAAAAGCTTGGCGCCATTCGTCTCGATAGCCGCGTGGCCAAGCTGGAATCCAAGATTAACTACAAAGCAAAGCCTGCGCTGTGCGCGCTTATCCGCGATGCGCAGCGTGGCGAATGCTTCGGTCGCTACGAGATCGATGCCATTCGCTATTTGCCGGCAGACGACGGCGCGGTGTGGCGCTTTGAGGTCAAGTGGGCGGGAGACCCCCAGTGCGCGCCTGAGCTCCAGATCTTCGATACGCATATGAATGCCATCGATGCTACCGTGCATGTGTTTGAATCGCAGGTCGATGTGCCGCAGCAGAACGGATGCCACGTCAATAAAACGTATCTGAGCGTTGAGATGCCTCAGGTTATACGAGATTTTGTCGCGATTGCGAGCGATCCCACGGAGCAGATTCAGAGTGGTTTTTGCGCTATGGATGGTCGCCTGTACAACGGCATGGTCGACGACAGCTGGAACCGCATGAAGGACGCGCGTGCAGACGACGCGGCTTATCGACGTTGGTTTGAGCAGCATCGCGCAAAGCCGGGCGATTTAGCGTGCCAGCGTGTCGCTTCGGTGGCTTTTGCCTATAGACCACTCGTGAGCATTGTGGTGCCGTGCTATAAGACTGATCGGGTCTACCTGCGCGAGCTGCTGGACTCGGTGCTAGCCCAGAGCTATGACAACTGGGAATTGTTGCTTATGGACGCCTCGCCCGAATGGGATGCGGTGGCCAATCTTGCGGCTGCCGCCAATGACGAGCGCATCCGTCGCATCGAGCTTCCCGGCAACGGCGGCATTGTGGTCAACACCAACGCAGGTATCGAGCAAGCGACGGGCGACTACATCGCGTTCTTGGACCACGATGACATTCTGGAGCCGGACGCGTTATTCCAGTATGTTTCCGCGCTGAATAAGGCGGCCGAGGGCGAGCGCCCCCAGGTCCTGTTCTGCGACGAGGACATGTTCCAGAAAACGGGGGAGTGGGGTCAGCCTGTCTTTAAGACGCAGCTCAACGTCGATCTGCTCTATAGCCATAACTGCGTGACGCATTTCCTGATGGTGGAGAAGGCGCTAATCGATCGTATTGGCACGTCCCCGGAAGACGTTGCGGGTGCCCAGGACTACGACTTGACGCTTCGCTGCCTTGCAGCCGGCGCGCGCTTTGAGCACGTTGCGCATGTGCTGTATCACTGGCGCGTGCATCCGGGATCGACCGCCGACGGCTCTGCCGATAGCAAGCCGTATGCTATCGAAGCCGGCCGTCTTGCGCTGCAGCGCCACTTTAACGCGCTGGGCATTTGCGGAACGGTCGAGGAGACCGAGACGCCGTTTGTCTATCGCATGCGTTATGCGCTGCCGGAGTCTGCGCCGCTGGTGAGTATTGTGATTCCCACCAAGGATCACATTGAGACGCTCGATGCCTGCGTGATGTCGATCGCTCAGAAGGCAACGTATGCCAATTACGAGATCGTCTTGGTGGAGAACAACAGCAAAGCCCCGGAGACGTTTGCGTATTACGAAACCCTGCCAGAGCGCGTGGCTGTAGTATCCGAAGGCAAGGGTAACGCACGTGTTGTGTACTGGCCGGGCGAGTTCAATTACTCTCAGATCATCAATTTTGGTGTGAAGCACGCCAAGGGCGACTACCTGCTGCTGCTCAACAACGATACCGAGGTCATAAGCCCCGACTTTATCGAAGAGACGATGGGCTATCTGCAGCGTCCCGATGCGGGCGTGGTGGGCGCCAAACTCTACTATGCCGATCATCTGGTGCAGCATGCCGGCATTTTGGTTGGCGTGCGCGGCGCACTTGCCCATGCCAACCAGGACTTCTCGGCAAAGCGCGAGGGCTATCTTGCCCGTGCTGTGCGCCCGGGCAACTTTAGCGCCGTGACGGGCGCCTGCCAGATGGTGCGACGCGACGTATTTGAGCAGGTCGGAGGCTATAACGAGGAATTTGCCGTCGGTTTTAACGACGCAGACTTTTGTCTGCGCGTGTGGGAGGCGGGCTTCCGCACCATCTTTACGCCCTATGCCGAGCTGTACCACTACGAGTTCACCTCGCGCGGCAGGGAAGAGGCCAACGAGGAAAAACTGCGCCGCTGGAAGCGCGAGCAAGCGCTGTTCATTCAGCGCTGGCCTGAGTTCTTCCTCGATGGCGACCCGTGGCTCGGACCAAACCTATCCTCCGACAGTGAGTACTTCTCGTTTTAGTGCGAAGTAATGCCAAGTTCCGGCAAAGTATCTTCAAGAGCCGCAAGAGCGGTGGGGTTCAAGTACTCCTCGTTCAAGCAGCTCTTGTCATATCGAAAACGTGTGTCAGGATTTTTTAGGTGGCCGTATTAATTAAATTGGTTCGCTTCTGTGCTCGGTTTGACTCAGAAGCTATTTAGCGTAACGGTTGAGGTGTGGCGACTCATATTTAAATTGCAGTTACAAAGACACCTTTTATCGATTTCCCGTTGAAATACTGAATTGATAGTTTAAAAATAACTTAAGAGAGCCTTAAATCTCGGAGAAAGGATGTCGTATGAAAAACCTTCGAGAAAGATGGCGCGGACTAACAGTGCTGGGAGTTGTTGCATTTGCCGCTGCCTGCATGACGGTTGCCCCGGTGCCCTCATTTGCTGATATTGCTGGCGGTGACGGAGGCGGTGGACCGATTACGGAATGGTGTTCCGACGGTCGTCCGAAGACTGGACTCGTTCGGTGCGAGGACGGCAACCTTCGCTATTTCGATCCCGAAACTGGCGCCATGGTCACGAACCAGTGGCATAACGAATACGAAGCTGTTTGGTACTATTTTGGCGCTGACGGGATCGCGGTGTCGGGCTGGCAGTCTATCGGTGGGGACAAGTATTACTTCTACCCCGAAAGCCATGATATGGCATACGGCCGAGTTCAGATTGACGGCAAGAACTACTTCCTGAACACCCCTGGTGCCAACGCCGATGGCCGCATGCAGCATAGCGGCTGGCTCTATGACTCCATCTATGGAAAGTGGTTCTATGCGACCTCCAGTGGCGAACTGCTGACCGGTTGGCATAATATCGGTGGAACTTGGTATTATTTCGACGAGTATGGTGTCATGCTGACCGGCTGGATCAACGTTTCGGGGACGTGGTACTACGCCAACGCTTCCGGTGCGATGGTCACTGGCTGGCTCAACATCGGCGGTACGTGGTTCTACCTCGACGGCTCGGGCGCCATGGTCGCTAACGGTTGATTTCCGATCTCAGCCGAACACATTGAGCAAATAGGCCGTTCCCGCACC
>CATXWM010000019.1 GCA_958403205.1 uncultured Collinsella sp. | reverse complement strand
CGGGATTGGTCAAAATAGTTTGACTATTAGCGGCTAAAATCGCCCGGCGCTAACACAAGTACGGAACCTAGTCATTGGGGACGTTCTTAAACGACTACTCTTGGACTTTGAGGGCCTCGGCCAGACTGACGCGCTTGATGGAGCGCGTGTGCAGCAGCGCCACGACCAGGTAGGTCGCAAAGCCAATACCGACGCATGCAGCCATGGACCAAGTGGGCACGTAGATCTCGATATTGCCGTTGTAGGCGAGCAGCATCGAGCGGAAGATGGCCGTGAGCGAGCCAATGATGACCGGCAGGCTCAGCACGAGCGACGCTGCCACGCACAACGTGATCGAGCGGATGTACAGATGCGAGATCTCGCTATCGCGGTAGCCAAAGACTTTCATGTAGCTGATCGAACGGGCGCTGTGGTCGATCACCGCCTTGGTCAGCAGGTACATAAACAGCAGGAAGATGAACACCGCAAGTCCAACCATCATGCCGATCATTTTGCTCATCATGCCGATGAACTGGTCGCCCACGGCGCGCATGTCGTCGGGCGTGGTGTCGCCGGCAAAGTAACGAGCATCGAGGTTGAGCTTCTCGTTGCTCACGTAGCCGTTAAAGTAGGCGGCGTCGTTGTCGAACAGCTCATTAAAGTCGTCGATACTCATATAGATATTCATGTCCGACTTGGAGCCCCAGGCACAGTCCTTGCCCGCGTACTCAAGGGAATAATACTCACCCTCGTACTTGTCGATGAGCGTGACCTTCTGGCCCTCGCTCCAGCCAAACTTGTTGAGCAAGCCACCGCCAAAGACGACGCGTCCGTCGCCGACGTCCAGCCCTTTCCAGTAGCGCGAAACGGGCGAGATGCCGTAGACAGAAATCGTCTCCTCGCCATTACCATCGCCGCGGTCGTATTGCAGCTGGTAAACGGCATATTTCTCGGCCTGCGCGATTGCGCCCGCGCCGTTGTCAATCGTGTTGACCGGGTGAATGTCGTCGTTGTCGGTGTCGATCTTAGAGGCCTTGTCAATCAGGTCGATAGCCTCGTCGCGGTTGCAGCCGAGGATATCGGCAAGGTCATCGAGGCGCGCATAAAGCGCATCCTTCTTGTCCTGGACCTTGGTAAGCGCATCCTGCGCCGCGGTCAGGCTCTCGGCAGACGGAGATGCGGTCGCGGCATCGGCTGCCGTCTGCGCCGCATCGGCCGCGTCGTCAAGCTCGTCATCGGCATCTTGGGCGGCGGAAAGCAGCGCGCCGTCAACCGACTGCAAGCGCTCGAGTGCTGACCACTGCTCGCGCTCCTCGGCAGTGCCCTCGAGCTCCAGCGGCGCCTTGAGCGTGTACTGGTGCTCGGCGACCAGGCTTGTCTCGAGGTTGTCCGCGTAGTGCGTCATCGTGGGCAGAATCGCCAGGCCAAAGAGCAGCAGCAGCGAGGCAAACGCAATGCCCACGAAGAGCGTGGCGAAGTTGCCCAGATTGCGCAGGAAGATACGCAAGCGGAAGCGGGAAACAAAACCCATGCGCTCCGGCAGTTGCATACCACGTTTGGTACCCGACTTGCCGCTCGCTTCGTGACGAAGGAACTGCAACGGCGTCTTGCCCATTTTGCGGAGCAGACCCACCAGCGTGATGAGGATGAGCGCGGCGGCGGGAACCACGGCGCACTTCACAAAGATCTCCCAGCTCCAGTACACCTGGAAGGGCGGCAGACTGTACGATCCGTAATAGAGGCTGCGCATGGGCTCGGTAAAGAACACAACGCCGAGTGCAGTGCCCAAAAGCGCCGCGACCACGCCCACTATGGCGGGAAGTGCCAGGTAGTGCAGCACGATCTCGCGTCGACGATAGCCGCTGGCGAGCAGCGTGCCGATGATGGCGCTCTCCTCCTCGATGGTGGCGTCGGTAAGGACCACAAAGACAAACGCCATGATCACGATGATGATGTCGAGCAACGTCGTCCACATCATGGAGTCGCCGTCTACGTCGTCGCGCGCGTAGCCAATGCCCTGGTTGGAATCGGCGTCGATGAGGTCATCCACGCGCGCATCGGCATCGGTCAGCGCCTCGACCATATCCTGCTCCGCATCGATGCGATCCGCGATGGGGAGGTCGCGATCGGTAAAGGTAAAGGAGTACGTGTAGGCAGGCGCGCCGCCGGCATCCTCGAGCGCGGCAAAGCCGGCGTCGGCGACCTCGGCCACGCCATAGGTGATGGTGTTCACCGTAAAGTCCGAATTGTTGAGGAACAGCGCCTGGCTATCGGGCTGGGTTATGATGCCGCAGATGGTGTAGGTGCGACCCTCGAGCTCGACTTTATCGCCCACGGACAGGTTGTTATTGGTGGCAAAGACACGGTCGATGGCCACCTCGTCGTCCGCCTTGGGCTGTTTGCCTTCGCAGTAGGACGCGATATCGACCTCGGTGCGGTGTGCATAGGTGCGCAGTGTGCGCTTGGTGCCGTCGTCGCCGGTCGCCTTTTTGATGATGGCGTCGATGGAAAAATTCTTGTAGAGCGTAACGCCGCCGACGTCGCCAGCCGCGTCCACGGCGGCCTTGAGTTGATCGTCGGTAGCCTCGAAGGAGGTGGTCACGCGGCCGTCCTCAATCGTGTACGCATCGCGCATGTCGTCGATAAGGCAGCCGATGGAATGCGCTGCGAGCAAAAAGCCCGAGGTGAGAGCGATGCTTCCGCACATAAGCAAAAAGATGCCCAGGTACTTGCCGATATTGCGGCGCAGCTCGCGCGGGAGACGTTTTGCGAGAGGTGCCATGGCGCCGCCTACCAATCGAGCTCGGCGGCCGCGACGGGCGACTCGTTGAGCTCATCCTCGACGATGCGCCCGTCGCGCAGGCGCAGCACGCGGTTGGCCATGCGGGCGATGGCGGCGTTGTGCGTGACGATGATGATGGTGCAGCCGTACTCGTGATTGACATCCTCCATGAGCTGCAGGATTTCCTTGGACGTCTTATAGTCGAGCGCGCCCGTGGGCTCGTCGCACAGCAGCAGGCCCGGGTTTTTGACGAGTGCGCGGCCGATGGCACAGCGCTGCTGCTGGCCGCCCGAAACCTGGCGCGGAAACTTGTTGCGGTGCTCGTAAAGGCCCAGCGAGCGTAGCAGGTCGTCAATGTTGAGCGGGTTTTTGGACAGGTGCGCCGTGACCTCGATGTTCTCCTTGATGGTGAGATCGGGCACCAGGTTGTAGAACTGGAAGACAAAGCCCAGCTCGCGGCGGCGGTACTCACCCAGGTCGGCGGGCTTGAGCACCGTGAGGTCGCAGCCGTCCACCATGATGGAGCCGCCGTCGGCATCCTCCAGGCCACCGATCAGGTTAAGGAATGTTGATTTGCCCGAGCCGGAGGGCCCCAGCATGACGCAGATCTCTCCGCGGTTGATGGACGTGTCGATGCCGTCGAGCACCGTCAGGCGCGCATCACCGTCGCCGTAGTGCTTCTTGAGCCCCTTGACCTGGACGTAGGCTTGCTTCGTCGCCATGCTATCCCCCATTGTTAGCCTTGTACTACTTTATGAGGGTAATAGTAAACCATGGCGAACTATTTTTGGGCGAGGCTTGGGATTTATTTCAGACTAGTCATTGGGGACGTTCTTAAATGACTAGTCGCAAGGGACACTCTTTCGCCACCCGACAGCCAGGGACAGTCCTTGGCAACCCGACCGGCAAGCCGGCGGTTCGGCAAAGACTGTCCCCGATGACTAGTCGTTTAAGTCTGTCCCCAATGACCACTCTTGGTCGTTTAAGTCTGTCCCCAATGAGTACCCGATGACTAGGTGGCTAGGCGTGGGATTTGGTGCGTGCGAGGGCTAGGCCTACGGCGGCGATGGCCGCGGCAAAGAGCACGGTGACGCCCAGGTCGCAGGCGATGTCCCCCAGCACGGTGGACGTCAGGTCCGCGGCGAGCGCCTTGCCGATCGCGTCGTTCACCCAATACGTCGGCACAAAATGCGCCGCGGTCTGCACGGCCGAGCCCATGAGCGACAGCGGCATCCAGGCGCCGCCCAAAAACGTCATGAGCATGCCGAGTAAGTTGCCCACGCCGTTGAGCAGCTCCTCGCGCGCGCCCAAGCTCGACAGCGTAAAGCCAACGGCCAGCGGCGTGCACGCCAGAGCAAACGTCGCCGCCAGCGCCAGACACACACGACCCGCGCCGACCTCGGCAACCGCGCCGGCAAAGCCCACGACGCCCATCATGCTCGACACGAGCCAAATGCAGACGGTGAGCACGGCGGCGGCCGCGAACACCGCGAGCGAACGCTGACGCTCGGAGACCGGGCTGGCATCCATGCGGCGCACGCGCTCGGGCTCGTTCATGCCCGAGAACACCAATCCCACCGATACGATGACCGACGAGATAATCGCGTACGCGCCAAAGTTGAAGTACGACTCGAGCGTGGCAGCAGCAGTCGAGTCGACCTTGACCTGCTCGATCTGGACCTCCGCGCGCTTTGCAGCGGCATGCTCGGCGGCCTTGGCGACGCTGCCGTTAGAAGCGGCGGGCTCAAGCGCCGCCGCAGCGCCCGCGAGCGAGATCAAACGCAAGGCTTCGGCAGACGAAAGCGCCGCCGCCATGGTGCCGGCACCGTAGGTCACATCGAGCTTGGGCAGGGACTCCCCCACGCGGGCGGCTGCAACGAGGTCGTCCTCAAACCCCTCCGGGATAAAGAACACGCAGTCGGCGCTGCCCTTGGCGCTGTTGCTCTTGGAGAGCGCGTCCGCAAGGTCGTACGTGTCGTCGCCGACGCCCGTGACCAGGTCAAACCGCGAACCTAGATGCTTGGTAAGCGCACGCGAAAGGTCGCTGTCGTCGCGGTCGACCACGATCACGTTGGCATCGTAGGGCTTGTACTCGGTGAGCTGCGACGAGTTCCAGCTCACCGATGCCGCGATAAATACGCCCATGAGCGAGATGAACACCGTATAGATGATCAGGTAGAACGGGTGCGCCAGCGCCATGCGAAGCGCGGTCTTAAAGGTGCTCATAGCGGCTCCTTCCAAAGATCAGCGTAGCGGCGGCAACGAACAGCAGCGCCATAAGGACCAGCGCGCCCGCACGGATGACAAAGGGACCCAGGTCCTCAAAGAAATACAGGCGGTTGAACATGTCGCAGATAAGCTTGACGGGGTTGAGCCAGCACTCGGCCGGACAGGCGCGGGCGACGTCGTCGGCAAGCGCCATCGCCGGCTCGCCGTAGAGGCCGGCGAACAAGGCGCACGTGGTAGCAAAGCCCGTGAGGATGCCGGACTTGGACGCCTTGCCGCCCTTAACGGGAAGCGTGCCCACAAAGAGCCCCAGGCCCGTGGCGGCAAGCGCGGAAGCGGCACCGCCCACCAGACACAGCCCCTCGCGCCCGCCAAAGTCGACGCTCACGACCAGGCGCACGTAGCCGATCGCGATCGTCATCGAGGCAAAGGAGACCAGCCACGAGCCGACAAAGATGCCGGCCAGCGACGCTGTCTTGGAAAGACCGCCCACGCAGCGACGTGCACCAAGGCCGGACAGATTGGGCTGCAGGTCGACGACGCTCAAGGCGGCAAACTCGGCAGACATCATCGCGACCAGGCCAAAGAGCGCGTAGTAGTAGATGACCGTGCCGTCGGGCGTGGTGCGTGTCAGGCTTACGCGGCGGGTGCCGCCCTCGAGCGACAGGGCGCGCGCAACCGCCTCCGGGTCGGCGAGCGCCGCCGGATTGTCCTGGGCAATCTGGCGCATGAGCTCGGCATTTTGCGTATACGAGCTTGCCACCGTCTCCAAAATGCTGCGATCGGTGAGCACCGACGATGCGCGCGAGCTGTCGTAGCTCGATAGCAGTGTGAGCTTGGGTACGCCCGCGTCGTCGACCGTATAGATGCCCGCAACCTCGCCGGCCTTAAGCGCACGGTTCGCATCGGCTGCGTCGTCGAGCTCGTAGATCTCGAGCAGCTGATCGTCGCCTTCCTTGGCAAGCGAAGCCGCCGCATCCTTAAAGGTCGAGGCGTCCCAGGCCTCATCCGCTACGACGGCCACTGGCACCGGGTCGATCTTGCCGTCGGAGCTGAGGTTCGCAAACATAAACATAAACATCGTGGAAAGCGCGATGGGAAAGAGAGCGCCCCACACCCACGTGCTCGGCCGGCGCAGCAGCGTCTTGACCGTAATGATAATGGTGTTGAACATGGCCGCCCCCTAGTCGCGCAGCTCGCGGCCGGTGATCTCGAGGAACACGTCGTTGAGGGTCGGTGGCTCGCTCCACACGCGGCCGAGCGCAACGTCGGCAGCGCGCAGCGTGTCAAGGATGTCGACCAGGTTATGCGGGCTCGCCTCGCAGGCGCAGACGAGCTCGCCGCCGGACAGCTCGACCGAAAGCACGTGCTCGAGGGCGCGCAGTCGCTCGACCGTAGCGGGCTCGACGGCGCCGACCTCGACGGTCACGCGCTCGCCCATCTGAATCATGCGCTTGAGCTCGTCGTTGGTGCCCTGCGCCAGCACGCGGCCGCCGTCCATGATCATGATGCGGCTGCAAATCTGCTCGACTTCCTCCATATAATGGCTGGTATACACCACCGTGGCACCCTCGTCGCGCAGGCGGCAGATGCCCTCCAGGATGGCATTGCGGCTCTGTGGGTCGACCGCCACCGTGGGCTCGTCAAAGAAGATGAGCTCGGGCTTGTGCGCGATGCCGCAGGCGATGTTGAGGCGACGCGCCAGGCCGCCCGAGAGCTTGCCGGGGCGAAACTTGGTAAAGTCTCCCAGCCCGACAAAGTCGATCGCCTCGTCCACCAGCGCGCGGCGGCGCTTACGGTCGCTAACGTAAAGGCTGCAGAAATAGTCGATATTCTCGCGCACGGTGAGCTCGTCGAACACCGCCACCTGCTGCGGCACCACACCGATGCGGCGCTTGAGGTCGTAGCGAGCGGGCGTCATGGGCTCGCCGAACAGCTCGATGGTGCCCTTATCGTAGGCAAGCAGCTGCAGGATACAGTTGATGGACGTGGTCTTGCCCGAGCCGTTGGGGCCCAGCAGGCCAAAGATCTCGCCGGGGGCGATGCTGAGATTAAAGTGATCGAGCGCGATAAGGTCGTCGTAGCGCTTGACGAGGTTTTCGACGCGGACGATATCTGTCATGAGGCGGCCCTTCTGTTGGTTGCGGCCCGGTACGATTGCATCATCGCAGGAGCCGCCGGCGCGCACCAGTGAGCTTTGTCACGAGTGTAGGGCTTGGTCGCGCGGCCCGCCGGTGCCCCCGCTTTGCCGCGTGGGAGGAATGTCACGGTTGCTCCGGGTGGCCCCTCCACCACGCGCGGCTTCGCGTACAATACCCGTATGAACAGGCTTTTCGACAAATCGATCGTGCTGGCGTGCTGTATTGCGGCCGCCATGGGTCTTGCCGTGGACGCTCGTCTGGTTGTGGCGTTTTGCCTTGGCATTATTGCCAGCTCGCTGGCCGAGGTCACACAGGGGAAACGCACCCGGCGCGCGAGCGAGGCCGCGAGCTGCGCTTACATCATCGCGGCCGTCGTCGTGCCGCCGTTTGTGCCGTTTGCGCCTCTCGCCCTCTATGACATCGCGCGACGCGTGCGCCGTGAACGCATCTGGCCCGCGCTGGCGATTGGCGCCGTGTTTGTCTGCGCGCTTGTCGCGGACCTTCGCGGCGGCGCGCTCACCACCCGAACGCTCCTGCTGACCGCCATCCTTTCGGTTGCCGCCACCTTGCTATCGCTACGTACCGCCCAACTGGAGCGCGAGCAACAGCGCATGCGCCGTACCCGCGACGAGCTACAAGAACGAGCCCTCGCGCTCGAAGCGCGCAACCGCGACCTCGCCGACCGCCAGGACTACGAAGTCGAGTTCGCGACGCTCGCCGAACGCGCCCGCATCGCGCGCGAGATCCACGATAACGTCGGGCACCAGCTCACGCGCGCTTCACTGCAGGCCGAAGCCCTACGCGTGGTCCACGCCGACGAGCCCAGGGTTGCCGCCGATTTCGCCGACGTCAAACGCACGGTTGACGAGGCGCTCCAGCTTGTGCGCACCAGCGTCCACGCGCTCAACGACAACGCCGTCGACCTTTCCGTGCAGCTCGAACGCATTGTTGAAGGCGCGCGCTCGGACGGCGGCCCGCAGATTGAGCTTGAAGTTTTGGCCGAGCATGCACCTGCCAACGTCGCCAACTGCTTTGCGGCGGTGCTGCGCGAGGCGCTTTCCAACGCCATGCGCCACGCCCATGCCAAAACCATTACCGTGCGGTGCATGGAGCATCCGTCGTTTTACCAGCTTGTCGTTACCGACGATGGCGCGGGCGGGGTCCAAGCAAGCGGCCGCGGCGCTGCGGAGGGCATGGGGCTCGCCTCCATGCGCGAGCGCATCGAGGCGCTTGGCGGCACCTTCTCCGCCGGCCCGCGTGCCGGCGCCGGCGGCTGGCGCGTGTTTGCCACCGTTCCCAAACAGCAAGGAGATGAGGGCCGATGAGGCTCATCGTTGTCGACGACGACCGCTTGGTGGTCGATTCGCTCAAGATTATCCTGGGCGCCCAGCCGCAGATCGAGGTGGTGGGCACCGGCGCCAATGGCGACGACGCGGTCGCGCTCTACGCTGAGCACACGCCCGACATCGCGCTGCTCGACATTCAGATGCCGGGACGCGACGGCCTATCGGCGGCGCGCGAGATCCTCGAGCGCGACCCTGCGGCGCGCGTGGTGTTTCTGACGACATTCTCGGATGACGAATACATTGTGTCGGCGCTCAAACTGGGCGCGCGCGGCTACTTGATTAAAACCGACGTCGCTGCCATCCCTCCCGCGTTGACGCAGGTCATGGACGGCAAACGCGTGCTCGAGGGCAAGGCAATCGAGGACATCGATTTTGACGGAACGGACGTCGAGGCGGGCACGCCCCGCCGGCCCGCAGCCTTCGCCAGTCTGACCGACCGCGAGTTCGAAGTCGCCGAGCTCATCGCCCGCGGCCTCGACAACAAGGAGATCGCCGCCACGGCATACATGGGCGAAGGCACCGTGCGCAACCACATCAGCTCGATCCTTGCCAAAATGGGCCTACGCAACCGCACGCAGATCGCCATCGCCTACCTGCGAGGGTAATTACCCAACGGCCGACCGCCCCGGCATAGCAAAATGGCTGCTACCGATTTAATGCCATTTCAAAACTATGCCGGTTTACGGGGCTAAACTCAGGACCCTCATCCATACCCGTGTTTTCTGCAAAATGACGGCCCGTCTACCTGCGGTTTTATTTTCACGAATATCGGCATGGTTGGGGACTCGTGACTCAGCCCCGTAAACCGGCATAGTTTTGTTCGGGCGGCCCCGCACGAGTGCCTCCGCCAGCCTCGCGGGACCAAAATGATCCGTTTTCTTCCGTTCCCAAGGGATCAACCGGAACCGCTCGCCACGAAATCGGCCCATCTACTACGTTTAACTCGATACCCCTGACCATACCTTCGTTTTGAGCAAAACCACAGGCGTTCTACCTGCGGTTTTGTTTTCGCGTTTTTTTGGCATGGTTGGGGGTAAGGGGCTAAACGTAGTAGATGGGCCGATTTCGTGGCGGTCCCCCCCTACGCACAAAAGCGCCGCCACGGAGGAGGGAGATACCTCCGTGGCGGCTGGGGGTGGGGGTGGGGGCTGTGTTCTGGCTCCCCGCCAGCCGCCCGGGGCCTTTTGGCCCCGGGCGCTGCCAGCGCGTCTAGCGCTTACGGATGCCCCAGACCAGAGCTCCGACGCCGGCCATGGCGATGACGAATGCCATGAGCAGTGCGGCAGCCTGCTGGTCACCCGTGGTGGGCAGGAAACCCTTGACCGTCTTGACGATGTTCGTCACGGTCTTGGGCGTGCCGGGGTCGGGCGTCGGCGTAGGAGTCTCGGGCTTCTTGTACGTGTTGTTGAACACGATGCCCTCGACGCTCTTGTCGCCCTTGGCAAAGGCGACGCTTGCCTTGAGGCTGCCCTCGCCGTCATCGACCACGTTGACGGTCGCGGTAAAGACGGACTTGTCGTAGGTCATACCGGCCTCGTCGCCCTTGACCTCGCTGATGGTGTAGACGTGCGTACCGGGCTCGTCGTACTCAAACTTGTCGAAGCTGATCTTACCGTCGGCATCGTTGGTGACGGTGGACTCGATGCCCTCGCCAACGAGCTTAAAGCTGAACTCGTCCTTCTTGAGCTCGCGTCCCTCGAGCACCTTGATGGCGCCGATGGAGACTTGGGTGGGCATGGCGTGATACTTGTTGGTAAAACCAGCCGACTCGGTGGTTCCCTCGAGCTTGTGCGTCACGGCCAGTGTGCCATCGCCGTTGTCAGAGACGGTGGTCACGACGGTGTAGGTCGTGCCGTCATAGGTGACGCCCTTGTACAGGCCGAGCGCGTTGGGGCAAGCCTCGCGCAGCGTGTACGTGTGCGTACCGGGCGCCTCGTAGCGGATCGGGCTCAGTGTCACAGTGCCGTTGGCGTCGTTGGCGCCGCTTGCGACAACCACGTCGTCCTCGAGCAGATCAAACGTGAACTCGCCAGCTGCAAGGTCGCGTCCGGTCAGACGCTTGACCGTCTTGACCTGATCGGTCACGGAAGAATCGGTAGGCGCCACGCTGTAGGTGTTGGTGAACGTGAAGGCAGCACCGTCGTCGCCTTCGCGCTTGACGCTCAGATGTCCGGTGCCGTCGTCAGTCACGGTATAGGAAACCTTGCGCGTGGCGTTGGCATCGTTAGTCACGCCAGGGGCGCTGCCGGTCTCGGTTACCGTGTACGTAAAAGTGTGCGAGCGCGGAGCGGTGGGGGCCGCAGGCTCGGGCTCGTCGGCGTTGGCGTCAGCGTCGGCCTCTTCAGCTTCGGTCTCGTCAGCCTCGTCGGCCTCGGCCTCGTCAGCTTCGTCCGCCTCGGCCTTATCGGTCGCATCGTCCGCCACGCCCAGGGCGCGGTTGAGGTCCTCGAGCGTAAAGTGGATCTTGCCAAAGTCCACGTTGCCGGCCGCGTCGTTGGTTGCGGTCGTGCGCTCGGGCATCGGGGCACCAGCCTCGTCGGCGGTCACGGTAAAGGTGAACTTACCCGTGATGTCGGCCGGGGCCAGGCCCTCGGCAACCTGGAGCTTCTTAGTACCGGTGAGCGCGGCATCGACGGCCTCGGCGCCGTAGACGTTCTCGAACAAGGGCTCGACGCCGCCGTAGTCGACCGTTGCCGTCAGGGTACCGTCACCGTTGTCGACGACGATAACCTTAAAGCCAAAGCTCCACGTTGTAGCGGAAACGCCATTTGGCAGCCCGAATAAATCTTCGTAGGCCGTGTAGTTAATGGTCCAGGCAAGCTTGCCGTCCTTATCGGTACGATGGGCAAGCCCAGCAGACTCAAGATCGGCAAGCATCTTGGTGTCGTAGTGCAGAGCATCAAAGCTCACGTGCCCGCCGATATTGGGCTTGAGATTTTCATAACCCACAAGCTCACCCTGATAGGCGATACCGAACCAGAACTCGCCGTCGACCATCGGGCGACCGGTCAGGGTCTTGGCGGCAACGACCTGAGCAGCGGTGCCACCAGGCGTGTTGGTCGTAGCGCTATAACTGTTGACGAACGGAACCACGGCGCTCTCGACCGCAGCCGCGCCGGTCTTGTACTCGGTCACCAGCGTGCCCTCGGAACCGCCGGAGACGGTCGTCGTGGCGGTGAGCGTACCGGCGGTGTCGTCGGCGATGGCGATCGTCACGGTGCGGACAGCGTCGTCGTAGGTGTAACCCGGCTGGCCGTCGTTCTTCTCGGCCACGGTGTACGTAAAGGTCTTGCCGGCATCAGCCTGCGTAAATTTGGCCTCATGGCCCGCCAGGATGTCAATCTGACCGACCGTTCCCTCTATCGTTGCAGGGGACTCGAAGTTGTTGGCCCCGGGAAGCAGGCCAAGTGCGCGAGCCGAATCATCGTCGGCGGGCGTCACGGTAAAGGTGAACTGCCCCTCGGTCATGGGACGTCCGTAGAGGGTCTTGCTGAGCTTGAGGCCGCCGGCCGCGGCGTAATCGAGCTCAGTGCGGTACGTGTTGGTAAAGCGTCCGTTTTCCTTCTTGGTGACGTTTGCGGTCAGGTTGCCATCGCTGTCCTCGGTCACGATCACTTCGGCGGTTGCGACATGCGCGTCATACGTCATACCGACCGTGCTGCCCGCGTTCTCGCGAATCTCGTACTTATAGGTTCCGGCGGCAGCGTAGTGAATCTTGCCGAACTTGATGGCGGCGATGCCGTCCTTCGCGTCCTTCTTGCTCACGGTTACGGTTGCGGGATCGGGCAGCGGGGCGCCTTCGGGGGCGGTGATGGTAAAGCTAAACTCGTCCCCATCCGTCCAGTCGCGGCCGCTGATGACCTTGCTCAGGTCAAAGTCGAGCTCTGCATCGAGCGGGGTTACGCTGTAGGTGTTCTTGAACTCGGCGGGCTCGGTACCTTTCAGGACATGCTCGGCCTTGAGGGTGCCGTCACCGTTGTCCGTGATGGTGGTCTCGATGGTGTACTTGGCGTCGCTGTAGGTGACGCCCTTGCTGGTGGTTCCGCCCTTGGCCTCGCGCAGCGTGTAGGTGTGCTTACCAAGCTTGTCGTAGGCGATCTTGTCCATGGCGATCGTGCCGTCGGCAGCGTTGGTGCCCTTGGCGACAACCTCGTCGCCCTCGACCAGCTCAAAAGAGAACTCGCCGGCAGCAAGCTCACGCCCGGTCAGGACCTTGTTCGCGGTGATCTGGTCGGTGACGCTCGTCTCGACAGGCGTCACGTTATAGGTATTGGTGAACGTAAATGCCACATCGCCGTCCGGCTTGCAGGATACGCTCAGATTGCCCTTGCCGTCATCGGTCACGGTGAAGGAAACCTCGCGCGACAGCTTGGCGTCGTTGGTCACGCCAGCGACCTCGCCGGACTCGGTCACGGTATAGGTAAAGGTGTGCTCGCGCTTCTCGGGCTTCTCGCCCAGAGCCTTGTTAAGGTCGTCGAGCGTAAAGGTAATCTTGCCAAAGTCGACCTTGCCCTTGGCATCATTGGTCACGCTCGCATTCGCGGGCATGGGTGCGCCCTCTTCACCGGTCACGGTAAAGGTGAACTTGCCGGCAATGTCAGCCGGGGTCAAGCCGTCGGCGACCTGCAGGTTCTTGATGCCCGCAAGCGATGCCTCGGCAGCATTCGTGGTGTAGGCGTTCTTGAACTCGATACTCTTGACGTCCTCGGCGCCCTTCAGCTCGTGCGTGGCCACCAGCTGGCCCTTGCCGTTATCGCTGATGGTCGTCACGATGGTGTAGAACGCGTCATCGTAGTCAATACCGCCGGCGTTGCCCTTAACCTCATGCAGCATGTAGGTGTGCCGGCCGATCTCGGTGTACTTGATGGCACTGAACGTCACCTTGCCGTCGGCGGCGTTCTTAACGGTCTCGATAAGATCAGAGTCCTCACCCTTAATCTCGCGCAGCTCAAAGCTGAACTCACCGGCCGTAAGGTCGCGCCCGGTCAGAGACTTGGTCACGTCAATCTTGTCGGTAGCGCTGGACTCAACAGGCTCCGCAGTGTAGGCGTTCTTGAACTCGGTCTCGTCGGCTTCGCTCCAAGTCACCTTCACAGCGGCGCTGAGCTCGCCCCTCTTGTTGGGCGTTACCGTCACGGTGACCTCCGCGACGTTCTTGCTGTAGGCAATGCCGTCAACCGTGGTCCCGGCGTTCTTTTCGCTGACCCTGTAGACGTACGTGCCAGGCTCGGTGTATTTGATCGTGCCGAAGTCGATAACAGCCTTACCATTGTCGTCCAGATCGTCCTTGGTCACAGACGCGGTCACGGGCGCTGTCGCGGACTCGGGTATCGGGGCACCGTTCTCGGACGTCAGCCCAAACTCAAACGTGTCCCCCTTCGTCCAGTCGCGACCCTCGAGCACCTTGGTCAGGCCAAAGCCGGCCTCGGTTTCTACCGTTGCCGGCGTCATGTTGTACGCAAAGCTAATCTTGCCGTTGTTGCCCAGGTAGGAATTGACATGCGTCGCGGTCGCCTTGGCGGACACGTTGTTCCACTTGGGGTTGAGAACGTCGGTCGCAGTGCCAGTGTTGTTGCCGCCCACGCTGCCCTTGGTAGTGTGGAGCTCGTCGATAAAGGCCAGACGCGCGATTCCCACGCTAAACGAAAGGTTGCCGTCCTTGTCGGCAACAATAGCGCCGTCAAACTTCGCAGCGTCGCCGCCGATAAACTCGATGACGGCGGTGGCGGGCTTGGCCTCGCCGTTCGAGCCCTGCTCCTCAAACTCATCCTTGTAGTAATAGGTGCCGGTATCTGTCAGCGAATTCTTTGCAGGCTGCGTGCAGCCCTTGTCCGTGTAAATGGGAGTCTGCTTCTGGAAGTAGTAGTAGCGGTTGGTGTCGGCCGGCTCAAAGGTCGCGACCGTATCACCCAACGCACCACCGCTCCACTTGTTCGCGTAGAAACTCACGGTCTTGGTGCCGTCAACGACAGTCGTATTGTTCTCGATGTAGTCCTTGAGTCCCGTGACCTTCTCAGGCGTAAACAGGTTATCGAGGGCGTCCCTCTTCACGCTCGAGGCATACTTCACCTGAATGGGCTTAACGCTGTCGACCGAAAGCTTGCCGTCTACGGTCTTAAAGTGACTCAGCGGAATCAACGACGCAGGAATATTGACCGTTACGATATCGCCCTTCTGGGGATTGTCATCGCCGGCGCGCTGCACGGTAATGAGCAGGTCTTTTGCCTTGCCGGCGAACTCGTAGGTGTCGGTATTGGTCTCTTTGTTGACCGTCTTGCTCGCCTTCGTAAACGGCGTGCCGTTGATGACGACTTCGGCAAATCCGTCGACCTGCATAAAGTCGCCTAGCTCGTCGGTAAACGTGATGTAGCCGGACTTGGTCTCGTCGTAGCCCTTATGGATTTCGGTCGGATAAGGCGGCTCCGATGTGATGGCCTGAGAGATGTCATCGAAGACCTTCTTGAGCTCTTCGGCATTGGTCGCCGACTTATAGTAGTCGGAGTTTTCCGCACACGTGCCGTGAGCGTTCCATGCCGTGGCATTGGGATAGTTGCTCGAAACGGCCTGCATGAATTTGTTTTCTTGGCTTGTATTCGAATCTTGGATACTGGCGCTGGGGTTCGCACCGTCAAAGATGCCGATGGTATAGACGGCAGCCTTGCTGTCCTTCATATTCTTGGCAGCCGTCACAGCATCGTTGGCGACGCCAGGGTCAAACTTGTCAACTTTCGTTGGCGTGCCGTCGGTAAAGAACACAACAATCTTCTTGGCGTCCGCGCGACCAGAAGTGATGCCCTCGGCCAGTTCTAGACCATAGTCGGCACGCGTGGCGCCGGCAGGCTTAATAGCCTTAATTGTTTTCTTAAGATCAGTCACGCCGGGGCCGGAGCAATCGGTCAGGCCCGACATCACCTGCGAGTAGTTGTAGGTGTAGCCGTCAGCGCGATAGGTATCATTACCGACCTTTTTGGTCGTATCTCCCGAAAACTTAACGATAGCAACCTTATGTTGCCTATCCACGCCCTCGATACCCTCGTTTTGCTTGGCAATAGTATCGATAAAGCTATAGGCAGCGTTCTTCAGAGCTGTAATGCGCTTAGTGTTGTCGGTATCGCCCATAGCGCGATCCATTGAGCCAGAAGCATCCAGCACCATCACGATGTCGAGCGGCGTGGTAACCGTCACGGTTGAATTAGACGTCGAGGACATCGCCGAAAGCGTAGTCACAAAATCTGACGCTTCGTTTTCCTCGGTTGCCTTGACCGTCTTGTCGGTCCAGATTCGGCCGACGTTTTGGGTCGTTACCTTATTGCCACCGTGGCCTGCCGCCCAGATTTCCCAGCGACCGCTGGTATCGGGGTCGACAACCTTTCCGGCCATTGTCGGTCCGTCCATTCCGGTGCTGGACCTGGCGTTGGCCTCGGGCAGCATGGCAAATGCTGCAGCCGGCAACACCAGCACTACGGCCAGTATCACCGCCAAGAGACCCCTCGTGTACTTACTCATCGCGTCTCCCTTCTCGCAGGCTCAGACCTTGCATCAGCCTAAAGTTACGGAATAAGACGCAATTAGGGCAGGTGACACATGTTCCAGATTCGGTTTTGGGCGTGAGACAAATGTCTCACCAAAGTTGAGACACGAGCGTTTTCGCAGGAAAACGGGTGCGACTCGGAGCCATCAGGCAAAAATGATCCGTTTTCCTCCGCCCTTGGGGGATCAATGGCTGTTACCGATATGATGCCATTTCAAAACTATGCCGGTTTACTACGATAAAAAGAAGGCGTCCGACCACGCGTGGCTTTTTCGCAAAGCTGCAAGCCGTCTACCTGCGGTTTTGGTTTTACCACATGCGGTGTGGTTAGGAGTAGGCGATTTGTCGTAGTAAACCGGCATAGTTTTGTTCGCGGCGGCTCCACCGCGCGTTTAAGCGCGGGGCCGGTGGGGCATTTTTGCCCCACCGGCCCTATTCCAGCTCTATTCCGGCTTGGTTTCTACCGTGGGAGTCTTATTCGCCGCAACTGGAGTACGAGCGGTGTCCATAGTCAGGCAGTGCTTGGGGCAGCTCTCGATGCACTCACCGCACACCACGCAGGCATACGGGTCGATCGACCACGTTCCACCCTTGCGATCGACCGCGAGCGCGCCCGCCGGGCAGCGGCGCACGCACATGCCGCAGCAGATGCACACGTCCATGTCGTTGACGATGTGCCCGCGCAGGCGCTTGGGCGCCGCGAGCTTCTCCTGCGGATAGCACACCGTGACCGGCTGCTTGACCATAGAGCCCAAGGCCGTCTTGGCAAATGTCAGCAAACTCATGCCGCGCCTACCTTTCCGTGCAGCTAATGCAGGGATCAATGGTCAGGATAATCATGGGCACGTTGGCAATGAGCACGCCCTGCAGCGCATGCGTCAGACCTGCCAGGTTTTGCGACGTCGGCGTGCGCACGCGAAAACGGTCCAGATTCTTGGTGCCGTTGCCGCGCACATAGTAATACGCCTCGCCGCGCGGCTGCTCAATCACAACCTCGCCGCGCGCGCCGTCGGCCGGCGTAAGCTTGGTGCGCCCGCCGATACCGTCGTGTGGGATCTTGTCCACAAGCTCCTTAATGATGTCCATGGCCTGCGTGACCTCGGCACAACGCACCTGGCAGCGAGCATAGCAGTCTCCATCGGTGGCAACGATGGGCTCAAACGCAGCCAGGTCCGCATAGGCACCGTCGCCAAACATGCGCACGTCGTAGTCCACGCCCGAGGCGCGACCGAACGGGCCGACCATCGAAAGCTCCAGCGCATCCTTCTTGCCGATCACGCCCACGCCATGCAAGCGCTCGCCGCAGCTGTCGTCGTCCAAAAACGTATGCACCAGGGCCTCGTAGTCGGGGCGCATGGCGTCAAGCGTCTGGACAATGCCGGCCAGCTCGGAGTCCTCAATGTCGTGCTTAAGGCCGCCGATCTCGTTAATCGAAAGGATCACGCGACCGCCGCAAGTGCTCTCGAAGATCTTGAGAATCTGCTCGCGCAGGGTCCACGAACGATAGAACAACGCTTCGAAGCCAAAGGCATCGGCGAGCAGGCCCAGCCACAGTAGATGAGAGTGGATGCGCGAAAGCTCGTGCAAAATGGTGCGGATATACTGCACGCGGCCGGGCACCTCGATGTCGAGCATGCGCTCGCAGGCGCTGGCATAGCCGCAGCTGTGGCCCACGGCGCAAATGCCGCAGATGCGCTCGGCGATGTAGCCAAACTGATGCATGTCGCGCTTTTCGGTGAGCTTCTCGAGTCCGCGGTGCACAAAGCCGATCTGCGGAATTGCCTCGAGAACGCGGTCGTCCTCGATCACCAGGTCCAGATGAAGCGGCTCGGGCAGCACCGGGTGCTGCGGGCCAAACGGAATAACGGAGCGATATGCCATGGACCTTACGCCTCCTTTTTCTGCTTGTCGCGGGCGGCCTTTGCGGCAAGCGCCGCGCGGACCTTGGCCGCCTTCTCGGGATCCATGGCGGCGAGCTTTGCCTCCATCTCGGCGGCCTTGAGCGCGGCCTTCGCAGCAGCCTCATCGTGCTGAGCATCGGAACCGGCAGCCGCAGCGGGCTGGGCGGCAGCAGCGCTCGCAGCATCGCCGGCACCCGCGGCGCCCTCCCCCGCAGCGGCCGCGGCAGCGACGGCCTTCTCGGCCGCGGCCTTGCGCGCCTTGGCCTCGGCGGCAGCACGGACCTTCATGGCCTTCTCGCGCGCGGCCTTCACCTCGGGCGTGATAACGCTCATGGGCTCAGCGGTCGAGACCTGGTAGAAAAAGCCGTTAAAGTCGACCTGCATGTCGGTGATGGCAAGACCAAACAGGTCGTGCGCCTCGTTCTCAAACGGGAACACGGCTGGATAGTACGAGCTGATGGACGGAATCTCCTGATACTGATCAATTCCCTCAACCATCAGGTTCTCGATCGCATAGCTGCCGTCCTGCGCAATATGCTCCTGAGCAGCACGAACGTCGATAAACGTATAGACCAGGCGATACGATCCGTCGTCCACACAGCGCTCGGCATGCATCTGCACAAAGCGCGCGCCGGTACCTTTGAGCGCCTGCACATGCGGCAACAGCTCATCGATCCCGACGGTAGTGTAGATTGCCTTTTGCATTACTCGGCCTCCTTTGCAGCGGCAGGCGTCTCAGCAGGTGTGTCGCCAGCGGCGGGCGCGTCGCCGGCCTCAGCCGCAGCTACAAACCCGTCCTCGCCCAGCTCAACGCCACCGTCCCAGGTTGCGGCGCCGCCCACGGTAAGCGGGTCACCGCCAGCACGCATCACGGCCTCCTTCTGGTCCAGAATGCCGCACGCCTCCACAATGGCATCGATCACGGTCTCGGGACGAATGGCGCACCCAGGCGCGTACACGTCCACGGGAACCGCACGATCCACGCCGCCGATCACGTTGTACGCATCGCGGAACACGCCGCCCGAACACGCGCAGATACCGCAGGCCACCACGCACTTGGGCTCGAGCATCTGGTTGTAGATCTGGCGCACGACGGGCAGGTTCTGGGCATTGACCGAACCCGTCACCAAAAAGATATCCGCATGCTTGGGGTTGCCGGTGTTGACCACGCCAAAGCGCTCCGCGTCGAACAGCGGCGTGAGCGAGGCCAGCACCTCGATATCGCATCCGTTGCAGCTCGAGCCGTCGTAATGAATAACCCACGGCGAGCGCGACATTTTATGATCCATGGATGCCGCCTCCTAAATAAATACGTCGACGAGGATGGGCATAAGGTTGAGCAGGCCAAACACCAGCGCCACGCCCCATCCGAGCTTAAAGCAGCTGCGCCAGGTGCTGCGGGCGAAGGTGTTGTCGATCAGCACCTCGACAAAATACGTCGCGGCCATCACGACCAGGGCTACGACCCAGCTCACGGGGTTGTCCCAAACAAAGAACATGCCCACCCACATCAAGAAGAGCGCTGTCTCGCACCAGTGCATAAGGGTCATCTTGGCCAGCGTGCCGCCGCTCATCTCGGTGGCGACGCCCTGGACGATCTCCTGATGCGCGTGATGCGAATACGAAAGATCGAACGGCGACTTGCGCAGCTTGATGGTAAGCACCGCGAGCAGCGCGAGGAAGATGGGCGCGCTGTACACGATGATAGGGGCCGACTGCCCCGTCACGGCGATAGAGTCGAAGCTATCGGTGGCAAGGTACAGGCCCACGCTCATCAGCAGAACGGCGGGCTCGTAACTCATAACCTGCAGCAGCTCGCGGTCGGCGCCGACCTGGGCAAACGGGCTTTGCGTCGAAGCGGATGCCAGCACCACAAAGATCGCGGCGAGCGTCACCATAAAAGCGCACAACAGCGTGTTAGAGCCCGACACAAAGATGCCGCCGCCCACCACGGTAAAGATGAGCGCGCACGCCATATAGGTATCGTCCATGGTGTTTACGCTGGCAGGGGCTTTGCGCAGCAGCTTGGCAACGTCGTAGAAAGGCTGGAGCAGGTGCGGGCCCACGCGGCCCTGCATACGGGCCGAAAGTTTGCGGTCAACGCCGTCGATCAGGCCACCCACAAGCGGCGCCAGCAAGGCAAACGCCACGGTACCAATAAAGATGCCCACGACGCCCGAACCTTCAAAATACTTGCCGCGCAACACCGAGGGCGCGCTCATGGCAAGCCGCTCGGGCCCAATCCATGCGCAACACAGCAGCGCAAACAAGATAATGCTGCAGCACACGACGCTACCCGCGGGGCCAATACGCTTCTCGCCAAGGGCGTCCTCCGAGTACCAATTGCGCTTTTCGGCCTTTACCTCGCGACCCATCGAGCCGCGGAAATGGCGATATTTATCGGTTCCCACGCCCGAAAGATATACGTTTACGTGCGGTTTGTTGCTCACGCGGAATGAAGTCAGCAGCACCACGGCGATAAACGCCACGATAACCACCATCAGATACATGGCGTCCTTGCCAATAACGTACGGCACGCGGCCAAACACCATGGCCAAGTAAGGCGACACCAGACCGCTCGAGATAACCGGAAACGCCACGCAGCACAGAATCAGCAGCGCGGCGATGGTGTTGAGCGCCATCCACTCGGTCTTATGGACATTGACCTCAACGTTTTGAGCCGTGGGATCGACGCCCGAAAGCTTGGCAAGCCACTTGCCCCAGAAGAAGAACGTCGCGGCTGAGCCAAAGGCAAGCACCATAATCATGAGCACGTTGCCGGTCTGTGCAAACGCCACCAGGGCGCCCCACTTGGACACGAGCATGCCAAACGGCGCCACAAACATGCCCATGATGCCCAGCATCATCAGGCGCGTCAGGTGCGGCATGCGGCTGAACATACCGTCCATGTCCTCGATATCGCGGCTGCCGATATGATGCTCGGCCGTGCCCACGCACAGGAACAGCAGCGACTTGGCCACCGTGTGGAACAGGATCAGGAAGATGGCCGCCCATACGGCCTCGGGCGCGCCGACACCCAGGCAGGCACTAATGAGGCCTAAGTTGGAAATGGTGGAGTACGCGAGCACGCGTTTGGCGTTGCTCTGCGAGATGGCCATGAGGGCAGCGAGCAAAAACGTGATGGCACCCACACTCGTGACCATAAAACCGGTCACAGGATAGATAGCATAGAGCGGGCTCAGCTTGACCATCAGGAACACGCCGGCTTTGACCATGGTTGACGAATGCAGCAGGGCGCTCGTGGGCGTGGGGGCAACCATGGCACCCAACAGCCAAGTGTGGAACGGCATCTGTGCGGCCTTGGTGAGCGCGGCGAGCGACAGCAGAACGACCGGCATCACCAGCAGCGCAGATTGCGCGGTGCCAGCGCCGGAAAGCTCAATCATGCCCGAGATGGTCAGCGGCATGCCGTTAACGTGCAGGAACATAAGGCCCGCCAAGAACGCAATGCCGCCCAGCATGTTGAGGATGATCTGGGTAAAGGCGTTCTTGATGGCCTCGGGCGTGCGCGTGTAGCCAATCATGAGGAACGAGCACACGGTGGTGATTTCCCAGCCGCAGAACAGCCACTCAAGGTTGTCGCTCGTCACGATGACGAACATGGCCGAGAGGAACAGGAACATAAGCGCCAGGAACTGCGGGCGACGGTCGGGCGCGGTCTGCCCGCGCAGCGCGGCCTCGTGCTCATCGTGCGCTTGGAAGTCCTTCATATAACCCAAGGCATACACGCAGATGAGGCTGCCGACGATGCCGACGGCGAGCACCATGATCACGCTCATGTAGTCTAGGTAGAGCGGCGTTGCCGTGACGGCTTCGGCCGCGGGCAACGTCATGGCTGCAAAGGCGAGCGAGCCCACCAGCTGGACCATGCCGAGCACCGTGGTGAGCGCGTTCCTATATTTGTACGCGTTGTACAGGATTACGGCGCACAGAATGACGTCGATGACGGAGCTGATGATCGAGAGCACATGCGAGGTGTCGGGGGCAACCTCAAAGCTCTGCGGACCCGTGCCAAAAAACATGACGGCGACTACAACTGTCACCGCCATAATAATGCCGGAGCCTATGAGCCCCACCGCATCGCGAGCGCGGTCACCGCGCGCGAGCAGCATGCCCAGCGCCGGTACCAGCGGAAACAGGGTAAGGAAATACAGTAGCGTCATACCATCACTCCCCCATGCAAAAACGCTGCAATTGTTTAACGTTATAGCTCAATTGAGGAGCAGCGGCGGCAGGTTTTCGGTCAACTGGGGAGTTTTAGGCGTACGAGGCAAGGAGCCTGTCCGCATTGGAGTAGAGGGGCGGCAAGAAAAATGCGCCCCCGTGGGCGCACCATCCCGTTTGCTATTCCGCCTTTTTAACGCGCGGCTTGCGACCGCGCGGCTTATCGACCAGTGCGGCCTCACCGCTCTCGCGGTACTGACGGCACCAAGCCTTGACCGAAGACTCGCTGGGAATCTTGTGCTTGATCATGGCCTCGCGAACCCTCAAGCCGTTTTCCAGACGGTCCTTAACCGCAGCGAGCTTTACGTCGTACGAATAGGTGTGATGATGCGAACCGGCATTGAGAACGGCGTCGGCACCGCCCACGGCATACGCGCGGGCCCACTGACGAGCCGTGGCCTGGGGAATGCCAAGCTCCGCGGCGAGGGCGCGATGACCGACCCCCTCTTGGAGGATCTCGACGGCGCGCTGCCTAACCTCAGGCGCATGCGTGCGAGTCCTAGTTGCTTCCGACATACCTGCCACTTCTTAGCCTTAACCGTTAATCTACTTTCTTACGCGCAAGTTAGATAGTAGCATTTTACTGTTTGCTCAAAGCAGTTAATTAAAATAGACGCGGCGTTATCTGGGCATTTGGCACCAAATTACGACATTTCTTTATCGATTATTTACGCTGGTAGCTGACTCGCGGCTAATCGTCATTCGCTTGTCAACAAAATTGGCATCTCTTTATGTCCTTTGGTATAGAGGATATAGTTATTAACCCCTCCCCCAATAATTTTGAGTGATCTGCAAGGCAGTAGACGTCCTCACTCCTCATGATTACCGCGCATTGCCATCCACCGGAGCAAAACAAAAAGGGCGGGACCTGCTGCGCTTGCAGGCCCCGCACCGATTGACACCCGACGGGACACAGCCGGGCGAAACGGATCCGTGCTACCGTCCCGCCTGGCCGCGATGCTCAACTACAGCTCGTTGGCCGCGTGATATGCCGTGCGAATGGCGTTCGCAATGTCGGCGGTGCGCTCGCCCGAGCAGTCGCCCACGCAGGTCACGGGCACCGTCACGCCATCCAGGTCAAACGCGTTGGCCTTGGAGCCCACGGCCATCACCACGTAATCGCAAGCGATCTTCACCGGTTCCTCGGTGCCGTCCTCGGTGGTGCGAATGGCCTCCACGCCCTCGTCGGTAATGGCGGTCAGGCGGGTCTTCACGTGCTGCTCCACGTTGTGCTCTGCAAAGTCGCTCATAATCAGCGGCAGAATGGTCTCGGACTCGCCCGCGGCAATCTTGTCGAGCATCTCCACGATCGCCACCTCGCAGCCGTGCTGCAGCAGATACTCGGCAGTCTCGGTGCCCACCAGGCCACCGCCAATGACGACGACGCGGCCCGTGAGCTCCGCCTTGCCGGCCAGCACGTCCCAGCTCGAGACGACCTTCTCCGAGTCGGCGCCCGGAACGGGGATGACCACGTCGTGCGCGCCCACGGCCACAATCGCGGCGTCGGCGGCGTTGAGGTCCTCAGCGGTAGCGGCATGGCTGAGCTCAACCTTCACGCCCAGGCCAGGCAGAATCTTCTCGTAGTACTCGACCGAGCGCATGATCTCGTCCTTGCGCGGAGGCGCAGCCGCCAGCACAATCTGGCCGCCCAGATGATCGCTCGCCTCGTAGATGGTCACGTCGTAGCCGCGCTTGGCCGCCACGCGTGCGGCCTCCAGGCCGGCGATGCCGCCGCCCACCACGGCGATCTTCTTGTCGCCCTCGCCCGGCTTGATGGCGATGGTCGCCTCGTCACCGTTCTCGGCATTGAGCACGCACGAGATGTACTTGCGGTTTTGAATCGCATCGACGCAGCCCTTGTTGCAGTTGAGGCACTCGCGGATGGGCTCGCCCGTGGCGGCCTTCAGCGCAATGTCGGGGTCGCACATGAGCGAGCGGCCATAGGCGATGATGTCGGCGGCGCCGTCTTCCAGAATCTTCTCGCCGGCCTCGACCGAGACAACACGGCCGACGGTTGCCACCGGCACGGAGACCAGGGCCTTGACGCGCTCGGCCACGGGCAGCGTCCAGTTGTAGGGCATGGCGCCCATGGGCGGAATGGTGTCGCCCATGTTGCCGGTGTGGTTGGCCTGCGCGACCTGGATCATGTCGATGCCCGCGCCCTCGAGCAGCTTGGCGAACTCGCAGGCCTCGTCGGGCTGCAGGCCGCCCTTGCCGCGCGGCGTGCCGTCGGGGTTCTCCATGATCACGGGGAGCTTGTACTCCACCATCAGCTGCGGCGCGGCTTCCTTAATGGCAGCGACGACCTCCAGCGCGTAGCGAACGCGGTTCTCGAACGAGCCGCCGTACTCGTCGGTGCGCTGGTTGAGGATGGCCGAGCACAGCGAACCCACCAGACGGTCGCCGTGGACCTCGATGGCATCGATCCCGGCCTGCTGCGCGCGAGCGGCCGAGGCAGCGATGGCCTCCTTGATCTGGGTAAGCTGCTCTACGCTCGCCTCGTTCACAAAGTGCTGCATGTCGTGGTGCAGCTTGGCGTAGGCCTGATTGCGGATCTCGTTGGACTCGGCCATCTTGGCGGCAAAGGTCTCCTCGTCGCCGGCGGCCTTGGCCTCCTGCGCGGCCTTGGCAGCGGCCATGGAACCCATGACCATGCGGCCGACACCGGGCACGTCGTACTCGGGGTGGAACAGCTGCAGCGCGACCTTGGCGCCGTGCTTGTGGACGGCGTCGGCCAGTGCCTTAAACGTGGGGATCTGGGCATCGGTCGCCAGCTTGGGCGTGGGGCTCGCGGTCATGACGGGGGCGACGTCGCCGATGACGATGTAGCTCACGCCGCCACGGGCCAGGCGCTCGTAAAAAGCCAGGCTGCGGTCGCCAATGGAACCGTCGCGCTCCTCGTAACCGGTGGTAAGCGGCGGGAACATAATGCGGTTCTTGAGCTCAAGGGGGCCAACCGTAATGGGCTGGAGCAGCTTGCATGCAGGTGCGGTCATGGATATTCCTCTCTTGTAGGCGCGGCGGCGATGATGCCGCGTAGTTGTCTAGAGGATATGGCATGGGAATACAACAGCGCAACGGAAATCGGCGGACAGCAGGTGGCGGCAGGTGGATGGGGCGAGGCGGCCCGTCGGTTTGTCTCAATCTGTAACAGTTACGCGACAAAACCGGGTCTTACTGTTACAGATCGAGACATTCCTCTTGGCCCATCCTCAACAGTCTAGATCTGTAACAGCTAGGCCCACTTTTGGCCCCTATCTGTTACAGATCGAGACAAACCAAACCCGCCTGCTAGAAAGCCTGCTAGAAAATCTCAATCTATAACAACAACTCGGCAAAAACCGTCCCTCGTGTTACAGATTTAGACAAACGGGACCCAACCCACCGGTATATCTCGATCTGTAACACCTAGCCGCCCAAATCGGGCCCATCTGTTACAGATTGAGATTTTGTTTGAGAGGCCGAGAATTGGACCGAAAACACGGTCCCGGAATAACAAAAAAGCTCGCCGGCTAGGCCGACGAGCTGCAAGTTCTTGGTCGCGGGGGCAGGATTTGAACCTACGACCTCCGGGTTATGAGCCCGGCGAGCTACCAGACTGCTCCACCCCGCAATGTCTGGGCGCCTCATGTGCGCAAGAAAGAATATTACGCGGGAGTTCGGTAAACGGCAAGGAAAATCTCGTAGAGCATAATTCCTTCATATTTAAACCCCTCAGCCCCTATCACCGTAAACGAATCGCAGCCGAGCGCCATCGACGGCACGTATACAATGGTGCGCGTCCTTTTATGCCGACACCGGGAGTAGACATGCTGCTCGCTATCGATATGGGAAACACGCAGACGGCCATGGGTCTGTTTGACGGAGACGAGCTGGTGCAGTCGTGGCGCATGCCCACCGACCGCTCCTATACCGCCGACGAGATCCATGTGCGCCTGATGGGTTTCTTTAAGATGTACGGCCTTTCGCTCGATGCGGTCGACGCGATCGCCTTTGCGGGCGTGGTGCCGCAGCTCTCGCGCGAGTGGCACGCCGTGGCCGACCGCATTGCCGCGGACGCCATCGTCATCGGGCCGCAGACGGCCGCCGTAACCAAGCTGCGGGCGGCGCGCCCCCAGGCCGTTGGTGCCGACCGCATCGCCAACGCCGTCGCTGCCGAGACCTTCTATGGCGCGCCGGCGATCGTGGTGGACTTTGGCACCGCGACCAATATCGACGTCATCGATGAGGACGGTTATTACATTGGCGGAGCGATCGCGCCGGGCATTCGCATCTCCATGGACGCGCTTGCCGCCCGTGCCGCCAAGCTCGCCAGCGTGCCGCTCGAGGCGCCCGAGCACGCCATCGGCCGCGATACCGAGGAGTGCATCAAGGTCGGCGCCGTAACGGGTGCCGCCGCCATGGCTGAGGGCCTGGTCGCGCGCATGAAGCGCGAGCTGGGCCGCGAGGATGCCACCGTTATCGCCACGGGCGGTCTCGCCAGCATCGTCGCCGATTCGACCGATGCCTTCGACGTGGTCGACGGACAGCTCACCATCAAGGGCATCTGCGAAATCTACCGCCGCATGCAGGAGCTGGGATAGAGCAGGGGCTTAAGTCGAACACGCCCGATGCCACAGTCCCCGCAAAGGCTCGCCAAACCTATTCCTCAGACAGGCGAAACCCTCCCCGGCACAGGCCGAGGAGGGTCTTGTTGTCATCGTTGTCTTTGCGCGCTGGCGCCTCGCGCTACAGCCCGCGAATCCGTACGGCCTCGGGCGGAAACTCCTGCTCGCCGGCATCGGTCTTGATGGTCGCGCGGCCCCAGATGTCCAGGCCCGCAAACACACCGACCGCAAGCGGCAAGCCGTTGGGCGACACCGCCGCAACTTGGCGACCGAGCAGCGGCACCATGTCGAAGTACTCGCCCAGCACGGGGGCCAGCGGACCGGCAGCACCCTGTGGCGTGTTGGCGACAACCGCCCAGGCATCCACGCGGGTCAACACGGCGGCGGCCAGCGCCTCGACCAGCGCTTCGTCAGCCATATCCACGCCAAGCTCGCTCAGTGCCGAACGCTCAATATCCACTGTCACGGCACCGAACATGCCCGCGGCACCGGCACCGCCGTTGACGGCGACGCGCGCGAGCGACGTCTCAAACGCGGGCGCGCCGCACACGATATTGCTCGGCCACTCAATGCCCACTTTGCCGGCAAGCCCCAGGCCCGGCGTTGCGGCCGTGCCCGTGAGCGCGTCCATCATGCCCATCGCCGCCACAAACGGCAGGCCATGGAAGGCATGCATGTTCACATCCGGACGCACGACCAGCGAAAACGTCAGCGAAGCATCGCCCGCGCTCCACGCGCACCAGCCCGCGGATACGCCCTCGCGGCCCGCGTCACGCGCCGCGTCGAGCTCGGTGCCGACGGCAACAGCATTCATCTCGATCATCTACATACGCCCCAATTCGCCCACGATATGACCCACGCGGTCCTCGGGCTCCTTGACCTCGACGCCGTTGTAGCGGAAGAACCGCGCCGGGTCGTGCATCAGGTCCTCGAGCGGCACCAGCACAAAGTCACGCTCACCAATGAGCGGATGCGGCAGGCGCAGCTTTTTGCCGCCGTGGGTCTCGCCGTCCATCCACAGCAGGTCCAGGTCGATGGTGCGCGGGCCGTTGGCCTTGGCCTTTTTGGAACGGTCGCGGCCCAGCTCAGCCTCGATCTTCATGAGCTCGTCGAGCAGCACCAACGGCGCCAGCTCGGTCTTAATCTCGATGACGGCGTTGGCAAATGCGTCCTGGCGCGTCTCGTAGGCCGGCTCGCTCTCGTAGATCTTGGAGGAGTTGGACACGCAGGTGAGCGGAATCTCGGCGATCATGTCGCGCGCGGCGCGGATGTTGTCGCAACGATGCCCCAGGTTGGAGCCCACGGCCACAAACGCACGGCGCGGCTGCGGCTTGGCGACGGCCCAGTAACCGTTCAGGAACTGCGCAAAACCCGCGGCGTCGTGCACGCGCACGATGTTGGCACCGGCCTGGATGGCGCCCAGGCACACGCCAAACGTAGCGGCATCGCGCTCGGCGGCCTCGGTCACGCCCGAGACGGCGCCCACAAAGCGCTTGCGCGACACGGCGCACATGAGCGGATAGCCCAGTGACGCCATCTTGGCAGTCTCGCGCTGGATGACGATGTCCTCGTTAGCCGACTTACCAAAGCCCGGACCAGGATCGATGCAGATGCGGTCGCGCGACACGCCGGCATGGATGAGTGTGCGGGCCTGGTCGGATAGAAAGCCCATGACGCGGCGCATGATGGGCGCAGAATCGGGCAGGGTAAAGCGGCGGAGCTGCGAGGTGGGCACGTAGGCCTCCTCGCGGCGGGCGCTGCGGCGCATCATGGCGGCCAGGCGGTCATTGGACTCCGATGCGGCCTCGGTGGCCTCGGGCGCAGCCTCGGGCGCGGGCGCAACGGTCTCGGCGGCAGCAGCCTGCTCGGCGGCCGGCGTCTCCTGCTCGCTTGCAGGCTCGGACGTGGGCTCCGATTCGCCAAACGGCAACGAGGGCTGCACCACGCCGCCCGGAAGCTTGGCCTCAACCTTGGGCTCACCCAGCAACTTGCCGCGACGGCGGCGAGCCGGCTTCTCGGCCTCACGCGCGGCCTCGGCAGCCGCCTCGCGCGCCTTCTCGGCAACAAACGCCGCTGCCGAGGTATCGAGCTGCACCGTTGCGTGCGTGCGGGTGGGCGCGGCGACCTCGCCGGCATGCATCACGATGACGCCGCAGGTGCTCGTCTTAACAAACTCGACCATCTTGGGATCGGTGAAGCCGGTCACGTCGTTGACGATCGAGGCGCCGCAGCGCACGGCCGCCTTGGCAACCGCCACATGACGCGTGTCGATCGAGACGATGGCGCCCTCCTTGGCCAGCGCGCGCACCACAGGCAGCACGCGGCGAGCCTCCTCGTCGGGGTTGACCGGGGTAAAGCCGGGGCGCGTGGACTCGCCGCCCACGTCGATGATGTCGGCGCCGGCGTCAAGCATCGCCAGGCCGTACTCGATGGCGGCATCCGGGTCGAAGTGCTCCCCGCCATCGCTAAACGAATCGGGCGTCACGTTGAGGACGCCCATGATGCGCGGACGGTCAAAGCTGAGCTCGTACTTTCCGCACCGCCATGTCTTGCTGTCGTTCGCCATGAACATCCTCCTAAAATGCCCACGCCGCCGAGCTTGGGGAGCTGGCGGCGGGGTCGCTTTGCACTCAGTCTTTCTATTGTATCCGCGCGCGCGGGCTAGAACGCAAACGCGGCCGCGATGTCGCAAGAAATCAGCAGGTCGGCATTTGCATCCTGATCGGTGGGAGCAAGGTTGCATATGGCCAGCGTATCGCCGGTAAAGGATCGCGTAAGGCCTGCCGCCGGATACACCACGAGCGAGGTCCCGCCCACAATGAGGGCATCGGCCGCGGCGATGGCGGCGACGGCACCGGTCAACACATGCTCGTCGAGCGGCTCTTCGTAGAGCACTACATCGGGCTTGATACGGCCACCGCACGCAGGACACACAGGCGCACCCGCGGCGTCCTCGTGCTCGCACGAGCAAATCCACTCGGCGCTATAGACCGCGCCGCACGACTGGCAAATGTTGCGATGGACCGATCCGCGCAGCTCAAACACGCGCCGTGAGCCGGCCATCTGATGCAGGCCGTCGATATTTTGCGTCACCACGGCATTTAGCTTGCCGGCGCGCTCCAGCTCGGCCAGCTTGGTGTGGCAGCGATTGGGCTTGGCGCCAAGCGCAATCATCTTGGTGCGGTAGAAGTCGAAGAACTCGGCCGGATGCGCCTCGTAAAAGCTATGCGACAGCATGGTCTCTGGCGGATAGGCAAACTGCTGGTGATACAGGCCGTCCACGCTGCGGAAATCGGGGATGCCACTTGCCGTGGAAACACCAGCGCCGCCAAAGAAGACCACGCGCTTGTGGGTGTCAAACAGATCCGCCAGCGCGGCGGAGGCCTGCTTGGGATCCGATATTGCCTGCGTCATATGAGTCCTCCGTCCTTGTTAGTCGGGCAGCGTTGGGCGACGTCCCAGCATGCGGCCTTTAAGTCAGCATGCGCGGAGCCCACCACGCCCCTGTTGCGCTAATCTTAAGCCTGCCAACCCCGTCGAAAGGACACCATGCCTCAGACTTACACTTTCGCCTCGTGGAACGTCAACGGCCTGCGCGCCGTGCTCAAAAAGGACCCGAGCTTTATCCAGATCGCGCAAGAACTCGGCGTCGATATCTTGGCGCTGCAAGAGACCAAGCTGCAGGAGGGCCAGGTCGATATTGACCTGCCCGGCTATCACCAAACCTGGAGCTACGCCGAGCGTAAAGGCTATTCGGGCACTGCGGTCTTTAGCCGCCAGGAACCGCTGCGCGTGCTGCACGCCGACGCACTGCTACCCTACGCCGGCGAGGCGGCCGAGCTCGTCGCCCAAGCCGCAACCGAGGGCCGCGTCTGCGCGCTCGAGTTCGACAAGTTTTGGTTTGTGGATGTCTACACGCCTAACGCCCAAAATGAGCTCGCGCGCATCGATGTACGCATGGCCTGGGACGATGCCTATCGCGACTTTTTGAGCGCACTTGAACGCGAGACCGGTAAGCCCGTCGTAACCTGCGGCGACTTTAACGTGGCGCACGAGGAGATCGACCTTAAGAGCCCCAAGTCCAACCGCGGCAACGCAGGCTTTTCGGACGAGGAACGCGGCAAGTTTACCGAGCTGCTCAACGCCGGCTTTACCGATACCTGGCGCGCGGCAAACCCCGACGTCGAGGGCGTCTACAGCTGGTGGAGCTACCGCTTTAATGCCCGCAAGAACAACGCAGGCTGGCGCATCGACTACTTCCTGGTAAGCGATGCAATCGCCGACAACGTACGCGACACCGGCATCCGCGGCGACATCTTTGGCAGCGACCACTGCCCCGTCACCCTCACGCTAGAGCTCTAGCCCCAAGTAATTTCCTGGGAGACAGAGGAAAACAGATCATGTGACCCCTCTCCCCCTATAAGTTGCGGTGGAATAGTTCCTGTTTGGGCAGCAAATTGCCAAAAACGAGAACTATTCCACCGCAAGTTCGTGAGGGAACGCGAAATGCCTTACAGCCCGTATTTCACGACGACACGGTTAATGCGACGGCACCAAGGCTTGTACAAGGCGGCCAAGAACACGCAGGTCGCGAGACCGTGTGTGATATCGAACGGCACTGCCGTGGCAAGACGCGCCATGGCACCCGCCCACGTGAGCGGTTGAACAAAACCGATAATGTCGTAGGCGTTGATCACAACGCCGTACAGCAAACCCGAAGCAAAGCCGTAGGTCAGCAGCGCCGGCATACGCACGGCGCCATCGGCGCGATCAAAAGCGCCGGCATGCGCCAGCGCACCGCCAACGTATCCCACGAGCCCCCAGGCATACATCTGCCACGGCGTCCACATGCCCTGCCCAAAAAAGAAATTGCTGGTCAGCGCCGCCAACGCACCGACCATAAAGCCGTTACGACGACCGAGTGTCGCCCCGCCGATAATGGCGATGGCACTCACGGGTTTAAAGTCGGGAATGGGTCCAAACAGGATGCGCCCCGCCGCCGCCAGCGCCGCCAGCACCAGCGTGGGCATAATCTGACGCAGGCCTGGACGCGATGCCTCATAGCCCGCAAAGAACAGCGCAAGCACCAACGCCACCACAACCAGCATGGCCAACGCTGCCTGCTCAACACCCGCCAGCAACGCGGCAGCCATCACCGCCGGCACCGCCAACAACAGCGGGATCTCCAGTTTTGCAAGCAAACGCGAGAAACGACAGTCCGTCATCCCATCACGCCCTATAGAACACGTTGTCGGCAAAGAAGTCGGCCGGGGACTCCATGCAGGCAATCTCGCCGTCAAACATCATGGCGATGTCGTCGGCTACCTGCTCGGCAAAGTCCAAATCGTGCGTAGCCATGATGACGGTGCCGCCAGCCTTCGCATGGTCACGCAGGGCGCGGGCGATGGTGCGGCGGCTGAACAGGTCTAGACCCTTGGTGGGCTCATCGAGCAATAGCAGTTCGGGGCCGATTAGCAGCAGTTTTGCCAATGCAAGCAGTTGACGCTGCCCGCCCGAAAGATCGTACGGATGGCGTCCATCCAGACCCGACAACCCCAAGCTCGCCGCACGCTCCCGCGCCAAGTTCTCGTCATATCCGCAGGTCGAGGCCCATTCCATCAGCTCATCGCGAACCGTCTCGGCAACCAGCAATGCTTTGGGATTCTGAGGCAGCAGCGCCGCCGAGGCCGCTCCGCGCACCATGCGGCCGCGCTGCAGCTTGGCGGTCTTCGCCAGCACCGAGAGTATCGTCGACTTACCGCATCCGTTGCCGCCCACGATCGCATGCACCGCACCGGCCGAAAACGACGCATCGAGCCCGCGCAGCACCCAGCCGGACGCTCGATCGTAGCGAAACCAGCCTTCCGACAGGGTGGTAGCCGACCCGCCGTGCATTTTTTGGAGTATTCTGCTTCCATCCGTGCGCGAGAAGGCTTCCAAGCCGTTCTCGAGCGACGTTTGCGCCACAAATTCGGACGATTTGTCCAATTCCAAACTTTTTTTCGCGCTCGATACGTCCCCGGGCGGCTCCAGAGAGCCCAAATTGTCCTCACGCCTGCTGAATACTCCGTTTTTTGCACATCGGATGGCACCCCACCCCAACGTGTCATCGGAAAACAGCGATTCTCGGCATACCAAAGAAGCCATATCCGCCGCCTCGTGCACGCGGCCATCCTCAATCCGGTACGCACACGTCGCGTATTCGAGCATTGGGCGCGGCTGATGCGTCGCCACAACAACCGTGCAGCCCAGCTCGCGATTCACACGAAACAGCGCGTGCAGGAAATTCTTCTCGGCAACGGGATCGAGCTGAGACGTGGGCTCGTCGAGCAGCAGCACGCGCGGGCGCAGCGCCAGGACGGCGGCAAGCGACAGCAGCTGCTTGCGGCCACCCGAAAGCGTATCGGTATCACGATGAAGCCAGTCCTCCAGACCAAAGAAATAGCTGGTCTCGGCAACACGGCGGCGCATCTCGTCGCGCGACACACCCAGATTCTCTAGGCCAAACGCCATCTCGTGCCACACGGTCTCGCACACAATCTGGTTCTCGGGATCCTGAAACACATAACCCACGCGCTCTGCCGATGCCCGCACGTCCATGTCGGCAACGTTCTCGCCCAGCACGCGCAGTTCGCCAGTGCGCTCGCCCGCTGGAGCGATCTCGGGCTTGAGCAGCGACAGCAGCGTCGACTTGCCCGAACCGGTACCGCCAACAAGCAGTGCAAACGCACCTTGGGAAACACGCCAATCAAGCCCCTCGAGCACCGGTGCCTTGACCCCGGGATAGGCGAAACTAAGGCCTCGCACCTCAATCGCCGGCGCGGCCGAGCCATATGCCACACCCGCCGCCGAGCTCCTATCAAACCGAGCCATCAGCCAAACCTCTTCTCATCAATCGCGTGCAACGCGCAAGGCAACACCATCCAGGCGGCGTACACGACATAGCCTGGCCACGGCGCCGGCACCGAGAGCTGCGGATAAAACGAATACTGCGTCGTCGCGGTCCACGCCACCGCCACCGCGGCAGCGCCAAACAGTACGAGCCCGGCCAGCGCGGCAACGTCACTGCGCCCCAGCCGATACCGCGCATACGTCGTACGACGCGTCGCGGCACCCCACCCGCGCGAGCGCATCGCGTCCGCGCGCTCCAGCGAATCTTCCATGCCCCAGCCCATCAACACACTCGATGCCCGCAAGCGCGAGCGCGCGGGGTCGGCCGGCGCACGCCCCGGTACATCAATCGCGTCCTGCACCGCCAGCACCGTGCGGCCGCGGCGCAAAAACTGTGGGATAAGCCGCATGCACATCGAGATCATAAGCGCGATCACCGGCGCGGCGTTGCCTAACAGTGCGAGCACCTTGTCGTATTCGAGCATCGACGCCGCGGCCTCAAACCACAGCACGCTCGCCACAAACAGTCCGCCCATGCACAGGCCATATACCATGCTCTCCAGATACACCGCGCGCACGCCGATGCGAAGCAGCTCCGTCGAACCCGAGGCGCTAAACAGCGGATTGACCAGCGCGATAATCAAAATCACCGGCAGCTGCCAGCGAAGTGCGCCCAGCGTGCGGGCAGCCCCACGCGTCGCAAATCCATACGCCAGCCCGCCCGCAAGCGACAGCGCAATCAGCACCGGTTGCATCGAGAACATGGTGAGCCCCAGTGTCAGCACTATATAGAGTGCCGGCACAGCCGGATGCGACATCGAGAACGCCGCGACGGGCTCGCCGCCAAACTCCTCTCGTATGTTGTCCACGGGCACCCCCGTCCCCTCGCTCAAACGACAGCTCCGCAGCATCGCCAACGCCGCACGCAAGCAGTGCAAACGCCACGCCGGCGGCGCAAGCCTCAACCGCCGCAAACCAATCGCTACGCGCTCAACATATGCCTGCGGTATCATATTGCGCCGTGTATCGTTTCCAAACACACGTCTCTATAACGTAACAGGAGATCACATGGACGCAACCGCAATTATCCTCGCTGCCGGCGAGGGCACCCGCATGAAGTCGAACCACTGCAAGGTTTCGCACAAGATCCTGGGTAAGCCCATGGTTCAGTGGATCGTCGACGCCACCATCAAGGCCGGCTGCAGCCGCGTCGTTGTCGTCATCGGCAGCCACGCCGACGAGATGCGCGCCCTCATCGACGGCGCCTATGCCAACAGCGCTACCAAGGTCGAGTGCGTCGAGCAGACCGAGCGCCTGGGCACCGGCCACGCCGTGAAGGTCGCGCTCGAGGCCTGCGGCATCGCGCAAGGCCCCGTCGTGGTGCTCAACGGCGACCTGCCGCTCATCACCGCCGACACCGTCGCCAAGTTCGCGCAAACCGTCGCCACCGGCGAGCTCGCCTGCACCGTCATGACCATGACCCCGCCCGACCCCTTCGGCTACGGCCGCATCAAGCTGGGCGCCGATGGTCAGATCGAGCGTATCATCGAGCAGAAGGACTGCACGCCCGAGCAGGCCGCCACGCTGCTCGAGTGCAACGCCGGCTGCTACGCCTTTGACGGCGCGCAGCTCGCCGCCCACATTAACGAGATCGGCAACGACAACGCGCAGTCCGAGTACTACCTGCCCGACATGCTCGAAATCCTCAAGGGTCACGGCCAGGCGGTCTCCATCTTCCACTGCGATGACTACCGCGACGGCCTGGGCGTCAACAGCCGCATTCAGCTCGCGCAGCTCACCGCCATCGCGCGCGACCGCATCAACGAGCACTGGATGGCCGAGGGCGTCACGTTCATCGATCCCACGCAGGCCTGGATCGGCCCCGACGCCGTTATCGGCCGTGACACCGTCGTGTGGCCGCAGACGCACCTGATCGGCCACGTCACCGTGGGCGAGGAGTGCCAGCTTGGCCCCAACAGCCGCCTCACCGACACCACCGTCGGCAGCGGCTGCGTCATCGATGAGACTATCGCCATCGAGGCCGTCATCGAGAACGGCGTCGACTGCGGCCCACGCGCCTACCTGCGCCCGGGCACCCACATGCTCGACGGATCCAAGGCCGGAACGCACGTGGAGATCAAGAAGTCCACGATCGGCGAGGGCTCCAAGGTGCCGCACCTGTCCTACATCGGCGACACCACCATGGGCTCCGGCGTCAACGTGGGCGCGGGCTCCATCACCTGCAACTACGACGGCGTGCACAAGCACAAGACCGTCATCGGCAAGGACGCCTTCATCGGTTCCGACACCATGATGGTCGCGCCCGCCCAGATCGGCGACGGCGCGCTCGTGGCCGCCGGCTCCGTCATCACCGAGCCGGTCCCGGCCGACGCACTTGGCCTGGGTCGTGCCCGCCAGGTAAACATTGAGGGCTGGGCCGCCGATTACCGCCGCCGTCTGCACGAGGACGACGAGGTATAACGTTTTACCAAGCATCTAAGGAGCTGTTCCCATGGGGGCGGCTCCTTTTTCTATCGTGACCTGCGCAACCGGATGAGTGGTCGGTTCGTGTCCGTTGACGGTAAAGACGTTATCAAGACCCGATTAACCCCGTCGCGCGGTTACAATGCAACAAGGCATCTATATGGCATTCGATATAAAGGAGAAGGGTAATGCCGATTAATGATCCCGAGAAGTCGGAGAATATGCGCAAGTCCATCCGCGTGTATTCCGGTTCCTCCAACCGTCCCCTCGCTCAGAAGATCGCTGAGTACCTTGGGGTCGAGCTTTCGGGCCTTACGCTAAAGCAGTTCGCCAATGGTGAGATTTACGCCCGCTACGACGAGACCGTCCGCGGCGCCGACGTCTTCCTGATTCAGTCCGTGGCCGGCGGCAACGTCAACGACATGCTCATGGAGCTGCTCATCGCCACCGACGCTGCCAAGCGCGCATCCGCCCGCTCCATCACCGCCGTCATCACCCACTACGGCTATGCCCGCCAGGACCGCAAGGCCGGCCCGCGCGAGCCCATCACCGCCCGCCTCGTCGCCAACCTGCTCGAGCGCGCCGGCGTCAACCGCATCATCACCCTCGACCTGCACCAGGGCCAGATCCAGGGCTTCTTCGATATCCCGGTTAACCACCTGTCCGCGCTGCCGCTGTTTGGCCAGTACTACAACGACATGCACTTCGACACCGACAACCTGGTTGTCGTCTCCCCCGACGTGGGTCGCGCCAAGGCCGCCAAGAAGCTGTCCGACATGCTCGGCTGCGACCTGGCCATCGCCCACAAGGGCCGTCCGCGCCACAACGCCGCCGAGGTCATGGGCATCATCGGTGACATCAAGGGCAAGACCTGCATCATCAACGACGACATGATCGACACCGCTGGCACCCTGTGCGCCAACGTCAAGGAGCTCAAGGCTATGGGCGCTGGCGACATCTACGTCTGCGCCACCCACGGCATCTTCTCCGGTCCGGCCATCGAGCGTCTGAACGACGCCCCGATCGTCGAGTGCCTCGTCACCGACGCCATTCCCGTCGAGGTCGGCGGCAAGATCAAGACCATCTCGGTCGCCGAGGAGTTCGCTCAGGCCATCTCCGCCGTTTACCACGAGGAGCCCGTCTCCACGCTCGTCGGCGGCGATTTCGCGCTGTAGCCTGCCGCGCATCATCTTTGATGTTTTTAAAGGGTCGGAAGCGAGCTTCCGACCCTTTTTCTATCCCTCGCCAACCTTCCCTGGACAATTAGTTCAGATACGTATTTTTTTAAAGCTCCAAAGGACCGTTCGGGGCCTTCTGAGCTCCCCAGCGGATGCCATGCCGTCCAAATCTCATCGTTCTCGAGTACAACCGCTGCATATTTACCCTCAAATCGCCCTCAAGGGCCTTAGACACGCCTCGAACGCCCGCCGCCTTATACGTATCTGAATTAACCGTCCAGTAGCTATCGTCAACCTTCGCGGCAGAGCTCAATTTCCTGCAATCCCCTCAACCGATTCCACCGATTTCATAACACCCAGCCGTTCATGGCGCGCAGCGCCCCGCTGAGCGAAAAGAACGGTATGGGGGTCGCATTCTGCCGCCAACTTAGTACGTTATAGCTATGACGACCGTGATTTCACATTTCTCCGCCCTCCGCGCAATTCGTCGCGCACGACGGGCGTACTCTGCCCTACCCTGGGACTCCGTTGATAGTGAACAGCAAGCACAGGCCTTGGCTAGCTGCATTCCCAATAATGACGCGATAGACTTTGGCGCACTTTCGATACTCGACGCCTGGAATGAAGATGATTCCAAACTACTCGATCTTCTCGTTTCAGACGAAGACAACAGACGCCCCGACAAGCGGCTTCTTCAGCATATTCTCTCCGCTCCGCTTCCTGAAGGTGCAATTATGCACGTCGAGGCCGACATCTACGCAACGTCTCCTGCCGTGACAGCCATGCTTTGTTCCAAAAATGAATCAGTCGCCAAAACCTTGATGCTTCTCATGGAACTGCTCGGAACCTACTCCCTTCCTCCCGGGGCAACATACCCCATTGCCCATGACGACATCTGGCCCAAGGGCGATGGCTGCGCAGCGACGGGCGATCTTGATTGCTTGGGCAACCAGTCGGTGGTCGAGCAACAGAACGAAACCCGCTATGAACAGGCACACTACAAATGCGAGCCCGCCACAACTATCGAAGAGCTTGAGGCGGTTGCACGCTTCGCCAAAAGTAGCTCATACACATCGTTTCGCACGGCAGTCAAACTTGCCCGACCCGGATCTGCATCCCCAGCCGAATCCCTAATGTTTGCCGTTCTCGGAGCGCCCATGCGCTTTGGAGGATTCGGATGTTGCAGTCTGCCCATGGGAGGCCTGCTACTCAACTATCGAATCGACTTCGACACTCTTGCGGTCAACATGTCCTCGGGCATCCCCTATGCCATCTGCGACCTATATTGCCCGGCAGCCGGAGTCGACAACGAATACAACGGAATTGGGCATGAGCTTCAAAACGCTCGCATCCACGATGGCAATCGAAATAATGGCCTCAAGGCAATGGGCATCCACGTCCTGGTTATCAATCGCGACCAAATGAAAGACCTTGTTGCACTCGAAGCCTTCGCCCAAACGATGCATCGACTCGCGGGAGTCCGATTCCGATACCGTATCAAGGGCTATCGCAAGCGTCAGGCCGCTTGGCTCAACGCTCTGCGGGCCGGAATCGGCCTTGCGCCGGTCTAAACGGCGAATCACCCGCGCGCCGCCGAACAGGACTGGACAGTTAGTTCAGATACGTATAGATGGACACATTGAATTAGGCTGTTTTGCAGCTATCTCTATACCATTCGCCCTATTTGAAGGCAGGGTAGACTTCAAAACAGCGCCATATGGACTAACTAAAGCTCCGAAACAACGTATCGGCATTGAATTGAGCACTTCGAGTCCTCAGAACTTATACGTATCTGAACTAACTGTCCACCTCTGATTTCGACGGCCGTCCAAACGCCCCTAAACGCCCTCAATTACCCTCCATTTGACAGCGGCAACAGGGTCGCTCACCATAGCAGGCGACAAATCAACGAAAGGATAAACATGGCAGCTGCACAGCCGCTTAAGATTCGCATGGTTGCCGGACTTGGCAACCCTGGCGATGAGTATGCCGAAACCCGCCACAACGCTGGCTTCAAAGCGATCGACGAGTTGGCCCGTCAGGCCGGCGTCACGTACTGGAAAAACCAGGCCGGCGCCGAGATCGCACTCATCAATATCAACGATGCTGAGGAAGAGGGCGGCAAGCGCCAGATCGTGCTGGTCAAGCCGCAGTCGTATATGAATACCTCGGGTGGCCCCATCTCCAAGCTCTGCCGCGAGTACAAAATCAAGGTCGAGGAGCTGCTCGTGATCCACGACGAGCTCGACATTCCCGCCGGCGACGTACGTGTTAAGGTGGGCGGCGGCCACGCCGGTCACAACGGCCTACGCTCCATCATCGACAAGATGGGCAGCCGCGACTTCAGCCGCATCCGCACCGGCATCGGCAACCCTCCCGGCAAGATGGCCGTCGCCGACTACGTTCTTAAGCAGCTGCGCGCCCGCGAGGCCGAGGATTTCCAGGACACCTGCGCCCGCGCGGCCGACGCCGCCGGCCTGGCGATCGTGCACGGCGTGGTCTATGCCCGCGACCATGTCAACGGCGCCGCCTCCGCCAACGGCAAGCACTAAAACCTATCATTTAGGAACAGGTTTATTTTGGCAGGTTTTACCTGCGGAAACGCCGCGTCGGCCGCGTCGCAATAAACCCTGTGCCGCCATACATATGCAACGCTCCAAAGGGGGCCGGCCTCACCGAAGCGCGAGGCCGGCCCCCTTTGCCGTTTTACCTGATAAAACCGACCAAAATAAACCTCTCCCCCTTTGGTAGGCCAAAGTGGATAAACCCTGCTCCCAACCGCCGAAGACACACGTAAGTGACATGTCCATGAGGGTATAATTTGCACCGTATGTCTGCACAACGCCTGTGCGCGTACGGTTTTACTCGGGCTACCGTCCATTTCCGTGGAGGCACGGTTCGGCGGCCCTAACAAGAGAGGGGTTCTATGTATAAGATCCTGGAGAAGACGCAGTTCTCGGAGAAGGTGTTCAAGTTCCGCATCGAGGCGCCTGCAATCGCCAAACATGCGCACGCTGGACAGTTCCTCATGGTTCGCGCCAACGAGACGGGCGAGCGCGTCCCGTTTACCCTGGCCGGTTGGAACGGTGACGAGGGCTGGGTCGAGTTCATCTTCATGGTGATCGGCAAGACCACCGAGATGCTTTCCACCTACGAGGCCGGCGAGTCGCTGCGCGACGTCGTGGGCCCGCTGGGCGTTCCCACCGAGATGGCCGAGGGCCCCTGCGCCGTCATTGGCGGCGGCGTCGGCCTGGCAATTGCCTTCCCGGTCGCCAAGCACCTGGTCGAGACCGGCCACGAGGTGCACGCCATCATGGGCGCCCGCACCAAGGACCT
>CATXWM010000018.1 GCA_958403205.1 uncultured Collinsella sp. | reverse complement strand
GTGCGGGAACGGCCTATTTGCTCAATGTGTTCGGCTGAGATCGGAAATCAACCATGGCACACGATAGACCATGCCAACGCAAACATGGGACACATGGCTCACCTTTCGGGACTTCCGGACGTCACAAACTGGGACATATCTATAAACAAGGAACCTATTGGGGCAACGCCCGCGTACACGCGCCCCTTTAAAACACCGGGCGCCCAACCCCGGGGAGGGCCGACAGCATCGGCTCTCCCCTCTTTTGGACCCGCGCATATTGCCACTTGTCGGCGCAATTCCAGCCCTCAGAATGGGACACATGGCCCACCCGAGCGAGCCGCTCGCGCGTACAGTAAAGGCAGGTAATCCATGGGCGGTTACAGATCGAGGAGGACACGACCATGAAAAAGAAGGCCTTTGCGATTCTCACCCTCTGCATCAGTCTCTTTGCCGCGGTTGCCCTGGTGGGTTGCGGCGGAAGCGGCGGCGCTACCGGCAGTGGCGGTGGCGGCGGCGCAGAAAAGCCAGCCGTGGATATGAGGACCGACTTCATTTGGTTTAAGGTCGAGGTTCCCGAGGGAGTCGAGATCACCGACGTTGCCGGCGACACCGCCGACAGGGCCCAGTTTAAGTTCACCGAGAGCGAGCACGCCAGCGACCGCTTCATCCCCGTCTTCGATCCTGACAAGAACGCCGACGAGCTGTTCGACTACGAGGCAAAGTGGAAGGCCAACTCTGGATGGACCGAGAGCGATCCCGTTAAGTACAACGGCAAGACCTGGCGCAGTGCCTACTTCACGCACTCGGGCGGCGTAACGACCGAATACTTCACCGACGTTGACGGGGGCAGTGTGTATGTGCGTATCGACAACGTCGAGGAGCACAAGGACGCCGTCGAGACCATGATGAAGTCTCTGGAATTTGCCGATGACATCGCCGAGGCCAAGACCGAAGCCATGGACGTCAAGCTCGACGATATCGAGATCAAGCGCTAAGCGACTGGCGAGCGCAACGGAAAACACGGTCGCAGTACAAACAAGCGACGGTACCCCAGCGCTTCGTACCCAGGGAGGGCCGGTAAACCGACCCTCCCTTTCTTATGCCTGTAGCCGACGAACGCGAGGATGCCGGACGTCGGAACCGCCCCAAATGTGGCAACAGTACGAAAACGACAAACGCCCCAACACGTCCGCCCGCCGATTTATTGTGCCGCGCAGGCAATTAAACCAGCATCTTTAAACATCTGAGCAGTATAGTGACCAAAACTATCGCATAACCGCACCCTGCGAACGGAGGAGTTATGACCGAACACCACGCCATCAGCCGTCGAGCATTCACGTTGGGCCTAGGACTCGCAGCATTGTCGCCATTTGTAAGCCTGCCCGAAACCGCGGGATTGGGCCTTCCCGTGCACGCGGCATTTGCAGACGACGCTGCCACAGCGTCGGTCAGCCTCGACAATTTCGTCATTCGCCTTCGCCCCGCGGGCTATTTTCGCACCGCGAGCGTCAACGAAGACGGCAACGTCATCGGCAACGTCTGTCACCTGTTTAATGACGGCACGTCCAGCAAGCTCATCCTTGAGAACGTAACGACCAAGAATGACGATACAAATTGGTATGCCATCCGCACCCTGCTCAATTTCGAAGAGCACAAGAAGACGGGCTACAGCATTTGGTCGGTCGATGGCGACTCGGACAAAGATGGAAAGGTCATCCACGTATGGAGTGGCGAGCATGACGGCAAGCCCAGCCGCTCTTTTGCGTTCGAGCGTCAATCAAACGGAACCTATATCATCCGAGACCGCACGGTCGAGAAAGAAACCGAGAAAAAAGACATTAAGTACCTGGCAATAGAATCGAACGGCAAAGACCAGGACAACAATAAGATCTGCCATAAGAGTGAGAGCATTCCGTGGGAGCTCGAACTTATCGGTTACGACATGAAAAAGAACGATGCCACGGTTAGCAGCATCGACTGGATCACGTATAGCAGCTACGTCGATGGGCCATGTTGGATGAGCCACGTCGACGACGACAAGTACCTCGACGAACTGAGCATCCCGGGTACGCACGATTCGGGCACCTGCAGCGTGGACAACGACACTGAGCCCCAATCCTCGCAAGTAAAATGCCAGCAGGATTACATTCCCACGCAGTTGCTCGAGGGAATCCGCTATTTTGATATCCGACTCGGAAAGGGCAACGACCCCGGTATCTGCCACGGGGATTTCTACCTATTCAAAAAAGACGGGTACTATCTGCATCTCTCCGATGTCATCGGGTACTTTAAAACGTTTTTGAGCGAAAACCCGAGAGAAGCGCTTATCATGCTCGCATCGCGCGGCAACGACGAGGCTACCGATGACAGTGTTACGACGGCTTTCGCCAAGGTTATGGCCGATAACCCCGATCTGTTCTACACGTCGAGCCGCGTCCCCACGCTGGGCGAGGTGCGCGGAAAGATCGTCCTGCTGCGTCGATTTAGGCTCGACGGCGACAGCGTAAGCGGCCACACGTGGGGCCTCGACCTTACCGAATGGGATGACAAGATCAAGGCTCACTCCGACAGCGCCACTATGTGTCTCGTCCAAGACGCGCGGGGCTTTGAAGCCGCGGGGGAAACAGGCGACAAAGAGCCCTATTGCACCAAGGTATACGCCCAGGACAAGTACAAACTCACGGGAACCGACAAGCTCAGTTGGGTCGATAATGCGCTGAAGGAAACGACCGGGCGCACGCGCAACAAGGTGGACGTCGTGGACGATGACGGGGCCAATGTGCCAGTCCAGGAGCGTTGCTGGTCTATCAACTACACCAGCTGCACGGGCTTGTCGCACGGAGGCAATCCTTTTACCTCGGCACGAGTGGTCAACGAGCATCTGTACAAGAGCCCGTACATCAACCCCAGCGACAACAAGGATACGAAGTCAGATTACCTCAAGCACATTGGCATCATCGCATCCGACTTTGTTGATGCGGCGCTGGCCCGGAGCATCTACCAGCGCAATTACGATTACGATACACAGCACAAGCAGACAGCTTCGTACTATCTCCCGTACTATCTCCCGACCCGCATGCGCATGACGTACGGCGACTCGCTGAGCGATGCCTCATTCCAGGATGGCAAGACCGTTGGCGAGGGCCATTTCCGCCTCGTCAACAGCAGCAACGTACTCAACGTGGCGGCTTCGGGCCATGCGTTTGCCATCGAATATGTTGATGTCGATGCTCTGGGTAACGAGACCGTCACGGGGCTGCAGGGCTCCGTGCCCATCGATATCGATCCACGCGCGCTGACACCCCATTTTGAGGGACTCGAAGGCCTTAAGGCCGGCGAGGACGTGCGCGCCAAGATTGCGGCATCACTCGAGGGCAAGCTCGAAACCGATGCCTGCACAGCCCAGCTCGAGTTTGTGCACGACGCGGACGGCGCTCCGGGCACGGCAATGGCCGAGGGAGAAACATTTGCCGCAGGAACGTACTGGGTGCGCGCGAATGGGCTTTTGGGCGACGCGGCACAAAACTACACGCTCGCCAGCAACGGGGCCGCGAGCTTTGCCGTAGCGGCCTCGGGCAGCGCGGGCGGCGCCGGCACCGACAGCGGTACCAACGCAGGCAGCACCGACAAGAACGGTAAGGTCAACAAGCGCAAGGGATCAGGCGAAAAGCTTGCCGGCACAGGCGACGGTTCTGGCATCGCCGCCGGGCTCGCTGCCGCCGCCGTAGCGACAACGGTCGCCGGCGCGGCAATGCTTGCCAACGACCGCGAAAACGCTGGGGACGGTAGCGAATAGGCAAGCCGGCCTTTTAGACACATCGACTCAATGGGGGGCGCAGGACACCGTTCTGTGCCCCCGATTTTTACCTTGGCCCGAACGCCGCCATAGGCTACATCACCATGTTCAGCGCGTTCACAAATTCCTGGGCCTTCGCACGGCTACTCAGGCTAAAGACGCAAGCGGTCAACAGCCTGTTGCGCAGAAAAACATCGCGGCCTTTGATTCTATTGACGCCCGTAATGTCCTTAAGATAAACAATCTCGGTGTGCTTGCCACCAAAAGTGCCCTTCTTGAGCACCTCAATACGGTTGGGGTAGATCTTAACGTCTTTAAACCTACCCGAACCTTTGTCCTGGAACAGCAGCGTGTTGTTGTCCATACGCGTCACTCCCGCGGGGTTCGCTAAAACTGCCTCTATGGTCACATTTTAACCACCGCAAGGCTCCCATGCGAAGGTGCCAGACAACATAGCAATTCGTGTCCGCGCGAGGCTTTAAACTAAATGCGTTAAAGATGCATTCCACAAGAGGAAAGTGGGGCGACAGTGATGGGTGAACTGGTAAACCGTGGAGAATCGGCAATCGTGCCCGAAGGTTTTTACAAGCAGGTCTCCTCGATTCTCAACGCCGCTCGCGACAAGGCCTATACCGCCGTTAACTTTGCGATGGTTGAGGCATATTGGGAGATCGGCAAGAGTATTGTTGATGAACAGGGCGGAGAGGAGCGCGCAGCATATGGAGAGGCATTGATTGCAGGCCTCTCCAGAAGGCTTACCGCGGATTTCGGAAGAGGCTTTGGCATCGCAAACCTTCGCAATATGCGTCAGTTCTTTCTTGCGTTTCCAATTCGCGACGCACTGCGTAGCGAATTGAGCTGGACTCATTACCGCAGGTTGATGCGCATTTCCGACCCTGACGCTCGCACCTGGTACATGAACGAATGCGCCGATTCTCGTTGGAGCACGCGTCAGCTCGAACGCCAGATCAACACCATGTTCCGCGAGCGCCTACTTGCCAGCAAGGACAAGGAGGCCGTCACCCAGGAAATCCAAAAGAGCGCCCCGGCTCGTCGCCCCGAGGATATCATCCGCGACCCATATGTACTGGAGTTTTTAGGTTTCTCGGACGATACTGCGTTTCGCGAGAGCGATCTAGAGCGGGCGCTCATCACGCATCTTCAGAAGTTCCTGCTGGAGCTTGGCCGTGGTTTCGCTTTCGAGGCGCGCCAAAAGCGCATCACCTTTGATGGACGCCATTTCTATATTGACCTTGTGTTTTACAACTATCTGATGTGCTGCTTCGTGCTCATCGACCTTAAGACCGATGACCTTACGCATCAGGACCTGGGCCAGATGCAAATGTATGTGAACTACTACACGCGCGAACTCATGAACGAAGGCGACAATCCGCCCATAGGCATCGTGCTCTGCGCGGACAAAAGCGACTCGATTGTCGAGTACACGCTGCCCGAAGACAACGACCAAGTGTTTGCCGCCAAATACCTGCCGTATCTTCCAAGTAAGGAAGAGCTGGCACGCGAACTGAGTGCCGAGTACCGCGCCATCAACGAAGCGACTAATGGCGAAACGCAAGGGTAGCAGCACATTGCGACCGAAACCACCGCAGCCGTCGCAGGCGCGCTCGCGGTTGCGACGCACGCTACGAAACAATACCGGTCATGGACGCCGGCAACGACATTCCAGCCGTGGCTGGCGAGCGTGACCTGACAGGCAAAGACGCGGCCTTCGTCTGATGTGGATCCATTGGTTGCCACAGAAAAGGGCCGGTTGCAGCCGGCCCTAGACGATAATACCTGCGTTGCCCGCGTCTCCGAAGTTTAAGCGCTGAGGAGCGGGTTCCGCGGCACAACCTGACTCTACCCAGTGGAAAGGCTCTTTTACAGCTGTTCCACCGATTATTTACATCTGGCACCCTCAAACAATCAGACGACAGTCCGCACTCCTGCGAGCTGCCCCGTTCCTCTAGCTATCGCATCGCAGCGCCGACCGACACTACTCCCCTACTTCCCAAAGATTGCAGCGAACAATCCCTTGCGTTTGGGCTTCTCCTCTCGGTAGGAACCCTCGACGGCGGCTGCAACCTGCCGCGGCTGTTCGCCGCCTCCGCGGCGTACGATCTGGTACAGGAACGGCGATTTAACGTATTTGACCTCGATGGGCGTGGCGTGCACGGTGCTTTCGCTCGACAGCATCATGTTGGGATTGAGCGGTGCCACGATATGCGTTTCGCGCTTGTCGCTAAACACCACCGCGGCCGCGCGGCCCGTCTGGCCGTTTACGGCGATGCGCACCTGCTCGCCGTCGCGGCTATCCGTTGCCGGACGGTCGACAAAGTACACCGGCACCATAACTAGGCCGTCCTTGTGCTTGCGGGCCTTGCGCACCCAGGTGCGGATGCTCTTTTTATTGAGCCCCAGTACAGCCTCGGCGTCGTTGCCCGCAACGTCGAGCGCCAGCTTATCAATGACCACCTGGTCCTTGGTAGACGCATCGACGGAGACGACGCGAAAGTCGCCTTCCTGCATGGCGGGATCGAACGGACCGACCTTGGCAAAGTCCCACGGCTCCAAAATGCCCAGGAGGCGAACGTCCAGGTAGTTTGCCCTGGGATACGCCCAGTCGAGCACCTCGTAGTACACCAGGGTCTCCTTGCTCAGGCCCTTGCCCGGGAAGCTCGCCATCATGCGCAGGTCCGCCAGCGCCATGGGGAAATAGAAAAGCATCATGTCGTTTTGGATCGCATCTTCCACGTCGTGCCCGGCAAAGGCTTCCGCATACTGGCGCACCAGCTGCAGTGCGTTGGCACGTGCCTGCTGCGGCGAGATTTCGCAGGGAATGCCCTGCTCCGGCACATACTCCGCACCCACGCCCATGGTCAGACGCTTGCTGAAGGTACCGGGCTTGAGCAGGTCGGCAATGCCGATCTTATTGCCGCAAGACGGGCACTCAAACACACGCTGCGTTGACTCGCCCTCAAAGGACGCTCCGCAGAAGGGACATGGAATGCTCACATGCGTGGCCTCTTGGAACTCCTGCGCTGTGCCGCGATCCTCCCACAGCAGATGTTCCAGGACCGACTGATTGCGCCAGTGCGAATTGAAGAAATACCAGTCCGGGTCCTCCGGGCGCTCGAGTTGCGACACATGCGTGAGCTTGAGCAATCCATCCACCACCGTCAACGGCGTATGGCGAATGCCCAAAGCGCTCTTGGGCTCTCCGGCGTCCGCCTGCCACGGAATGATCGCACCGCAATAGGCGCACTCAAAACTGCGCTTAGCCTGGTGCGAGTACATAGGACCGCCGCAGTTTTGACATTTAATGGCAAACATCTCGTCCATGGAAACGTCCTCCTTTGCACAGGGGCTGTCGACATTAAGTATGTCGAGCAAACAGGCACATGCCCATACCCATATGGCCCAAAATGGACCACCCAGGCAGACGAGAAGGCTCACTCGTTAGCACCGGCAGACTATTGCTGCATTTTCTGAGCATCGGTGCACGGCGCCCCCGCGCGAGCTACACTATCCCCTTAAACATGATTGTGAGGACGACCGCTATGCTATTTGTAAATCGGCTGGTACATACGCTTGTTCCCGGCAGTGAGGGCGAGCCGGTCGATGCATCTTGCCGCACCAACGCGGGCTTTGCCGCAAGCCTCATCTGCATTGGCCTCAACATCACCCTGTGCCTGGCCAAGGGCATCGCGGGCCTGCTCGCCGGTTCCGTCTCCCTCATCGCCGACGCTTTCAACAACCTCTCCGATGCCTCGAGTAACATCGTGAGTCTGCTCGGGTTCCGCCTTGCCAGCCGCCCGGCAGACGAGGGCCACCCTTACGGCCACGGCCGTTACGAGTACCTGGCTGGTCTGTTTGTCGCCGTCCTGGTTTGTGCCGTCGGCATCAACCTAATCCTCGAGTCGATCACCAAGATCATCAAGCCCTCGCCCACCGTGTATTCGGCGCTCTCCATGGCTGCCCTTGTTCTGTCCATGCTCGTCAAATTCTGGATGGCCGCGTTCAACCGCGCACTGGGTAACCGCATCGACTCCGAAACGCTCATCGCCACGGCGCAGGACTCCAAAAACGACGTCATCACCTCGGGCTCGGTCTTGGTGGCGGCGCTTATTTCGCAGACGACCGGCTTTGATCTCGACGGCTGGGCAGGCCTGGGTGTGGGCATCTTCATCTGCATCAGCGGTCTGGGCCTGGTGCGCGACGCCATCAGCCCGTTGCTGGGGCAAGCGCCCGACCCCAAGCTCGTCCAGGCAATCCGCGACAAGATCATGTCCTATCCGCAGGTCTTGGGCACACACGACCTCATGGTGCACGACTACGGCCCCGGTCGTCAGTTTGCCAGCGCCCACGTGGAGATGCCCGGCGAGGGCGACGCGTTTGAGCACCACGAGATTCTGGACACCATCGAGCACGACATCAAGCGCCAGATGGGCATTGGTATCACGCTGCACTGCGACCCCATCGCGACAACCGGCGATGACTTGCGCGGCTGGGTCAAGCGCGGCGTCATGCAGATCGATCCCGCGCTCTCCATCCACGACCTGCACGAGCACGACGGGTTCGTTTCGTTTGACCTGGTGCGTCCCGACGGCTTTGACATATCCGACGAGGAGCTGCTGGAGCTCGTCACGCGCATCGTGCACGAGCGCCGACCCGATGCCTCATGCGTCGTTACGTTTGACTCGGGCTTTAGCTCGCCCGACCGTCCGGCCGAGCAACTGTAGCCTGCTTAACAGCTAGTTTCCCTGCGCGCCCGAGATGCCGTTTTGCAGGGCGTTCCAGGCATCCGTCGCCATGTCGCCCAAGTTCTGCGCGGTATCGCCCAGCTCTTGCGCCTTGTCTCCCAACTCCTGTGCCTTGTTGCTCAAGTCCTCCAGCGTATTGGAGCTCGAGCTGTCGGTACCGCTTTGTCCGTCGGACGAGTTGCCCGAGCTGTTCTTGTGCGTGAGCTGAATCTCCAGGTTGCCGTTGTCGTTATAGTAGGCATTCGTAACAACCCAGTTGGAATCGATGACGGGCGTTGAGCCATCGTCGGTCAGGATCACGGCGTTCGAAAGGTCGGCTCCGCGTGACTTGAGGAGCTTCTTGGCGTTGGACCAGTACTGTCCCGGGATATCGCTCAGGTCGACGGCAGCAGACTGGGTGGTCTCGGCCTGCTCGGTCGTGGCATCGGTCGTGGCGCCCCGCTTGTTGAGCATGCCCGACACGATGGCGAACACGACCGACAAGGCAAAGAAGATCGCCAGCACAATCAGGATTTTCTTGATCACGCTCGACGGACGCGACGGTGCCTTCTCCTCGTCCTCACCATACTGCGGAATCGATTTGGGATACTCGCGATACGGCTGACGCGACTCGTAGCGAGGCTGCGCCGTGCGAGGCAAATACGTCGTCTGCTGAGGCTGCGGAATGGGATTCTGCGGCAGGTTGTCATAGGAATTCGGCGTCGAGGCAGCATAAGAATCCTGCGGCGCGTAATCAAACGGATCCGGAGCTGCGTTGCCATAGGGGCCTTGCGAAGATGCAGCGTAAGAATCCTGCGCCGTGTCGCCATAGCCCATAACCCGGGTGGGCTCGGCAGAAGGCTGCGTCGCGGCGGGGTCGGTATAACCGGGGTTGGGAACAACGCGGGTCGCATCGACGCTATCGCCAGCCTGCGCGGAACCGTAGCCGCCCATCACGGTTGTCTTGTCCTGATCCATGCAACGATTCCTTTCCGTCGCGCGTGAGCCTCAAGTTATCCATGCATTCTACCCGCGCAAAAGCCTATGATGGGCAGAGTCCGTCGGTATCTACAAGACATGCGCGGGTCTAAGGATCAAAAAGCCCCGCCGGGCCTTGTGGGCACGGCGGGGTGGACAAGCAGCTATGGACAGCAGACTTAGAACAGGCCGGTGATGTTGCCGTCGTTGTCGACGTCGATGTTTTCGGCCGCGGGCACCTTGGGCAGACCCGGCATGGTCAGAACACTGCCGGTCAGCGCGACCACAAAGTGGGCGCCGGCAGAAACCTTGAGCTCACGCACGGTGATGCGGAAGTTCTCAGGAGCGCCCAGGGCCTTGGCGTTGTCGCTAAAGCTGTACTGCGTCTTAGCGACGCAAACCGGCAGGTTGCCAAAACCATTCTCGCGCAGCTCGGCGAGCTGGCGCTTGGCGGCCGGCGTAAAGTCAACGCCGTCGGCGCGGTAGACCTTGGTGGCAACGGCCTCGAGGGCATCAGCGACATCAGCGCCGTCCTCATAGGCAAACTTGAGCTCGCTCGGCTGCTCAATCAGACGCACGACCTCATCGGCAAGCTCGAGCGCGCCCTCGCCGCCCTTGGCCCAGACCTCGGAAAGCTTAACGTTGACGCCGAGCTTCTGGCACTCGGACTCGATGAGCGCAAGCTCGGCCTCGGTGTCCGTCGGGAAGCGGTTGATGGCGACCACGCAGGGCAGACCATATACGTTCTGGATGTTGTCGACGTGACGCAGCAGGTTGGGCATGCCAGCCTTGAGTGCCTCGAGGTTCTCCTCGTTGAGATCGGCCTTGGCGACGCCACCGTTGTACTTCAACGCACGAGCGGTCGCGACGATCACGACGGCGCTGGGACGAACGCCCGTCATGCGGCACTTGATGTCGAGGAACTTCTCGGCACCCAGATCGGCACCAAAGCCGGCCTCGGTAATGGCAACATCGCCAAAGCGCATCGCCATACGCGTGGCCATGATAGAGTTGCAGCCGTGGGCAATGTTGGCGAAGGGACCGCCGTGGACAAACGCGGGCGTGCCCTCGAGCGTTTGCACCAAGTTGGGCTTGAGCGCGTCCTTAAGCAACGCGGCCATGGCACCCTGGGCCTTGAGGTCGCGGGCACGGACGGGCTCGCCGGCAAAGCTATAGCCGACGACAATCTCACCCAAGCGTTCCTTGAGGTCGCTGATGCTCGTAGACAGGCACAGGATTGCCATGACCTCGGAGGCGACGGTGATATCGAAGCCGTCCTCGCGCGGCACGCCCTGGGCCTTACCGCCAATGCCGTCGATGACGTGGCGCAGCTGACGGTCGTTCATATCGACGACGCGCTTCCAAGTGATGCGCTTAACGTCAATACCGAGCTGATTGCCCTGCTGGATGTGGTTATCAAGCATGGCGGCCAGCAGGTTATTGGCGGCACCGATGGCATGGAAGTCACCGGTAAAGTGCAAGTTGATATCCTCCATGGGGATGACCTGAGCCCAGCCGCCACCGGCAGCACCGCCCTTAACGCCAAAGACGGGGCCGAGCGAAGGCTCGCGCAGGGCCACGGCGCTCTTGACGCCGCGACGACGCAAGCCATCGGCCAGACCGATGGTCGTGGTAGTCTTGCCCTCGCCCGCAGGCGTTGGGTTGATAGCGGTCACGAGGACGAGCTTGGCCTGGTGATCAGTCGGCTCGTTGAGCAATGAATAGTCGACCTTAGCCTTGTCGAAGCCGTACGGAATCAGATGCTTAACGTCGACGCCGGCGTTCTTGGCTACCTCGGTAATAGGCAGCGGCGTGACAGAACGTGCGATTTCGATGTCAGTAGGCATGGGCGGTCCTTTCGTTACCGGATGAGAAAAAGACCAATCCAGCATAGCACGGGCGCGCAATAGTAAAACGCCCATAACCGATGAACGGCGATATGTTTACCCGATGCCCAGCGATAGTCCAACAGCCCGCCAAAACAAAGCGCCCTAAACGGTAGGTTCAATCCCCAGGTGCTCAAAGGTGCGAAGGGTTGCCTGACGGCCCTGCGGCGTACGAATCATCAACCCGCACTGCAGCAAATAGGGCTCATAGACATCCTCGAGCGTGCCCGGGTCCTCGCCCACCGCGCTGGCAAGGGTCGTAAGTCCCACGGCACGACCGGAGAACGTCTTAGCGAGCGTCTCCAAAATGCGAATATCCATCCAGTCCAGACCGAGCTCATCGATCTCGAAGAACTCAAGCGCTTGGCGACAGATATCGAGCTCGATGGGACCGTTGCCGCGCACCTGTGCGTAATCGCGCACGCGCTTGAGCAGACGGTTGGCAAGACGTGGCGTGCCGCGCGAACGCGAGCCGATCTCGAGTGCACTGGGATGGTCAATCGTCACGCCCAGGATAGTCGCCGAGCGCGTCACAATCTGCGCGAGCTCCTCGACCGTGTAGTAATCCAGGCGATATGAAATGCCAAAGCGGTCGCGCAACGGGCCGGTCAACATGCCTGAGCGGGTCGTTGCCGCTACCAGCGTAAACTTGGGAATATCCAGGCGAATCGAGCGAGCCGCCGGACCCTTGCCAATCACGATATCGAGGGCAAAGTCCTCCATCGCGGGGTACAGGACCTCCTCCACCGAACGGTTGAGGCGGTGGATCTCGTCGATAAACAGCACGTCACCCGGCTGCAGGTTGGTAAGGATAGCCGCCAGGTCGCCGGTGCGCGCGATGGCAGGGCCACTCGTCGTCTTAATCTGAGCGCCCAGCTCGTTGGCGATAACGGTGGCCAGCGTGGTCTTGCCCAGGCCCGGAGGACCCGAGAAAATCACGTGGTCGAGCGTCTCGCCACGGCTCTGCGCCGCTTCGATCAACACGCGCAGGCTCTGCTTGATGTGCTCCTGGCCACAGTAATCGTCCAGGCGCTGGGGACGCAAAGTGCGGTCGACATCGAGGTCCTCGGCCGTCAGCTCCGAGCCCACCATGCGCTCGCCGTGCGCCATGGATGCCGCCGGCGAGTTGCCGGGCGTCGCCCACAGGTCCTGAGAGTCATCGGCTTCCCACATCACGCATCCATTCCGAGTCGCTTAAGCGCCGCGCCGAGCAGATCCTCGACACGCATATTCTGCCCATCATACCCGCTCAGGGCAACATCGGTCTCCTGCGGGCTAAAGCCCATGGAAAGGAGCGCCGCACGGGCATCATCGATGGCCGAGGGAGCAGCAGCGGGCACGGGCATCGCAACCTGGCCGGGAATCACGTCGACCGGCACAAAGCCCTTATCCTTGGCAAAGGTGCTCTTGAGCTCCAGGATCAGGCGCTGAGCTGTCTTTTTGCCCACACCGGGTACCTTGGCCATGCCCTTGTCGTCCTCGGCCATCACCAGCGAATACAGCTGCCCCACGGTATAGGTGGAAAGCACGACGAGCGCCAGGCGCGGGCCAACGCCCGAAACGGACACGAGCCGGTCGAACATCGTGCGCTCATCCTTAGAGGAAAAACCGAAAAGTGTCATGGCGTCCTCGCGCACCTGCATACGCGTGTAGAGGCGGACCTCGCCGCCGGGCGTCGGCAACGTGGCCGCAGTGCTGCCCGAGATGCCGAGCTCAAAGCCAACGCCCGACACATCGACGACAGCAGAGCTCATCGTGGCTTCGACAAGCGTTCCGTGGAGCTGGGAAATCATCAGTATCCGGTTCCTCTCTGTTGATAGAACTCGCCACCGGTGAGGGCGCGGGTGCGGCTGAGGTTTACGTGGCAGATGGCGCAAGCCAGGGCATCGGCGGCATGGTCGGGATGCGGGTCGTGGTCGAGCTGCGTTAGCGTGCGTACCATGTAGGCGACCTGCCGCTTGTCCGCGGCGCCGGTGCCCACCACAGCCTGCTTGATCTGCATGGGCGTGTATTCGCCAATCTCGAGCGCGCATTCCGACAGCGCCACGAGTGCAGCCCCGCGGGCATGCGCCGTAGGAATTGCCGAGCGAACGTTAGCACCAAAGTAAATGCTCTCGATAGCAGCGGTATCGGGTCGATAACGCTCCACGACACCCTTGAGGTCGCGGGCGATATGCGACAGGCGCACCGCGAGCGGACTTCCGGCACTGGTCTCGATGCAGCCGTAGGCACGGCAGCGAACCTCGCCGCGCCGCTCCTCGATAATCCCCCAACCCGTATGGGCCAAACCGGGGTCGATACCCAAAATGACCAAGCCGACCTCCCCTCGCCACAAGCACAGCGCAAGACAAGGCCCCGCGCATCATTCACGAACGTCTGTTCTAGAATAACACAACGGGGCCGAGATGCTTAGTTGAAGTATCGGGACTGGGAGCGAATCCTATCCCATAGTTAGTTCTGCGAGAAAAAGGGGAACTGCCTCGGATCCACCGGCGGGTGCGACATCGGTCCGCTCTGGGGCCCACCCTGCGAGCCGCCCTGACCGCCCATCATCTTATCGATGGCGTCCTGAACCTCGCCCTCGAACTTTTTCATTCCCTCGTGCAAACGACGCTGACCGTCCTCAGAGCGCAGCTCCTCCATTTGCTCGGGCGAAATACCCAGTAGCTCGCCCAGCACGCCCATCATCTCGTTTCGCACGCGCTCGCTCGTATCCTCGTCAGCAAAACGGCGCACCTCGGCGCGCGCCAGCGAATCGACCGTCATACGCTCCTTGCCGTTAAGCCCCAGGTCGGACCACGCGAGCATATACGGCCAGGCACGCTCGGCAAACGAACGGGCCGAGACGATCGGCGCCATCGGCAACATGCGGCGGGCAGCCTCACCCTGTCGAACGAGCATCAGCAGCAGCGAGCAGGCCTCAGGCTTGCCAGCGGCCATCGGGATGTCGTCGAAAGATCGATTGCGGTCCACGTGCGCCTCGAGCGCGCCATCGACCTCACCCGGCTCAAGCCCGCCGAGCAGCTGTGCCGCACGGTCGAGCATATCGACCGGACCGTCGAGCGTCGAGAGCGCCTGCGCCAGCACGCGCTCCATACAATCTTCCACTGCGTTGAGCGTCACGAGCTCTTGGGGCACCACGGCAGACGTGCGGTTGCGCACACGCGCCACAAACTCAAGCGTCGACAGGTACACATCGCCAAAGGGCGCAAAGTCGCCCTGGTAGCCGCCGCAAAGCGCCGACGCCGCCAGCGCGTACTCGGTTTTGGACAGCGGGCTCAGCGCCATCGCACCCAGCTCGAGCGCCGTATCCTCCAGCATCAGGCCCAGCGTGCGCGAGCGCAGGCGCTCGGCATCGCCCGCCGACACGTCGCGATCGAGCACGCGCGCCGCATCCGGTGCATCGTGCTCGACGGTGCGAATGTGCAGACGCTCGGCGATAGCGCGGACGGCGGCACAGCGGGCAGCCTCGGCTTCTTCCTGCGCCGGCGTAAAGATACGGTTGCGCCCCAGCACCAGGCCAATCACATTGCGCGGGCCCAGAGCGTCGACGGCCAGCGCCGCCAGCAGGGACGACGGCAAGTCACCCTCGAGTGCCACCACAGCACGCGACGCACCGTGGGCTCGGGCGTTGTCGCGCACGGCGAGCACCAGCGCCTGCCACAGCCACTCCTCGGAACGGAACTCGGGCAGTTCGTGATCTTCCAGGGCATCGAGCATCACGCCGCGCTGAATCTCCTGAACCAGCAGGCTCTCCTCAAAGCACGGCGCCTGGGCCACCACGCGACCGCAGTCGTCGAGCACAAACGAACCGCCGGTATACACCGACTCGTCATAGGCACCGACCGGCGCCATGCAGGCAAACCACACGCTGCGCTTGGATGCGATCTTGCGGTAGGCGCCGCTGCGAACGGCAGCAATGGCGGCAGTCTCGCGGTCGGTCATGTCAAACGCGTTGAATTGGAAATACGCAATGAGGTCAACACCGGTCGGCAGCATCTCGAGTTCGCGGTCCAAGTCAAAAATCACGGCGATGCGCACGCCGTCCACGTCGAACACCGGCGGCGCCCAACGTGTGTCGTTGTTCTCGCCACGCTGCAGGGCAATGCTCGAACGCGCCGGCACCACATGACCGTCCTTGAGCATCATGTAGTCGAGCAGCGGCTGGCCCTCAAACGAAACCGCCGCGGGCACGATGCAGATCATGTCAAGCTCCTGGATACGCTCGGCGACACCAGTCAAACCGGCAAGCACGTCGTGCTCAAAGTCGGCAGCGCCCACCAGGCCACCGGGCATGGCGCCCATAAAGAGCGGAGCCGGAACGCACAGCACGCGCGCCCCGCGCTCGTGGGCCAGACGAGCCTGGTCCTCGATGCGGCCGCAAATGCCCTCAATATCACCCAGGCGCATATCGATCTGTGCAAGCGCGAGCTTCATGGCCCAGCCCTTTCCGTCGTAAACCATCGAAATCGTAGTAAAAGCGCCGGCCGCATAATGCAGTCGGCGCTTGCATGTGCATATGCTAGCTATGATACCCCGAGCGGGGGCGCGCTCCTAGAATGTCGCGGACCACAGCCCGTGCAGGTTGCAGTAGGCATAGACGGTACCGGTCTTGGAGCCGCCCGCGAAAAACGTCGCGGGTTTCATGCCGGGTTCAAGGTAATGAACCTCTAAGCGGCCCTCGGCCTCAAGGGCGATCCACTCAATGTAGTGCTCGGGCAGGCTGGGGTGCTCGACCGAGCCAACGCGTGCGCGAATCACGTGACCGTCACGCTCGGTCTCGACAACAGGCACGTGCTTCTCGTGCGCCGCGTCCTCAGTGTTTGCAGTCAGTTCCGTGCAACCGGCAGGGGTCGCAACGTCGTCGCCAAGGGCAGCGATGAGCTTGCCGTCGGGGTCCTTAAAGAATTTCGCCATGATGTTCTCCTTTGCTGATGTGCCAATGTTCTTGATGGTTCTTATGCCCAAAGGCAGACAAACCATCCACGGCATTGCAAATGAACACATAACGGATCAGGCAAGCGGTCGGGCCAAAATGCGTCGACCGTCCTGCCCACTCCAGCAGTCCCACCCCGCGCGCGGCTAGCGCCCGTCGCCGCCGAGCAGCGCCAGAACATCCTCGCGCGTGAACAGTGCCGACGAGATGCCGTCGCCGCCGAGCACGCTGTTGACCAGGTCGCGTTTGGACTCCTGCATCTGCATAATGCGTTCCTCGATCGTGTCCTTGGCGATGAGCTTGTACACGGTCACGGTATGTTGCTGACCAATACGGTGTGCACGATCAGTTGCTTGGTCCTGCGCCGCCACGTTCCACCACGGGTCGTAGTGGATGACCACGTCGGCAGCCGTCAGGTTAAGGCCCACGCCGCCCGCCTTGAGCGAAATCAAAAAGACCGGAACCTCGCCCGCCTGGAACTGCGCGACCATCTTGGCGCGGCTCTCCTTAGACGAAGCGCCCGTGAGCTTAAGGAAGGCGATGTCCTCCCTTGCCAGGCGCTTACCGATAATATCGAGCATACCCGTAAACTGGCTGAACAACAGGATGCGATGTCCGCCGTCGAGTGCGCCGTGCACGAGCTCCATGCACGTATCGAGTTTGGCGCTCCCCGCCTTGTAATCCTCGTAGTGTAGACGCGGGTCGCAGCAGATCTGGCGCAGCTTGGTGAGCTCGGCAAGCACCTTGAGCTTGTCTTTCTTAAACTCGGATGCCTCGCGGTGCTGCACCTGCTGGGCGATGCGGTCCTGGTTTGCCAGGTAAAGCTTGCGCTGCTCGCCGGCAAGCTGCGCCATGACAGTGTCCTCGATCTTCTCGGGCAGGTCTGCCACCACGTCTTCCTTGACGCGGCGCAGCACAAACGGCGACACGAGCGCCTGCAGGCGGGCGGCGCTGTCGCCCTCGGCGTGCTCGACTGGGCTTTCGAAGCGCTTGGCAAACGACTCGCGCGTGCCAAGTAAGCCCGGCATCAAAAAGTCGAAGATGCTCCAGAGCTCGGATAGGCGGTTTTCGATGGGCGTGCCCGTCAGGGCAAAGCGTACGCCGGCAGGCAGGCGCTTTGCGGCGCGCGCCACCTGGGTGAGCGGGTTTTTAATGTACTGGGCCTCATCGAGCACCACGCGGGCAAAGTCCTGCTCGACGTACTCGTCGATATCGCGCCGCATAAGGTCATACGACGTCACGACCACGTTATGCTCGGCCACGCCGGCGATCTGCACGCGGCGCTGCGCCTTGGCGCCCACAATGGCGCACACATCGAGCGACGGGGCGAAGCGCTCCAGCTCGGCGGTCCAGTTGTACACAAGCGACGCGGGACACACCACAAGCGTGGGTTTAGTGTCCCCCGCCTCCACGCGCGCCAGGATATGCGCGATCATCTGGAGCGTTTTGCCCAGGCCCATATCGTCGGCCAAGATGCCGCCAAGGCCCAGGTGTTCGAGCGAGCCAAGCCACTGGTAGCCGTCGACCTGGTAGCCGCGCATCGTTGCCTTGAGCGAGACCGGCACCGTAAAGTCCATCTTGCCGAGCGTGTCCAGACGCTCGACGGTACGGCGGAACGCAGCGTCGCGATCGGCCTCGAGCGCGGGCGTGCGCGCGAGCATGCTATCGACGAACAGGGTGCTCGATGCGGAAAGCGACACGCCGTCGAGCAGGTCGACGGCATCGACGCCCAGGTCCTCGGCGAGGCCAAACGCGGCTCGAGCGCCCTCGTCCAGGCGAATGATGTCGCCGGACGTAAGGCGCGCAAACGTTTGATGGCGCTTGTAGGAGTCGAGGTAGATGGCAAGATCTGCCGCCGAAAGACCGCTCGCGCCCAGTTCAACATCGAGCAGGTTGCTCTTGACGGTGGCACGCACCGAAAGCTTGGGCGCAGGGCGCACCGAGATCTGGCGTAGGCGGTCGCTGAGCATGACCTCGCCCAGCTCGGACAGGGCAGACAGGCCCTCGGTCAGCAAGCAGAACAGGCTCTCGTCGTCGCGCTCCTCAAACGCCAGGCCGCCCTCGTAAAAGTCGAAATACAGGGCCGCCGTGTCCATAACGCGAAACTCTGCTATCTCGTCGCGCGGCGGCACGCCCGGGCGCTGTTCTTCGAAGGGGCTTCCCGGAGCACCCAGGCTAAAGAGATCTGCCGACCAGTCGCCGTAGGCAACCGTAATCTTGCAGGTCACGAGCCCGTCGTCGACACCGATTGCCATGGCAAAGCTCGGCTCGGGCGCCACGGTGTCGAGCACGGCGGGCGCGGTAAGGTCGGTGTAGTCGCGCAAAATGGGCAGCGCCATACGACAGAACTCCCCCACCTGGTCGACAGCGATATGGATCGGCGTGCGGCAGGGCAGTAAGCGCGATAGGAACGGCGCCGCATGCTGGGCAAACGCCGCATCAGCGCGACGCGCGCGGTGCGTGTCGACCAGATAGGCTACGTCGCCCGAAGCAAAGCAGTATGCATCGGCCGGCAGGCGCAGATCGTAGCTGCCACCAGCCGCCGGCGCGATTTTGGCGGCAAGGAGCGGTGGGCGCTTAGGCAGCGCCTCGTCCTCCCCTTCCGGAGGCATCTCAACCGCCACGTCATAGGTGCGATGCGTCGTCGTCCCCCGCGACCAGGCGGGCTCAAAAGAGATGCTCTGGCCGCGCAACAGGTCCAGCACATATACGATGCTATGCTCGGACAGCGGTAACTGACGCTCGGCGACAAAACCGCTGCGGGCAAAGTCGTACGACGCCGAACGCGAGCTTGTGATGTCATCGAGATAGGCAACTGTCGTCACGACAAGGTTGAGCAGCTTTGTCGACACGTCTTCGAAGGCTTCGGGCGTATGGACAAACGTGAGCTTCTTGCCGTACGAGAAGGTGCCGCCGCGCACGTAGGCGTCGGCCATGCCGTCGATGTCCTTGACCACGTAGGAGACCGATCCACAGCGAATGCGAAGCTCGAGCGCCCAGCTAAAGCGGTCGGCAAACAGTGGATTGTAGTACGGCACCAGCGAGGGCTCCAACACCGCCTTGGGGGCATCGGGATCCACGCTGCAGGCGAGCTTGCGGCGCATGCTCGCCAGCTCATCCATGCGCGCGTCCGAAAGATCGGAGAGCGCCGCCATGAGGCTGGGGCTCGTGGGGACGGGCGCCGGAAAGGGAAAGTTGGGATTGACGGCCGGCGCTTTGGGCGCGGTGCGCGCGGGCTGTTTCGGCTGCGCCGTAAACGTGCGGACCGGCGTGCGCAAACCTTCGACGGGCTCGGCGCCGCTGGCATCCAAATACGCCAGAGCCGTGGCAATAGCGTGCTTGCACATGCCGGGGTAGCGATAGGCAGCGGGGCAATCGCAGTCGTAGTCGATCACCTCGTGCTCGTCCATGTCGAGCGCCACGTGCGTCTTGTACAGGTCGCCACGCGAACCGCGCACCGAGCCCTCAACCGTCACGTTTTTGGAGAAGCGCGAGCCGCTGTCCTCGATCGACAGCACGGCGCCGTTGAGCATGAGCGAACGCCCCTTCATAAAGGTGCCGCTCAACGCCGCCTCTTTGCGAAGCGCCTGCACAAACGTCCCCTGCGCCATCACTTCCTCCAATCTCACCCGGGGTAGCTTAGATAACCGTCACGCGGCCTTGGTTGCCGACGATGGCCTTTGCCTCTGCCAGCAGCGGAATCGAGCGTGCATTGACCTTAGCCGGCACCTCAGCACGCAGCACGCGCCCGTCGACTTGCTCAATAAAGATCTCCACGCGGTCGCCGCCCGGGTTGGTGGTGAGCACCGTGGCCAGGCGCGCCATATTGCCCTGGCTAAAGCGACTGTTGGGCACCATGACCTCAAAGACCTTGGGCTTGTTTTTCTCCTCGCTAAGCTCCAGCGGCACGATCTCCTGCGCGATGATCTGGTCGCCGCGGTCCGAGCGCTCGAGCTTGCCCTTAATGCGCACAAACGCGTCGGACAGCTGCGCGCCGGTCTCGGGATCGACCTCGCCGTACAGATACCCCTCGGCCTCCTTGTAGGTCTTGGGGAACACCACAACCGTGGCCTCGCCTTCCATGTCTTCGAGCTGCACGATGCCCATGGGGTCGCCGTTTTTGGTCACGCGTTTGGACACGCTCGAGACCATGCCGGCCCACCACAGCGCCTTGCCCTCGGGAATCTCCTGGTTGATGGTGCCGCCCGTGGGGTTTTGCACCTCGTATCCGGTGTCGATCTGCGAGAACGAGAAGTCGCGCGCCTTGGCTAGTGCATACTCAAACGGACGCAGCGGGTGGTCCGAGACGTAGATGCCCAGAACCTCCTTCTCCTGGCTCAGCTTAAGGTGGCGGTCCCATTCCTGGCCATCCGGATCGGGCACGCTCACCTCAAAGCCCGAGCCCTCAACGTCGCCAAACATATCGAAGAACGACGTCTGGCCGCTCGCGCGGTCCTTCTGGCGCTTTACCGCGGCATCGATGATGTTCTCGGGGTTGTTCTTGTCCACAAAGTGCATCATCTGGCGACGCGGATACCCCGTGGAGTCGAAGGCGCCTGCCTTGATCAGCGATTCGATCACGCGACGGTTGGCCTGGCTCGAGTCCACGCGCTCGACAAAGTCGTGCAGCGTCTTAAATGGGCCGCCCGCCTCGCGCTCGGCGATAATCGCCTGCGCCACGCCGGTGCCCACGCCGCGGATACCGGCCAGACCAAAGCGCACGCCCTCCTTGGTAGCCGTGAACTCGGTACCGGACTCGTTGACATCTGGCGACAGCACGGGGATGCCGTCGTGACGGCACGCCGAGACGTAGTGCACGATCTTATCGGTCTTGCCCGTATAGGACGTCAGAACGGCCGCCATGTACTCATGCGGATAGTGCGCCTTGAGCCATGCCGTCTGCATAACCAGGATGGCGTAACCGGCGGAGTGCGACTTGTTGAAGGCGTAGGACGCGAACTCAAGGACATCGTCCCAAATCTTCTGGGCGACCTCGCGCGTGTAGTTGTTCTTGATAGCGCCGTTCATCCAGTGGTCGTAGGTGGTCTCGTCCGAGCCATCCTCCCAGTGCAGCACCGTCGACGTGAGCAGCTTAATCTTTTTCTTAGCCACGGGCTTACGGATACGCGAGTCCGATTCGCCCTTGGAGAAGCCGCACATCTCGACGGAGATGAGCATAACCTGCTCCTGGTAGACCATGGTGCCGTAGGTTTCGCCCAGGATGTCGTCCAGACGGTCGTCGTAGGAGACGGCCGGCTCCTTGCCGTTCATACGGTTGATGTAGGACGAGACCATGCCGGCGCCCAGCGGGCCCGGGCGGTACAGGGCGATCAATGCCACGACGTGCTTGTACTCGGTGGGCTTCATGTTCTTGATTGTGGCCGTCATGCCGGCGGACTCGACCTGGAAGACGCCGGCGGTGTGGCCGGAGCCCATGAGCTTAAAGATCTCGGGATCGTCAAAGGGGATCTCTTCCTCTTTGATGTCGATGCCGAAGTTCTTTTTGATGTTGGCCTTGGCCTTGGAGATAACCGTCAGCGTGCGCAGGCCCAAGAAGTCCATCTTGAGCAGGCCCATGTCGGCGACGGTATGGCCCTCGTACTGGGTAATCTCGACGCCGCCCTTGGTATCGAGCTTGGTGGGCACGTGCTCGTTGACGGGGTCGCGGCAGATCAGAACGGCACACGCGTGCACGCCCTCGCCACGGGTGAGGCCCTCGATCGAGAGTGCCGTGTCGATAATGCGGCGGGCGTCGTCGTCCTTTTTATAGGCCTCGGCAAAATCGGGGTTAAACAGATCCTCTTTGCCGGGCTGCTTGTCGAGCACCTGCTTGAGCTTGACCTTGGGGTCGCTCGAGACCATCTTGGACAGGCGCTGGCCCATGTAGACCGGGTAGTCCAAGACGCGCGCGGCGTCGTTGATGGCCTGCTTGGCCTTGATGGTCGAGTAGGTGATGACGTGGGTGACCTTCTCGGGGCCGTAGAGCTGACGAACGTGCTCCACGACCTCGAGGCGCCGCTCATCGTCGAAGTCCATATCGATATCGGGCATCTCGGTACGCTGCGGGGACAGGAACCTCTCGAACATCAGGCCGTTCTCGAGCGGGTCGAACGCGGTGATGTTCATGGCGTAGGCGACGATAGCGCCGGCGGCCGAGCCACGGCCGGGGCCGACGCCGATGCCGTTGTCCTTGGCCCACTGCACGTACTCGGCAACGATCAAGAAGTAGGCGGCAAAGCCCTTGTCGCAGATGACCTTGTATTCGTACTCAAAGCGCTCTTTGATGTTGACGCCACCGATCTCGCGCGTGGCCCAGTCGTCACCATAGTGCTGGCGCAGGCCCTTCTCGCACTCGCGACGGAACTGGCTCTCGTGTGTCTCGCCGGGATCGAGCAACGGAAAGCGCGGCAGGATGATGGAGTCCCAGTCCAGCTCCACGTAGCACTTGTCGGCGATCTCGAGCGTGTTGTCGCAGGCCTCGGGGCAATACGGGAACATCGCCCGCATCTCCTCCTCGGTCTTCATGTAAAACTCCGAGCCGGTCATGCGCATGCGGTTGGGGTCATCGACCTTGGCGTTCATGCCAATACACATGATGACGTCCTGCACGGGCGCATCCTCGCGGCGCAGGTAGTGGAAGTCGTTGGTGGCGATGACCTTGACGCCCACCTGCTTGGCGATATCGATGAGCGTGCGGTCCATCTGCTCGTCAGTCAGGCCGTTGTCGGTGGTGATGCCGTGTTCCTGGATCTCGATGTAGAAGTCGCCGGGCTCGAAGGTATCACGGAAGGTCTCGGCCCACTTGATGGCGCCTTCCATGTCGCCGCGGTCGATGTATTTGGGGATGATGCCCGCGATACAGGCGCTCGTGCAGATCATGCCCTTGGCATGGCGGCGCAGGTTGTCGAGCGTCACGCGCGGCTTGTAGTAAAAGCCCTGCACGGCGGCCTCGGAGACCGTCTGCATCAGGTTGACGTAGCCTTCCTGGTCTTTGGCCAGGAGGATCATATGGTAGAGCTCGGGCTTGTGGTCGCGGGCAAGGGTCTCGTCCGGCGTAAAGTAGACCTCGCAGCCAAAGATGGGCTTGATGACCAGGGGCGGCTTGAGCTCGTCGATGTTGCCCTTCTCGTCCCACATGGCCATGTCTTTGACGTACTGGGCATGCTCACGCGGGTTTGCCTCGGGGTCGGGCTCCACCAGCTCGTCGCGGCGGTCCTTTTCCAAGAAGGCCTTGTCGTGGCTCCAGGTTTTGTACTCGGGCGTGTTGTGGTTGACGGCGTCGCAGGCCAGCGCCAGATCGGGCACGCCATACATGTAGCCGTGGTCGGTAATGGCCACGGCGGGCATGCCCAGCTCAACGGCACGGTTGACCATATCCTGGATACGGGTTGCGCCGTCGAGCATGGAAAAGACAGTGTGGTTGTGCAGATGGACGAATGCCATGTGATGAGCTCCGATGCGGGTTCGTGTTCTGACTGAACGATTTTACCGCACGGCGCGGACGGCACCCGAACCTAGCCAAACCAACACGGGTTTTAGCGATCAGAACGATCAGGCAGCACTACCCACCCCTCCCCTCTCTCAGTTGCGGTGAAATACGGACTGTTTGGCGGCTTTTTTGGCCAAAACAGTCCGTATTCCACCGCAAGTTATCTGAGGACTAGAGATTGTAGGTGACTACTTGGGGCTCGGCGGGATTGACGAAGAGAGTCGGATCGGCCTGCTCCACGCGGACGAACTTGACGGTCACGGCCTCAAAGCCCGCCTTGTGTAGAACATCAGCGTAGACGCGCGCCTGCAGGGCGTGCTTCTCCTGCAGCTGTTCCGGTGTCTCGTCCGGTGTGCCGCCCGTCTTGTAGTCGATGACCAGCGCGCGTGACGAATCCGCCGGGTTCGTCGCCAGTGCATCGATGGCGCCTTCGGCATATGCACCGTAGCGAGCGATGTCCTCGTCCTCGCAGCCCAGCGAAAAGAACGGCACCTCGGCGCGAATGCACGGCCACGCGAACAGCTCGGCACGAACCGACGACTTGAGCCAGCGCTCCAGAGCGACATCGAAGCGCTCGCGCTGTTCTGGCGTCAGCTGCCACAGGCGAGTCAGGGCGTCGGCACGCTCAGCGGGCAGCGCATCGGCACCCATCTCGATGAGCCACTGGCAGGCGGCGTGGAAGGCCGAGCCCAGCGCCATGGGATTGCCGGCGGGCTCGACAGCGGCCACGTCTGCATCCGTCATCTCCGAGCCATCCGACTCTGCATCATCGCCGGACTCGTCCATGGGAACACGAGCCTCGGCGGCACGGTCTTCCGTCTCGGCATGGAGTGCCGCGGCGATTGACGAGTAGCTATACGAGTCACGCGCCGGGAACGGACAGATGCCCATGCGCACGCCCACTGCCTGGGGATACACAAGCTCAAACGAATCGGGCTTGGGGTCGGCAGGACCGGGGACGATTGTACTGGCCGAATCGTCGGCAGCATCTGCATCGGCATCGCCACGAACAAGCCTGCCCTCGGCATCCAGCGAAGCGTTGGCCTCAAACGCCTGCTCGCCAAACGTAAAGTCCGCCAGCGAGATGAGCTCGTAGTCGCCCGGCTGGGAGTTGTCGAACACCAGGCGGTCGGCATCGAGCTGCGGCATGTCCAGAGCGTCGGTCGGCAAAATACGGCGCAGCACATCGTAGGTCAGATCGGTCTCGACGTCGAAGGTCGGCGCCGTCACCTTGCTACGGCTCACGCCGGCATCCATCGCCAAGATCACCAACTCGCGCGCACGCGTCATGGCAACGTAGAGCAAGCGGGCCCGCTCCTCGAGCGAAAGCCGCAGGTCGTCGTTGCGCAGGCGGGCAAATGCCTCAGCGGGAGAGCCCGTCGCGCATACGTCCTCCATGAGCTCCTGCGGCAGCCACAGCGACGTGCCCTTGCCCTTAAACGCGTGCTCAAACTGCTTTTTGACGTCATCGCCCTTTACGAACGTGCCGTCCGCGAGTTTAACGCCGTCGAAGCGTGCCGGTAGCGCCACAACCTGCGCTCCGCCCTCGACACGCCCCATCTGAGCCGCACCGGACGATTTGCGCACGCCAAAGCACTCCGCAACCGCCACGACCGGATACTCCAGGCCCTTGGATGCATGCACGGTCATGATGCGTACCGCGCCGTCGCCCTCCTCGCTGAGCGCGCCCGGCGCCTCCTTGCCCGCCAAGAAACGGTCGAAGGCCAGCGCAATGGAGCGCGGCGAGTTACCGAACTCGGCCTCAGCCTCAGCCACGGCATCGAGCGCCTTGAGCACGTTGGCAGCAATGGCCTTGCCCTCGGGGCCGCGCTGCGCCAGACGCACAAACCAGCCGGAAGCATTGACCACGTCGCGCGCGATGTTGGCGAACGAATCACGCCCCACGCGGCGCAGTGCATAGCGCAGCACCTCGCGGGCGCGCGTCACCAGTGGCAAGCCCTGCAAGCCGGACACATCGGAATCGCTCATGATGCCCATGTCGATATTCCGGCGCGAGGTCTCCCCTGTCTCGCCATCGAGTTTGGTCGCCAGCGCCAGGAACTCCTGGGCGCCGAGCGCAAACATCGGCGAGGCGAGCAGCGGCATAAGGCCCTGCGCCGTATCGGCCGGATTGGCGAGCGCGCAGACCAGGGCACGCACCGTCTGCACCTCGGCTGCCTGGGCAAAGACCGAGCCGCCTGCGATCACGCAGTCGAGCCCCTGATCGCGGAAGGCCTGGGCGTAGACGTCGGCGTTGGTCATGCGGCCCAGCAGCAGTACCATGCCGCCCTGGGGCTGGCCGGCATCGGCAAGCGCGCGGAAGCGCTCGGCGATCGCACGGGCCTTGGCCTGTGTGCGCTCCTGCATACTGCCGCCGGCAACAAAGAGGGCCTGGCGGCGCGAGGCGTCCGCCACCAGCGTGTCCTTGCGGCCGTCGCTCGCCTCAAGATCCAAAAAGCCCTGCATCAGGCCGCCGTCATCGCCGTCGAAGACGCGTGCCACGTAACGCAGCACCTCGTCGTGGCTGCGGAAGTTGCGCACAAGTTTGACGAGCTCGCCAGCAGGGGCGTCGGCCACGACAGTCGCCTCGGGCGCGGCAGACGAGCCCACCTTGCGCTCCTGACGACGGAATACCTCGACCTCGGCGCCACGGAAGCGGTAGATCGACTGCTGCGCATCGCCTACGGTGCACAGAGCGCGCTCCCCCGCGCCCGTCAGATAGCGAATCAGATCGACCTGCATCTGGTCGGTATCCTGAAACTCATCGATCATGACCATCTTAAAGCGGCCCTCGTAGGCGGCTCGGATGGCGGGATAATCGCGCAGCGCCTCATATGCCATGCGCAGCAGATCGTTATTGTCGAGCGCGGACTGGTCGGCCTTGAGCGCACGGTACTCCGCCTCCACAGCACGGGCAAGCCCCACCAGCGCATCGAGCGCCGGACCGCCACAGGCAAGCACGATATTGATAAACGCATCGGCTGCCTCGGCCTTGAGCAGTTCGACCTGCTCCTTGGGGAACGCCTTGCTCGCCCGCGGCATGGCGCACGACATCATGAGTCGCGCCGCATCGGCCATGGTCTTGCCGCTCGCCTCAAACGCGTCGATGGCGTCGAGTGCCACCTGCGCCTTTTCGGTCGCCGCCTTGCTTGCACCCAGCGCCGCGCGATAGGCATCGGCAAGCGCCGAGGTATCGGCCTGGCCGCGTGCCACGCGCACGTCGTCCATGCCGCCCGGCAACTGGCTCGAGAGCTCCAGCAGCTCGCGCACCAGGCCCTTGATGGTCGTGCCAGCGCCAAAGGGACCGCCCTCGCCCGCCATGGGATACCAGGCGTAGAGGGCCCTGAGCGATGCCGTGAGCTCGGGGGCGGCATCGGGCGCCGTCGCGCGACCCAGCACATGCTCAACAGCCTGATCCATGAGCTCGTCGGTATCGGTGAGCACCGTGAACTCGGGGTCGATGCCCAACTCCAACGCGTGTGCGCGCAGGATACGCGAGCACATGCCGTGAATGGTCGAGATCCACGCATCGTCGACGCTCAGGGCCTCCTCGTCCATGCCCTCGTCGATGAGCGCGCGGCGCACGCGGTCGCGAATCTCGGCCGCGGCGTCCTTGGTAAAGGTGATGGCGAGCACCTGGTCCAGATGCTCAACGAACGGACCGGATTCGGGCGAGAGCGCGTAGACGATGCGGCGCGTGAGGGTAAAGGTCTTGCCCGAACCGGCGCCCGCCGAGACAAACAGCGGACGGTCGAGCGTCTTGACGATCTGGAGCTGTTGCGGCATCAAAGTCGAAAGATCCATGGTCTACACGTCCCTCCTTACAAACGTTCCTTCGTGGTTATACGAGCAGCGCGCATGCGCGGCCTGAGCCGACGTCGGGTCGACGGCGGCAACGTTGCCCGCCTCGAGCTCGCGCAGGCGCTCGGCGATGCCGGCCTCCACGCGATCGAGCAGGGCGTCGAAGTCCATGCTGCCGCCCTCGCCGGGGAAGCCTTTCTTAAGGCCCGGGATGCGACCGTCGCCGCGCTCTTCCTCGAGCAGCTCGGCACTCGCGGCGCCTCGCAGCGCCGGTTTGCCGCCCTTGGTCGAAAAATAGAGCGCCGCGCGGGTATCCAGATCCAGCGCCCGGCGCATGGCCTGCGCGTAGATAAGCGTCTGGGTATGGGGCGGTAGCCACCGCGGGTCGTCGATGGGCGCCGTGCCCGATTCCTCATCGCGCACCGTGGGGTCGGCGAGCCTAAACTCCTCAACGCCCGTGCGATGCTTGTAGTCGATCACCACGGCACGATTCTCGGCGTCCACGTCCACGCGGTCGATGCGCCCGCCAAGCGGCCAACCGGCATACTCGACCTTGAGCTCGTTGAAGGCGAACTCAAGGTAGCGCGGGGCAAAGGGGGCAAGCGCCTCGGACTCGTAGGCAAGCACGCCCTCCAGCTGCGGCAAGATCTCGGCCACCTGACGCTCCTCCACCGGGGAGAGCGGCACCAGAGGGCCCTCGGTACCGCGCTTGCCGGCGTGCTCGGTCAGGGTCTCGGCAAAGACTTTGCGCAGCAGGTCCTGCGCGCGCGGCAGATTCATGGGCGTCACGCGCTCCATGCCCTCTTGGGGCAGACGGGCATGCAGATGTTCCAGCACGTCGTGGACGAAGTTGCCCTTTTCCATGTTGCCAAAGCCCGCGTCGATGGACTGGGGCTTCACGCGATACGACACGAACCAGCACAGAGGACAGGTGGAATAGGCCTCGATCTGCGAGGCGGACGTCAGGCGCGGCACCAGCGGCGCATCCTCGCCCTCGCCATCGCGACGGCGCAGGACAAGATAAGGAATGGCTTCATCGCTCAGATGCTGAGGAGCTTCGCAGGTCACGCGCTCGCGCCTAAGACCTTCACCTGCCGCGGGATCAAAGTCGGCGATGATATCGCCCTCGCCCACGCGCATGAGCTTGGCAGCGCCAGCGGCCTCGGCATGCGCCCACAGCTCGGTCCATACGGCTGCCGGGTAGCACTCGCGTGCCTGGCGATCGTGCGTCACACGGGCGAGCGCGACCGGACCGCTCGCCGCCTGCATCGCACGGCCAAAGCGCACGCGCAGCAGGGCAGCGGGCTCCAAAGACACGCCGTCGCGGCGCAGCTCGGCTGTCAACGTGGCAAGCGGGCCCTCTTCGTGCGAAAGCGGATAGCTGTCCAGGTCGACATCGGCAAACAGCACGGCATCGTAGCTGCCAGGGCGCAGAACCGACGCATCGGCAAGCGACGCGAAGCGCACTTGTGCCCGTGGTGTGCGATCGACCTCGTAGGTCTCGTAATCGTAGGCGGTACTGCGCTTGTCCACCTTGGTTCGAACGCCGTCGAGAACCGGCACGGTCGCGGCCTGCGACACGTCGAGCGCGCGAGCATCGTTCATAAGGATGTCGATGGCATGGCGCAGCAAAGCCATCTCTGCCTGGCGACGAGCCTGGCCGTCAAGGCCGCCTAGCGCGCGATCGGGCAGCGCCTCGGCAACGGCGAGCATGGCCTTGAGCGCCGTCACGGGTTTGTCGCGCCACAGCGCCTGAAACACGTCCGAGACCACGCATGGCACGTTCTTAAACCAGTTATCGTCGCTGGCGGCCTTGCGGGCGCCCCTCACCTGGCCCTGCACGCTCTGCAGCAGGCTCTTGACGCCCGCAGTGGTCTTGTTGCGCGACAGGCGCATGTTCTTGTCGAAGCCGCGGGCGCTCGCGGCGTCGGCACCCGAAAGCGGGCTATATATCCAGTCGGTAAGCACTGGAGCGGGCCACCACTCGGTCTTGGAAGCGGTGCCCTCGTCGGCGGCTTTCATACGCTCGATCAGGTTGGCGAGCGCCGTAAACTGCCTGCCCGCGATGGACTGGGAAAACGCCGTGAACTCAGTCGTCTCGGCCGCAATGTGACGCGCCGCCAGACGGGCAGCGAGATCACCGAACAGCTGGGGCGCCCGGGCAGACACAACGAGCACGCGCACGGGGTCCGCGGACGCCGTGACACCGCCGTCGACCGCGGCGTCCTCACACGTTTTTACCAGCTCATCGATTGCATCCACATAGGCGTGGGCGCGGGCGTGAGGGCCGGCAACCTCTACAAAGGTAGGCTGAGCGGCGGACTTGGAGGCAGTCTGGGGCGCAGCGGCACCCTCCTCCAGCGGCGCTACCTCAAACAGCACACCGCGGGCATCAAAGGCAGCAGCCAGGTCCTCGCGCATCGCCGCCTGCTCGCGGGCAAACAGCACGACGACCTCTCCCCCATTGTTCGCCACGGCAGACAGCAGCTCGAGTAGACCGTGCGTAAACGACGTGGTACCGCGCACGCATACGGCGCGGGCGCACGCCGGCAGGCTATCGGCCAGGGCACCGGCCATAATGTCGGCTGCCTCGCAGGGCTCGACCATATCTCGACGGTCCAAACCGCCCGCGTAGGCACGCAAAAGCTCAAACACACGAGCCTCGGCATCGCTTTTTGGCTCAGGCTGGCAATTGTTGCCACCGCATCGCTCGGCCGTCGTCCCCGCCACACCCGGCAGCACATCGCGGGCCATGCGCGCGAGCATGCGCACCGTGCCCTGGCTACGCGAAAGCGGCTGCAGGTCGGCATCGTCGCGGCGGGCAATCATATCCGAAAACAGCATCTGACGTTGCAGGTTGTCGACGAAACCGCGCCCGTCGCCCAAAAGCTCCCAAAGCGAGCGAAGCCACGATGCGGGTGTCTTGTAGTCGATACCCAGCGAAATGCCGGCTTCCGCCGCATCATGACGGCACAGATCGAGCTCGGCAAACGTTGGTGCCAGCAACACGACACGCCCGTGACGGGCAATAAGGTCGGCAAGCAGCGCCGACTCGGCATCGCTCAAATCCGTGCCGGCATTGGTGGTATAGATTCGAACAGGCATGGTCCTCCGCTCAAACCGTTCGCAATAATCAATGCATCCATCCTACCCGCCCAAGCGGACACATTGCCACCGCAGTTCCATCTTTTGGTACAAAGCAACCTGAACCCAACGCACCAGCCGATTGCAGGCATATAAAAACCGCCCCCGGAGGGACGGTTCTTCGTAATTCAATGTTGTCGCTGGCCTACTCGCCATCCTCCAACTTAATGAGGATCTTGCGGTAGCCACCGTACTCGCCGTTCAGCGCCTTTGAAACGCGGCTCACCGTGGTGGACGAAGCGCCGGTACGGGCCTGAACCTCAACATAAGGCTCGCCCTCGTCCAAATAGCGCGCAACCTGCAAACGCTGAGAAAGGTCGCAAATCTCGCGCGGCGTGCAGATATCGGTCAAAAACGCTTGGATATCCTTCTCGTCGTCCAAAAGGCTAAATGCGTGGACCAGCTGCTTGACATCAGGCTTGTCAAACATGTTCTCGATATTCATCGATCACCGCCAAACCCGCCAAAAGGCATCGAAGTTGATACTGACATCGGGCATCGTTCGCCCGTTCTATGCAATAGGGCAACGCCTGTGGCTTTTGCCCGTAGCAGTGTAGCACACCACCAAACTAAAGCGACAAGACTCTCTGCCAGCGGCGCGTTTTTCAGGACGAACGCCGTTTAGAAACCATATGCGCACGTAAGCTCCACGAATATTTGAGACAATGGGCGCCCAAACACCGCGGCGCGCCCGCGCAACCATCCAGGTCGCCGCCGCAAGCCGCTTCACGCGACGCCAGCAACCCCGGCGCAAGAAAGGATTCACGCCATGCGCTTTATGCTTAACTGGCTCTTCACCTCGATCGCCATCGCGATCGCCACGTTCCTCGTCCCCGGTATCCAACCCTTCGGCTTTGCCGAGACCTGGGTCTGTTTCGCCTTCGTGGGACTGTTCCTGAACATCGTCGATTCGTTCGTCAAACCGTTCCTCACGGTCATCTCGCTGCCGCTCACGATCATTACGCTGGGCATTTTCCAGCTTGTCGTCAACAGCTTTATGCTTGAGCTCGCGAGCTACCTGTCGGTCAACCTGCTGGGCGTCGGCATCTCCATCGCCAGCTTTGGATCGGCCTTTATGGGCAGCATCCTGGTGTCCATCACGCGCAGCATCCTCGACAGCATCGCCGAGGACTAAAACGGCCATTCCGACCGTGTCCGTCTCAACAGCCCAAAACGAAGGCCGCCCATCGCAAAAATGGGCGGCCTTCTTATTTGCCAAGTCTCAAAGGGCGAGAAAATCTACCATTTCCACCCCGTCCCCAAATGCAGGTGTGGGTTAGATGACGTAGTCGTAGCCATGGTTGGGAGCGACAAGTTGATCGAGCGTCACACCGTCGAGGTAGTCGTTGATGAGCTTGTCCAGGTTCTTCCACACGTCGAGCGTGGGACACTCATCAGATCGCGAGCAGCCCTTGCAGTCGCCATCCAGGCAGGCGACCGGCGCCAGACTGCCCTCGGTCAGGCGCAAGATCTCGCCCACCGTGTATTGCTCGGGCGGGCGCGTGAGCACATAGCCGCCGCCCTTGCCGCGCATGCCCGAGAGCATGTTGGCGCGCACGAGCGTAGCCAAAATGTTCTCGAGATATTTCTCGGAAATCCCCTGTCGCGCCGCGATCTCTTTGAGCGGGATGCGACCGGCTGCCTGGTGCTCGGCCAGATCGGCCATAACGCGCAGGGCATATCTGCCCTTAGTAGAAACCAACATGTATAGTGCTGCCTTTCGGTCATTTAGTCCGTAGAAATTCTAGCCGAAATATTGGTTTTGAAAATACCCGTTCCGGTCAAGATGGTTAATCGACTCGTAATAATCTTCTATTTCCTATTGCGTTACTAGGCTTTACTGTCTACTATGCTTGCCAACAGCAAAACGAACAACCCATAAGGTTTGTGGGTTTCGCTGCTACACACACCGTAAAACCACACGGTATCCAGTCATTTGAACACTTTGGAGGTTCACCATGAGCAATGTTTACACGTCCATCGATCAGCTTATCGGCCACACTCCGCTTCTGGAGCTCACTCACTTTGAGGCCGATGAGGACCTCAAGGCCCGCGTGCTCGTCAAGCTGGAATACTTCAACCCCGCCGGCTCCGTCAAAGACCGCGTCGCCAAGAACATGATCGACGAGGCCGAGAAGGCCGGCAAGCTCGTGCGCGGCGGCGACTACACCATCATCGAACCCACGAGTGGCAACACCGGCGTCGGCATCGCCTCGGTGGCGGCGGCTCGCGGCTACAAGGTGATCATCACCATGCCCGAGACTATGTCCGTCGAACGCCGCAAGCTTATGCAGGCATATGGCGCACAGCTCGTGCTCACCGACGGTTCCAAGGGCATGAAGGGCGCCATCGCCAAGGCCGAGGAACTGCAGAAGGAGACGCCAAACAGCATCATCGCCGGCCAGTTTGTGAACCCCGCCAACCCCGCCATCCACAAGGCCACGACCGGCCCCGAGATCTGGGATGACACCGACGGCGAGGTCGACATCTTCGTCGCCGGCGTTGGAACCGGCGGCACCGTGACCGGCGTGGGTGAGTTCCTTAAGGAGCAGAACCCCGAAATCAAGGTCGTCGCCGTCGAGCCCGCCACTTCCCCGGTGCTCTCCAAGGGCCAAGCCGGCCCGCACAAGATCCAGGGTATCGGCGCCGGTTTTGTGCCCGACGTCCTCGACACCCAGGTCTATGACGAGATCATCCCCGTCGAGAACGACGACGCCTTTGCGACCGGCCGCGCCGTGGGCCACAAGGAGGGCGTGCTCGTGGGCATTTCGTCCGGCGCCGCCGTGTGGGCCGCGCTGCAGCTGGCCAAGCGCCCCGAGAACGAGGGTAAGACCATTGTGGCGCTGCTCGCCGACACCGGCGAGCGTTACCTGTCCACGGCGCTCTTCCAGGACTAAGGGCCCGTCACTTGTCGATAGGCCCAAGGCACGCCGGCCTCCCCTCTCTTCTGGCTGTCTGAGCCCATCTCATTAGGGTGTCCCACGAGACGTCCGAACTTGCTACAATGTCTGCGGCGCGGAACCAGCCTCCCGCGCCGCTTTTCTTTTTTGGCCACATGCCACCAAGGAGAACCTCCCCATGCACAACAAGCGCGTGCTCGTCGCCATGAGCGGCGGCGTCGATTCCAGCGTGACCGCGTACCTGCTCAAAAGCCAGGGCTACGAATGCGTCGGCGCCACCATGCGCCTCACCTGCCCCGCGCCCGATCCCGTCACGGGCATGAGTAAGGTCGACCGCGACATCGCCGATGCAAAGGCCGTCGCCGAGCGCCTGGGGATACCTCACCATGTGCTCGACCTGCAGCAGACCTTCGACCGCAATGTTATCGAGCGCTTTGTGAGCGCCTATCAGGAGGGGCTGACGCCCAATCCGTGCATCATCTGCAACCGCCACATTAAGTTTGGCGCGTTGCTCGATGCAGCGCTCGATATGGGCTGCGGCTACATCGCCACAGGTCACTACGCCAAAACGAGCCAGGCGTCCGACGGCACCTGGCAGCTGCACCGTGGCGAGGACCCAAAGAAGGACCAAAGCTACTTTTTGTATTCGCTTACGCAGGAGCGCTTGGCACGCACAATCTTTCCGCTGACAGGCCTGGACAAAGAGCGCGACGTGCGCCGCATTGCCGCCGAGCAGGGCTTCATCAACGCCAAGAAGGCCGAGAGCGAGGACATCTGCTTTATCGCGGACGGCGACTACGCGGGCTATATTGAGCGACGCTGCGGACATCCCGCTGCACCGGGCGACATTGTGTGGCGCGACGGCAGCGTAGTCGGACGCCATAACGGCGCGCTGCGCTATACCATCGGTCAGCGCAAGGGTTTGGGCGTAGCGATGGCGCACCCCGTGTACGTAACGGGCGTCGATGCCGCCAACAACACTGTGCATCTGGGCGAGGCCGAGGACCTGACGGCCACAGCGCTCACGGCCAACGACTGGATCTGGAGCGCCCCTGCCGACCGCATGGAGGCAGAGCTCACGTCCGGCGGCATTCGCGTGGGCGCCAAGTACCGCTACCGTCAGAAAAACCAGGCAGCGACCCTTACGCGCGGCGAAGACGGGCAAATGCTGCTGACTTTTGACGAGCCGCAGCGAGCCATCGCCCCCGGCCAGGCCGTTGTAGTCTACCACGGCGACATCGTCCTCGGCGGCGGCACGGTGACCGGCGCACTTAAGTAGCCCCATCCCCTTCATAAATTGCGGTGAAATAGGGACTGTTTAAGCGTTTAAAACCGCCAAACAGTCCCTATTTCACCGCAACTTAGAGAGGACGGCCTCGGTCGGTACTGCCGTATCAGCCGAGGCCGCTGCATCGCTAGCGCTGTACGTAGGCGCGGACGAGCTCGAAGGTGTTGCGCACGCCGTCCATGTGGCTACGCTCGTAGTTGTGGCTCGCATACACGCCGGGGCCGATCAGACCATGGCGAATGTCGTAGCCGGCAGAGAGCGTGGCTTCGACGTCCGAACCGTAATGCGGATACACGTCGATAGCGTAATCGAGCTCAAGCTCGCGCGCGATATTGGACAGCGCCGTCACCAGGTCGTAGTTGTACGGACCGCCCGAATCCTTGGCGCAGATCGACACCATGTGCTCGGTGCAGCCTAGGTCGTCGCCCACGCAGCCCATGTCAACGCTGATCATCTCGCGCGTGTCGGCCGGCACGAAGGCGCCGCCGTGGCCCACCTCCTCGTACACGGTAAAGAGCAGCGAAACCTTACGCGAAAGCGTCACCTCGCCAGCGGCGACGGCACGCGCCAAGCCCAACAAAATGGCGGCCGATAGCTTATCATCCAGGAAGCGGCTCTTAATGTAGCCGCTCTCCGTCACCGTCGTGCGAGGATCCATAGCGATGATGTCGCCGGTCTGAATGCCCAGCTCAAGCACATCGTCCTTGCTGTCGACGTTCTCGTCGAGCAAGATCTCCATGTTCTTCTCGATGGTCTTGACCGGCTCGTCGGCCACGTGCGCCGAAGGCTCGGTGTTAAGAACCACGCCCGTGTAGACATTGCCGTCGCGCGTGTAGACGGTGCAGTTCTCGCCATCGGCCGTAGACCACTGATGCCCACCGAGCGTCGTGGGGCGCAGGCGGCCATTGTCCTTAATGGAACGCACCATGGCGCCTAGGGTATCGACATGGCTCGCCAGTACGAGCGGCTCGCCCTCGCCGCCAAGCTCAACGAGCACGTTACCCTTATTAGAACGCTCGGGCCCAAAGCCCATATCGCGCAGGGCCTCCATCAGATAATCAGTAGCCGCACGGGTATAGCCCGTAGGCGAGGCGATAGAAGTCAGCGTCTTAAGCTGTCCCGCGATATAGGAGAGCGTCCCCTCTAGAGAAGCATCAACATTAGAAGCCATATGCATCCTTCCAAGTAAAACTAAGACCGAGTCCCGATTTTAACCGTTCTGCACGGTCAATGCCCTAGGAGCCGAGCCGCCTCCCGACGTCCCCGCACCGGTTTTGTGCACGCGCACGGTTTACAACCCGAATCTTGCATAAATCCTATCAGTATCTGCATAAATATGAGACATCTTTTTGCTTCGTCTCAGGGTACCCCACCTTGGACCGTGCAAAAAACGGAGTATTCAGCACCGTGGGCCCCAACGACCCCATCACAAACGACAAAACGACGCGGTTACAGCAGTGTTGTAGACCGTCGCAAACCAAAAACGCGGCGACAGCCATCTCCGTCCATCGATAGCCCGCCCACAGGGGCTGTCGATGGGCGCCCGCGGGCCACTACGGCCCATTCACAACGTTATGCATTTTTCAGAGCTTGCTGAATACTCCCAAAAATGCACGCTGGGAAGTGCACCACCTATCCGCAGCGGGCAGCATGCTTTGGTTTTACCCGTCTCAGGACATTGACGCAGCACAAAAAGCCCCGCCGTGCGCAGCACGGCGGGGCCAGCAGCAAGTCAAAAGACCATACGCCTACGGGCGAAGGACCACCAAACTGGGTTAGGCAGCCGGGCAGATCTTCTTGAAGAGCTCGATGACGTCGTCGAGCGTCGCCTCGCGCGGGTTGCCCGGGAAGCAGGCGTCAGCCATGGCGTCCTTGGCCAGGATCTCGATCTCGTCAGCCTTCATGGCCTCGCAGACGTGTGGGATGTTCACGTCGGCAGAGAGCTGCTTAACGGCGGCGATGGCGGCATCGGCGGCCTCGGCGGTGCTCATGCCCGTGGTGTCAACGCCCATGGCGACGGCAACCTTGGCCAGGCGCTCAGCGCAAACCGGCTTGTTGAACTCCATGGCGATCGGCAGCAGCATGGCGCAAGCGACGCCGTGCGGGGTGTCGTAGTGAGCGGACAGGGTGTGAGCCATGGCGTGGTCGATGCCCAGGCCAACATTGGAGAAGCCCATGCCGGCGACATACTGACCAAGAGCCATGCCCTCGCGGCCGGAGCCGGGCTGACCGGACTTGGCCTCGGCAACGGAGTCGCGCAGGTTCTCGCTGATCAGCTTAATAGCCTCAAAGTGGAACATGTCGGAGAGCTCCCAAGCGCCCTTGGTGGTGTAGCCCTCGATGGCGTGGGTAAGAGCGTCCATACCAGTGGAAGCGGTCAGGCCGGCGGGCATGGAAGCCATCATGTCGGGGTCGACGACGGCGACCTCGGGGGCGTCGTTGGTGTCGACGCACACGAACTTGCGGACCTTCTCGGGGTCGGTGATGACGTAGTTGATGGTCACCTCGGCGGCGGTACCGGCGGTCGTCGGCACAGCGATGGTGAACACGGCGTGGTTCTTAGTGGGAGCAACGCCCTCGAGGCTGCGGACATCGGCGAACTCGGGGTTGTTGATGATGATGCCAATGGCCTTGGCGGTGTCCATGGAGGAGCCGCCACCGATGGTCACGATAGCGTCAGCCTCGGCGGCCTTGAAGGCCTCGACGCCGTCCTTGACGTTCTGGATGGTGGGGTTGGGCTTGATCTCGGAGTAGAGGCTCCAAGCGATGCCGGCGGCATCGAGCTCGTCAGTCACCTTAGCGGTAACGCCAAACTTGACCAGATCGGGGTCGGAGCAGACGAAGATCTTCTTATAGCCACGACGCTGGAGCTCGCCGGGGATCTCCTTGATGGCGCCGGAACCATGATAAGAGATGGTATTGAGAACGAAACGATTAGCCATTGATAGCCTCCCATCGTGTGCGGGGCACCCATTACGCCCCACGCTATGAGTCCCATCCTAACGCTTTTGAAACGAAAAATGCGTGAGAACGTCAAAAGTGTTAAAGCGTTTCAACAGAAGATGAAAAAACTGCGTCAAAGGGACAGTCCCTTTGCCGCATTCGGTTACTTTCGGCAGCCCTCTTTCCAAGCCTCGGCCGCAACCTTCCAGCGTAAGCGCAAGTCGCGCTCGCGGTCGATGAACATGATGGCAAACGCGACAAACAGCAGCAAGCTCGCCACGACGATGGCGTGCAGGCCCATGCGCTCAATACACCAGTTGCCCAACACGGCGCCAAACACAAAGATAAAGATCACGCCAAAGTACAGCAGGCCGTTTTCCAAAAAGCCGCGCCTGTGGGTGATGATGTAATCGTCCACGTTTTGCAGCGCGTTGCGCAAGTTGCCGATGCACATGGTCGTAGCGATACCGTGACCGTGAATCTTGCGGAAGCTCTCGACCTGCATACCGCAGGCAAACGAAGTGAGGCAGTTGGCGAGCAGGTTGTAACCGCCACCGGGGATAAAGCTCACGCCCAGCAAGATGACGGCTTCAAAAAACACCGTCACCTGGCGCCAGTGAATCACGCTGCCGAACCGCTCGTGAACCAGGTCGGCAAGCATAATGCCCACGGCAAACGACACCACGGGGAAGAAATAGCGTCCCGCCAGCTGCCAGTTGCCCTCCGAGATGCTTACACCCACGAGCAGGATGTTGCCCGTCTGCGCGTTGGCGAAAACATGGTCGCGCCCAATGTACGAATACACATCCATAAAGCCACCGGCGAGCGCCAAGATAATGCCCAGCTCAATAGACTCCGATATCTGTTTGGCACGCTGCATCGTCGTGCATCCTCCTTGTTGACGACTCTCTCGTGCGTTGGCGGAAACATAGCCGCCGTTCATACTGTAACCCATTGACAACATAGCGTGCGCGCGAGACGGCTCCTTCGACGCAGGGATACACAGTCTGGAAACAAACGGCGGGCGCGGCGACGCTCTCACTCACCAGCCCATGTACTCCCCCAGTCTTTTTATCTCCGCCCCAAAAAGACTGGTTACAATTACGTGCAGCATACAGACACCGGGAGGGATCGTGGCAAAAAAGCCTCAGCACGCTCAGAACAGCCAACGCGGACAGCAGGGCAAACAGGGCCAGCAGCAAAAGCGCGGCGGCAAGGCGCAGGCCACGGTCACCCGCGCCAAGCATTCCCAAGCGACGCCCGCCCGCCCCTGGCGTCCGGGCCGCGATAAATTCCTCCCCGTCAGTCGTGCCGACATGGATGCGCGCGGCTGGGACCAGTGCGACTTTGTCTACATCTGCGGCGATGCCTACGTGGACCATCCCAGCTTTGGCATGGCCATCATCAGCCGCGTACTCGACGCGCACGGCTACAAGGTGGGCATCATCTGCCAACCCGACTGGACCGACCCTGCCAGCATCACTGTGCTCGGCGAGCCGCGCCTGGGCTTTTTGGTCAGCGCCGGCAACATGGACTCCATGGTCAACCACTATTCGGTGACCAAGCACCGCCGCCACACCGACGCCTATACCCCCGGCGGCGAGGAAGGTCACCGCCCCAACCGTGCCGTCACGGTCTACGGCAACCTCATCCGCCAGACGTTTAAGGACGCCCCCATCATCATCGGCGGCATCGAGGCGAGCCTGCGCCGCCTGGCCCACTACGACTACTGGCAGGATAAGCTCAAGCGCTCGGTGCTGCTCGACTCGGGCGCCGACATCCTCATCTACGGCATGGGCGAGCACGCGATTGTCGAGATCGCCGACGCGCTCGACGCGGGGCTGCCCGTCGATCAGATCACCTATATCAACGGCACCGTTTACCGCACGGGTTCGCTCGACGAGGTCTACGACTACGACCTGCTGCCCAGCTGGGACGACCTTGCCGCCGACAAGCTCAACTACGCCCGCAGCTTTAACGTGCAGCAGCAAAATATGGACCCTATCACCGGCCATCGCTTGGTAGAGCCATATCCCAACAGCGTATACGTGGTGCAAAACCCGCCGTCGGCAACACTCACCACCGACGAGATGGACGAGGTGGCCGAGCTCCCCTACGCACGCGATTGGCATCCCGACTACGACGCGGCGGGCGGCGTGCCGGCCTTTGCCGAGATCAAGTTTTCCATTAGCTCCAACCGCGGCTGTTTTGGCGAGTGCTCGTTTTGCGCCCTCACCTTCCACCAGGGCCGCGTGTTGCAGATGCGCAGCCACGACTCGATCATGCGCGAGGCCGAGCTGCTCACGCGCGATCCCGAGTTTAAGGGCTACATCAACGACGTGGGTGGACCGACGGCCAACTTTAGCCGCCCCGCCTGCGACAAGCAGCTCAAGCACGGCGTGTGCAAGAACAAGCGCTGCCTGTGGCCGAGCGTATGCAAGAACATGGTGGTCGACGAGAGCGGCTACACACAGCTGTTGCGCGACCTGCGCCAGCTGCCGGGCGTCAAAAAGGTCTTCGTGCGCAGCGGCATCCGCTTTGACTACACCATGGCCGATGCCTCGGACGAGTTTTTGCGCGAGCTGCTGGAACACCATGTCTCGGGCCAGCTGCGCGTAGCGCCCGAGCACGTGAGCGACGCGGTGCTGTCCGTGATGGGCAAGCCGAGCCGAGCTGTCTACGACGCGTTCTGCCGTAAATTTGAACGCTTGAATCGCGAATACGGACTCAAGCAGTACGTGGTGCCGTATCTGATCTCGAGCCACCCCGGTTCTACCATGAAGGAAGCCGTGGACCTTGCCGAAGCCGTGCGCGACATGGGCTACATGCCCGAGCAGGTGCAGGACTTCTACCCCACCCCGTCCACCATGTCGACCTGCATGTACTACACCGGTGTAGATCCGCGCACCATGCAGCCAATCTACGTGGCGCGCGACCCGCATGAGAAGGCCATGCAGCGCGCGCTCATCCAGTATCGCAAGCCTGAGAACTACAAGCTGGTGCGCGAGGCGCTAGAGAAGGCCGGGCGTCGTGACCTGATCGGCTATACCAAGCATTGCCTGATTCGCCCCGTGCCGCCACGCCCGGGCGAGACGTCTGCCGGCGGTGGGCATGGCACCGGCAAGAAAGGCGACAAGGCCCACGGTGGCGCCGCCGGCAAGGGGCCCAAGGGCAGCAAGGGTCACGGCGGTATGTCCCGCGCGCAGAACACTGCCGGTCGCAATCGCGCGGCACAGGGGCGTCAGGGCGCCAACGGAGGCGGTCGCCGCAACTAGCGCAGCGGTGCGCTCGCTGCGTCCATCCCACACGCGTGGCGCAGCGAGCGCATTGCCTCAACGAGGATGACACCGGCGATAGCGACCGCAATTGCCACGTCGAACGGTGTGCTCACAAACCACAGCAGCCCCATGAGATACGATCCGGCATTAAAGGCAAAGTGCAACAGGATTGTGTAGCGGAGCTTTCCGGTCGTCACGAGCACCCAACCAAAAATGAGGGCGGCAGCGCCCGCATAGCAGCCCTGCACCCAGTTCATATGCATAAAGCCAAAGATGGCCGCCTGCAGCACGATTGCCGCGGCGATACCCCACGTGCTTGGGGCCACCCAGGGCACCATGGCGCCGTCTTGCGCGTTCGCGCGGCGCCGGCGCTTCCAGAGCGGACGACACTGTGGATTAAACGCACGCAGTGAGAACTCAAAGATGATGCCGCGCACCAGGAGCTCTTCGCAAAACGGCGCGCCGAGCACCGTGGTCAGGACGGCAAGAAGGCCGGTATCGCCCATGCCTGTTTCCTCGACAAGCTCGCTATAGTCTGCCGCGACCTCGGGCAGCAGCGACAGCACGCCGTCGCATAGGTAGCTAATGACCACCTGCATGGATAGGCCGATCACGACAACGCAGACAATGCGCTTCCATGCCGCGCCTGCTCCCCCGCCGAGTGGGCGTTCGCCTTGCCGGCGCGCCATAAACGAGCGCGGCCACAGATAACGCCACCATAGCAGCGCCATCAAAAAAGATGCCGTCTGCGCGGCAGCCTGGAACCATTGGATATCGAGATTGTCGATCGGATAGCCCGTCAGCACCGACACGGCATCGAGAACTGAAAACAGAACCACGCTCAGGGCTATATCGGCAACGACAACGCCAAAACAGGCAAGCGCCCACGCCATCGCATTGAGCATGCCAACCTCCTCAAAACCCGGCACTTAGAGACGTTCCTTAACTGCCGGCAGAGACGATATGAGCAGGACATAAAAACATTGAGAGCCCCTGCTGC
>CATXWM010000017.1 GCA_958403205.1 uncultured Collinsella sp. | reverse complement strand
CCCGCGACCCCAACCTTGGCAAGGTTGTGCTCTACCAACTGAGCCATGTCCGCTTGCGGGTTATTAATTTACGCGAGTTATCCAAAAGACGCAAGTACTTTTTTCAAAAAAGTTGCTCAAAGCAAGTTCACGCAGGGAAATCATGTCAACCCAAGGCGCTAAGCGCACGATTCCAATGCCGAGCTAAACAGCTTCACCATCCGAACGCGCGTGCCGGCGCCATCCGTACGACGGGCAACTTCCACATTATCGACGAGCATGCGCATAAGCTTGATGCCGCGCCCGCGTTCCTCGGATGCCACCGGCTCGCTCGCCCCATCGATAGAATAGCCAGCGCCCCGATCAAGCACCTCGAGCACAACACGATCCCCATAGGCCTGAACCGTCAGGATGCAGCCAACACCGCCTGCATGGTCATACGCGTTACCCAATGCCTCCCCCAACGCCAATGCGACGTCATAACGCTCATCACGCCTCAGGGGAAGCGATTCGAGAAGCTCGGCCACACGGTGCCGATAATACGGGAGATTCTCGATGCCTCGCTGCACTTCGATGCTCTTGCTCCATCGTGGCAACTCTCCCACCGGAATGGCGGGAATCGACTCACGCGCCGGACCCGCAACATGAAGGATGTCGACAAGTCGGGCAATCTCCAAAAAGCGAATGACCTCATCGGAGGCGTTAACGAGCGAAAGCAGGCCCTCTCGCCTCATGAGCTCTCTGGCACGTGTAAGCAAAAACGCCAAACCCGTCGAGTCGATAAAGCCCACAGCTTGGCAATTGATGACAACGCGACGCACGCCCCGGTCGATCAAATTATCCAACCGTCGGCGCAGCACGGACACCGAGGCGATGTCGACATCACCCGGTGGCGTCAGAACCGCTATGTCATTCCACTCATTCATACGACCATGGTTCCCCAAAAGAGCTCGCTCGATGCATACGTATCTGCAACCGCGCAGATTTTGCCCGTCAAGCATCGCGGTCTACGATCGACCCCGTAAAAACTCAAGGGAAACCAGCGCGATGTCATCGTCCAACGCCGACTCGGTAAAGCGGTCAAGCTCGCCCAAGACCTTACCGCAGATTCCCGATACGCCCCCACCCGAGACAGAGAGCAGAAGGTCACGAAGGCGCTGCTCGCCAAAGAAAGCACCCGAGCGATCACGTGCTTCGATTGTTCCGTCGGTATACATGAATAGCATGTCACCAGGAGCGAACGTAAACACGCCTGTCTCGTACACCATGCTCTCAAAGGCACCGATCACGCCCGATTGGCACCCAAGGAGCTCCACTTCTCCCCCTCGGGTTTCTCCACCGCCAAGCGGCGTCGACGACGGTCTAATGACCATAGTGGGAGGATGTCCCGCAGAGCAATAGGTAGCGCGACCCGCTTTAAGATCAATCTTGGCGATAAACGCCGTCACAAACGTCTCGACCCTCGAAAAGCCCATGAGCATGCTATTGAGCGAGCGGGCCATACGGGCGGGCCCAGCACCCTCCCAGGCATAGGCCGTCAGCGCCGTCTTGACGAGCGCTGACATCGACGCCGCCTCGATTCCTTTGCCGGATACATCGCCCAAAATCATAACGGCGCAATCGTCGGGAAGACGGACAAGAGTATAGAAGTCGCCGCCGACCAACGCCGAATTCGTTGCCGAAAGGTATACCGAATCGGTCGCGATACCCGGAACGTCACCAAGCGAATTTCTCATGCCAATCTGGAGGGTCTGAGCGATATGGCGCTCCTCGCGCTTTTGAGATTCGCCCTCGTAGATCAGTTCAAAGTCATGCGCCAAGTGCACCAAGTAGTCATATTCAAGGTCATCAATCGGCTCTTGACTACCGTCACGAAGCAGCAGCGCGCGCGTCGTCGGGCCTTTCGCAACAGAAGCAGGAACGATCGCGTCGTTGCTGTGCTTGCCATCACCCTCAGAGCGCGGGCGCCCCGCCTCGATGCCGGTGTCGACGTAGAGACCCTGGCAAGGCAGACCATGCGCCCTAAGCCAGCCTCCCATAGGCATCGATTCGTCAACGCGAGTTATACGGACGTGTTTAAGATCCTCGGCACTCGTGCCGCCCAAAACAGACGCCTCAAAGCCATCAGAGTCAACCCCCAAACGTGCCGCTGGCGCCGTCGTGGAAAAGAAAAGCTTCTCGGGATCGTCCGGCAAAGCAACGCGACTGCCGCCTTCAAAATCTATGACATAGGAGCCCAGACTGGCGTCATACTCAACAGGGCAAAAATGACAGTTGAGCATATTGCAAATCTCGGACGATACCGCCTGGGTAGCCGCGGCGGAATCGTCTAGAAAGGTAAACAACTCATCACGTAAGACATTGAGCGAGCGGCCAAGCTCGGCCGTGCGACGAGAGCGAAGGCTCGATGCCATGCCGACCAGCTGGATGGACAGGTAATCGCAAATGACCTCGAGTACATTAACGTCATAGGCGAGCGGTGCCTGAGGGCGCTTCCAACCAACTTCCAGCACGCCAAGGATCTGCGTACCGTAAAAAACGGGAAGGCAGATCTCGCTGCGGTACGGAGGCATATCCTGCACGCGCAACAGGTGCTTAGAACGATTGTCCAGGTCCATGAACATACCGGAGGCAGCCCTATCACCCTCAAGGTCCTGTTGAATCGACAAACGACAGGCACGCGACTCGCGAAGCACATACGTCGGAATGCCAGCGCCATACGGCAAAAACTCGGGCAGGTAGCTATCGTGCAGCTCCTTGGAGACACCGCGAAGCTTAAAACCGCCGCTCTCAGAAAAATAGATAGCGGCACCCGAAGCATCGAGCGTTCCTACAAGCTGGTTCAAAACGGTATCTAACAAACTGGGCAACTCATCGGAGCCCACCGTGCTCATAATGACCGACAATGTACCCGAGAGACGCTTATTCGCCACTCTAAGCTCCGAAAGCGCACGCTTGAGCTGACGGTCGTGCGAATACTGTTCTTCGATGCTATGAAGCGCCACCAGAACACGCGGCGCGCAGCGCCCAAAAATACGAGGCGGTGTAACCGAGCCGGCACAAACCAAGACGGGAATAAAGGAGCCGTCACTCAGCTTGAGCATCAACTCGCTCTCGGTTCCATTGGTCTCAAAAGGAAGACGATGCTCTGACGCGCGTTCAAATGCTGATGAGTACAAGAAGTCTTTAACGTCCCCGTTGATCACATCGGAACGCTCCTCGCACATCAAGTCGAGCAAGCGGTTATTCACATGCAGAATGGTTCCGTCGAGCTCACAAATGATGACAGCATCGCTCGTGATCTCGACCAGTTGGGCAACGTCCGCCCACTCGTTGCGCTCAAGCGTTTCCATCGTGGACCCCACCGTCTATCGGTAACAAAAAAGCCTCAGAAGAGGCTTCTCAAATGCGATGGTGTCGGAGGCGGGACTTGAACCCGCATGACCAAAAAGCGGTCACTAGCACCTCAAGCTAGCGCGTCTGCCAATTCCGCCACTCCGACATGCTATGTTGTTGATTCGCGGTTCGTTTTGTTGGACCCGCGCGTTCAACGAGGAAGATAATAACCTATGATTCGAGAACTGTGCAAGCACTTTTTAGAAAAAAGTTTACGAATTTGTAAATGGGCAGGTAGATCCGTATGTCCGGGCCGGAACGGGGGCAACTTCCCAACGCGTCCTCGGGCATGCGGTACATTTTGATTCGCGCTTCGCGCTACAAAATGTACCGCCCCCTGCGGAATGCGTTGGGAAGTTGCCCCCATTCCGGCCCTGCGTTAACGCACTTCAAGCACAGCTATCAAACATGTTCTGGGGCTGAAAAAAATTTAGTGGCTCGGCTTTGCCGAGCCCTTATATAAGGAGGCCGGAGCTAAAGCTCCGGCCTCGCTCAATTTCTTATTAGATTAAGTGAGCGATCAAGGAATCGCCCACCCCCTGCAGCGGTAACACAGGGCCCGTGCTGGACTTAGTTTTCAGAACATTCCGCAGACCAGGAAACCCCCTTATCCGCAGCTCCGAAGGAGCAGGATAAGGGGGTTTCCATGGTCGAGGACGTTCTGAAAACTAAGTCCAGCACGGGCCCGGACGAAAACAACCGACTACAGGTCGATGTGCGATTCCTTGATCGGGAACGGCTCCGCGAAGTGACAGGCGCAGCAGTGACCCGGTGCAACTTCCTTAAACTCGGGCAGCTTCTCGGAGCAGATACCCTGAGCGATCGGGCAGCGCGTGTGGAAACGGCAGCCGGTCGGCGGATCCAGCGGCGACGGCGGATCGCCAGCGAGGATGATGCGCTTACGGGTCTTCTGGATATCCGGATCGGGAACCGGCACGGCAGACAGCAGCGACTGCGTGTACGGATGGTGAGGCTCGCTATAGAGCGTCTTCCAGTCCGAAACCTCGACCATCTTACCCAGATACATAACGGCAACGCGATCGGAGATGTGCTGTACGACGGACAGGTCGTGTGCGATAAACAGATACGCGGTACCGAACTTGTCCTGCAGTTCCTTGAGCAGGTTCAGAACCTGGGCCTGAATGGACACATCCAGAGCGGATACCGGCTCGTCACAGATAATCAGCTTGGGCTTCAGCGCAAAAGCGCGGGCAATACCGACACGCTGACGCTGGCCGCCCGAGAACTCATGCGGATAACGGTTGATGTGCTCGGGGTTCAGTCCAACGACGTCGAGAAGCTCACGGACGCGCTCAATGCGCTCCTCCTTGGTACCCACACCATGAATGGTCATGGGCTCGGAGACAATCTCGCCGATGGTCATACGAGGGTTGAGCGAAGCATAAGGATCCTGGAAGATAAACTGCATCTCGCGACGCATGTCCTTGATCTCATGCTTGCTCATCTCGGCAACATCTTTGCCCTGGAAAAATACCTTACCGGCAGTCGGCTTGGTCAGACGCATGATAGTGCGGCCCGTGGTGGACTTACCGCAACCAGACTCGCCAACCAGACCAAAGGTCTCGCCAGGATAAATCTCAAAAGAGATGTCGTTTACAGCAGAGACGACGCGCTTGGAAAAACGCTTGGCGAACATGCCGGACTCTGCGGGGAACTCCTTGGAGAGGTGCTCGACCTTCAGCAGCGGAGTGCGCTCGTTATTGTCTGCCATTTACGCCTCGCCTCCCTTCTTGGAATCCTTGCGCGTACGAGACGTCTCGGGAGCGTTCTTAAGGAACTCGGGGTCACCGGAATAATGGCACGCAGAATAGTGGCCGGACTCGGTGACAACACGCTCGGGGCGCTGCTTGCGGCACTTATCGGTTGCATAGGGGCAACGAGGCGAGAACACGCAGCCCTCGGGCAGGTTCATGAGCGAAGGCGGGTTGCCGTGAATCGGCGTAAGCGGCTTCTTCTCATCGATGGCCTGCTCCGGGATGGAGCGGATAAGACCCCAGGTGTAGGGGTGGCGGCTCTCGTAGAAGATTTCCTCAGCAGTACCGAACTCAACGGGGCGGCCGGCGTACATAACCATGATCTTATCGGCCATATCGGCGACAACACCCAGGTCATGGGTAATCATGATGATGGCGTTGCCGTTCTTCTCCTGCATCTCCTGCATGAGCTCGATAATCTGAGCCTGGATGGTAACGTCCAGGGCAGTCGTGGGCTCGTCGGCAATCAGAATATCGGGATCGCAGGCAAGGGCCATGGCAATCATGACTCGCTGACGCATACCGCCAGAGAACTGGTGCGGATACTCATTGACGCGCTTCTCGGGCTCGGGGATACCCACGAGGTCCAAAAGCTCGGTGGCACGCTTGAGCGCCTCCTGCTTGGAGTAGCCACGGTGCAGACGAAGACCCTCGCCCACCTGCCTGCCGATCTTATAGACCGGGTTCAAGGAGGTCATAGGATCCTGGAAGATCATCGCGATATCGTTGCCGCGAATGTGCTGCATCTCTTCCTCGGTCATTTCGAGGATGGAGCGGCCGCGATAGCGAACGTCACCGCCCTCGATCTTTCCCGGAGGCATCGAGATGAGGCCCATGATGGTCATGGCGGTCACGGACTTACCGGAGCCGGACTCACCGACGACGCCCAGGGTCTCGCCGCGATCGAGCGTGTAGGAGACACCGTCGACAGCGCGAACAACGCCATCCTCGGTGTGGAAATACATCTTAAGGTCATCGACCTCGAGCAGATGCTGGCCCTCAGGAACCGGCTGGTCCTTCAGGTCCACATAGTTCTTGTTCTTCTTCATCCTTATGCGTCCTTCATCTTGACGTCGAGGGCGTCGCGCAGACCGTCACCCAGCAGGGTGAAGGCGAGCACCGTCGAGAGAATTGCCAGACCGGGCATGATCATCATCCAGGGAGCGGTCAGAAGATACTGCTGGCCGTCCTGAATCATGGAGCCCCACGAAGGCGTAGGCGGAATAACGCCCATGCCGAGGAAGGACAGAGCGGACTCGGTCAGAATGGCGCCACCAATGTTCATGGTCGCGTAGACCACGATGGAGGCGACGGAGTTCGGGAAGATGTGACGCACGACGATACGAGCATCAGATGCACCCATCGCGCGCGCTGCATCAACATAGTCGTTTTCCTTGACCGTCAAGATTGCAGAGCGGAAGACGCGCGCAATCGAAGGCCAGCCAAGAATGCCGATGGCGATAAAGACGTTCTGAAGACCACGGCCGATAACGGCGATCATGGCGACAACGAACAGCACGTACGGGAACGCCAGGAAGATGTCCGCACAGCGCATGATGATCGTATCCCAAATGCCGCCGTAGAAACCGGCCAGGGCGCCCATGACCAGGCCGATCAATGTGGAGATGGCGGTGGCCATGATACCGACAGAAAGCGAAACGCGTGCACCGTAGATAACGCGGACGAGAATGTCGCGACCGAGGGCATCGGTGCCAAACGGGTGCTCGGCACACGGAGCCAGTAGCGATGTCTCGGCCATGGTGGTCGAATCGGAAGCCGTCGGCGAACCGAGCCAGGGCTTAGCCCACAGATCTGCGGTCAGGGCAACCACAACGACGATGATGATCCAGCAGACACCGATAACGGCGAGCTTGTTCTTACGAAGACGCTTAAAAGCGTCGCCCCACAGCGTGCGGGACTTGGCGGGAGCAGATGCGACCTTGGTGGCGGTAGCCTGCTCCTGAGACTGAGAATCAGTTTCCTGCATGAGACGTACCTCCCTTAGGCCTTATCCGACGGACCGCCAAGGCGGATGCGCGGGTCGAGGAATGCATAGCTAATGTCGACGAGCAGGTTGATCACCATGACGACGACAACGATGAGCGTAACGCCGCCCATAACGATGGGCCAGTCACGCATGCTAATGGCGCGATAGACCTCATAGCCGATACCGGGCCAGTTGAAGACCGTCTCGGTCAGGATGGCGCCCGAAAGCATGCCGCCAAAGTCGACACCAATATAGGTAACGACGGGGATGAGTGCATTCTTAAGCGCATGCTTGACGATGATCGCACGATTGGAGAGACCCTTGGCCTTTGCCGTACGGATGTAATCCTGGTTCATGACGTCAAGCAGCTGCGAGCGCATAATGCGCGCAGCATAAGCGGTCGAAACCGAAGCCAGCGTAATGGTCGGAAGCACATAGTGCATCCAATCCTGATACTGAGAGCTGGAACCGCCGGCACCCGAGATCGGCATGGAGATTGCACCGCCCGTGGCGTCCTTGAGGATGACGCCAAAGAACAGCTGCAGCAACATACCGAGCCAGAAGGCCGGGACCGCAACGAGGATCGACGTGGTGAGCGTTACCAAAATATCCCAGAAGGAATAACGCTTTACCGCCGAAATGATACCCGCACCGATACCCATAATTGCCTCGAGCACGATGGCGCACGCGGCAAGTTTGACCGTATACGGATACTTCTGGGCAAAGATTTCCGTAACCGGCAGCTTGCGCTGATACGAATTGCCCAGATCGCCATGAAGCAGGCCGTTCATGTAATACAAGTAACGGTCCACGAGCGACGTTTGAACGGGGTCGCCGTTCTCGTCAAGGATCGCGTTGCCGTCCTCGTCCGTCTGGACCAGGTGATAGCGGACGCGAAGCTGAAGCTCCACCTCGGGGGACAGAGCCTTGTCTCCACCGATCAGCTTGATCGGATCTCCCGGCACGATATTCTGGAGGGCGAACAGAATCAGCGTAACGCCCAAAAACACCGGGATGAACTGAAGCACACGTTTAACGATGTACTTACCCATACCACTCCCCTATCTAGGGATTAACCTAAATGGGATGCCGATCGCCAGACCGGCATCCCAAAATTACCATCAGCCAGTTTACCCCAGGTTAGGGAGAACTGTATGTTTCCCATGAGGTCTACGTAAATACTTGACCCTCACGGAAGCTGCAAACTCTTAGGCGAGCTCAGCGGTACCCAGATCGGCGTGCTTCTGCGGATCGACATAGAGGTGCTTAATGCGATCGGAGCCGGCGATGGTGTGCGTGTAGAACATAATCGGGATGACCGGGCAGTCGGCAGCGACCATTGCGTCGGCCTCCTGCATCTTAGCGACGCGCTCCTCGTCGTCAACAATAGTACGAGCCTCGTCGACCTTGGCGTCGAACTCGGGGTTGTTGTAACCGGAGCGGTTGTCGCCACCGAGGGAGTCGGAGTGGAACAGCGGATACAGGAAGTTGTCCATGATCGGGTAGTCGGCAATCCAACCCAGACGACCGAACTGATAGTTAAAGTTCTGATACTGCTCGAGCAGGGCAGACCACTCAGGGGTATCGGAGACAGCGGTAACGCCAACCTTGGCGAGGTCACCGATGATGGACTCCATGATCTCCTTGTGACCGCCGTCCTGGTTGTAGGACAGGGTCACGCTAATGCCACGATCCCCGTTAGCGCCAGCGGGAGCAACCTTGTCGAGGTACTCGTTAGCCTTGTCGACATCGTAGGCGCAGAACTCCCATGCGCCCTCCTTGTAGCCATCGATGCCCGGAGGAACAATGCCGTCGGCAGGAGTACGGGTACCCTTGAAGATGGTCTTGCAGATGGCCTCACGGTTGATGGCCAGGGAGATACCCCTGCGCAGGTCGGCGTTGCTGAACGGCTCGGCCGTGGTGTTGCAGGTCAGATAGTACGTGGAAGGCTCGGCGCCGAGCAGCATGCGCTCGCCGTCACCCATGGTGTAGCCGTCCTTGGACACGCCGCGATCCTTCTTGGCGGCGTCGATCTGAGCGACGGGAACGTCGCAGACATCGAGGTTACCGGCCTGGAACTCCTTGTAGGCGGTCTCCATGTCCTTGATGACCTGGAAGTGGATGCCATCGATCTTGGCCTTGTCGCCATAGTAATCGTCGAACTTCTTGACGTTGATCTCCTGGCCATCCTCCCACTTGCCGTCCATCATGAACGGGCCGTTACCGACCGGGGCGAGGTAGAAGCTCTTGACATCGGACTCGGCGCACTCGGGAACCGGGGCCAGAGCCGGGTGAGAGGCGACGAAGGGGAAGTCGGCGTAAGCGGAAGCCAGCTTGACGACGAGGGTCTCATCGTCGGGGCAGGTAACACCGCTGAGCTCGGTAGCGTTACCGGCAAGCAGATCGTCATAGCCCTCGACCATGGAGAGGTGATAGGAGACCTCGGAAGGGCCGTACTCGGTAGCGACAGCCGACTTGGTGTTGACCAGACGCTCCCAACCGAGCTTGAAGGACTTGGAGGTAACGTCGTCACCGTTGTGGAACTTGGCCTTCTTGATCTTGAAGGTAAACTCGGTGGCGTCGTCGTTGGACTCAAAGGACTCGCAAGCCAGCGGAACGATCTCGCCCTTCTCGGCGTCGTAAGAGGTCAGAGCGTCAAAGAGCTGGTACTCGACCTGAGTGCCCTGATCCTCCTGGACGTTGTAGGGGTCGATGCAGACCGGGTTGTTGATGTAGAAGTTCAGCTTCGAACCGGACTCAGAACCGGAAGCGTCGCCGCCCTTCTTGCCGCATGCGGCAAGAAAAGCCATGGAGCTCGCAGCAAGGGTACCGCCGACAAAGGCGCGACGACCCATAACGGGCTGGTGGAACATAGAATCAGCCATGCCATCCTCCTTATGAGATAGGACAAAGAAATGTTCAGTCGGACACATGTCGAGACAATCCGATCCGAACCATCAAAACGCCGCCCGTTGCTATGGCTGGTTATGCACAACGAACCAACGTTTCTCAATACAGTAGCGCATTTTATGCACGATTTGGGGCTAATTCCGGTCAACGGTCGAGAATTTCTTTAGTTGGGCGAAGTATGTGGGGATATTTTGGCTCTGTTACAAATATGTAAACAAAAAGGGTCCCGCACTTGCGGAACCCTTTTCAAGTATTTATGTGGCTCGTGCTTAGTAGCCGACGATACCCTGCGGGAAGAAGAACATGCACAGGACGACACACACGGCAAAAACGACGGCCATAATTACCGTCAGGCGATCGAGGTTCTGCTCCATGACGCCCGTGGCAGAGCTGGAGTTATACAGCGAGCTAGCGATCATATCCGAAACGCCGGTGCCCTTACCAGAGTGCATCAGGACGAGAATCGTCAGCGCCACGGCAGAGACAGCCCAAACGACAAACAGAAGAATCTGAAACGGACCCATAGATAAGCTCCTTAATAGAACAATTCAAACTCCAGTACTGTACCACAACCCCCAGCACTCCCCCATCAGCCATTTGGTGACGAGGTAGAAATAGCGCAAAAAAGAGGGTTGTCCGGTTGTGGACAACCCCCTTACTAGAAAACGGTATTTGTTTTCTATTAGGCCTCGGTGGCGAGTACGCGACCCGTCATCTCGGCGGAAGGCTCAATACCAGCCATGGTGAGCATAGTCGGAGCGATATCGGAGAGACGGCCGTCCTCGATACCGGTAAGCTGTGCCTTCTCATCAACGATGATGAACGGCACGCGGTTGGTGGTGTGAGCCGTGAACGGATGCTTGGAACCGTCGGAAGCGACGTCAAACATGTGATCGGCGTTGCCGTGGTCGGCGGTGATCAGCGCAAAGCCGCCCTTGGCGAGAATCGCCGGGACAACCTTGGACAGGGCATCGTCAACGGCCTCGACAGCCTTAACGGCAGCGTCGAACACGCCGGTATGGCCAACCATGTCGCAGTTTGCGAAGTTCACGATGTAGAAATCAGCGCGATCCTCGTTGATGGCGGCGACAAGCTTCTCAGTAACCTCGGGAGCGCTCATCTCAGGCTGCAGATCGTAGGTAGCGACCTTGGGGGAAGCGACGAGCACGCGCTCCTCGCCCTCCTTGGGCTCCTCGATGCCGCCGTTGAGGAAGAACGTCACGTGGGCGTACTTCTCGGTCTCGGCGGTGTGCAGCTGCTTCAGGCCATTGGCGGCGATAACGTCGGCCAGGACGTTCTCGGGGAACGTCTTGGGGAAGGCGACCTCGACGTCAAACGTCGGGTCGTACTCAGTCATCGTCACAAAGTGCGAAAGCTTGATCTGCTCGCGCTCAAAGCCGTCGAACTCCTTGTCCGTGAACACGCGAGTCATCTGACGGGCGCGGTCGGGACGGAAGTTGAAGAAGATGGCCGCGTCACCCTCGTGGATGCCCTCGTTGTGGGCAGCAAAGGGCTCGACGAACTCATCGCCGCGCGGATCCTTCTCGTAGTAGGCCTTGATACCGGCAACGGGGTCGGTATCGGCATCGGACGCATTGACCATGACATCGTAGGCGCGCTGGATGCGCTCCCAACGGTTGTCGCGGTCCATGGCCCAATAACGGCCCGAGACGGTGGCAACGCGAGCGTCGCAACCGGTCTCCTCGGAGATCTTAGCCAGGAAGGCGCAGAACTCACTCATGTAACCGGCACCGGACTGCGGGTCAACGTCGCGACCATCCATGAAGGCGTGGACGCGAACGGTCTTGACACCGTGCTCGGCAGCCATCTTGACCAGAGCCTCGACGTGGCTCATATGAGAATGAACACCGCCAGGGCTCATAAGGCCCATGAGGTGGAGAGTCTTGCCGTCAGCCTTGACGTCGTCCATAGCCTTGACGAAAACCTCGTTCTTGGCGATGGAACCGTCCTTGATGGCATTGTTGATGCGCGAAAGCTCCTGGAACACGATGCGGCCGGCACCGATGTTGAGGTGACCCACCTCGGAGTTGCCCATCTGACCGTCGGGAAGGCCCACATCCTCGCCCGAAGCACCGAGCGTGGTGTGAGGATACTTCTCGTACAGGCTATCAAGGAAGGGCGTCTTAGCAGCGGCGACGGCGTTCTCGCCATCGGCCGGAGCCAGGCCACAGCCGTCCATGATGATCAGGAGTGCAGGAAGATGACGTTGTGCCATATGTCCTACTCGCCTGCCTTGACGACCATAGAAGCGAAGTCGGCAGCCTTGAGCGAAGCGCCGCCCACGAGGGCGCCGTCGACGTCGGGCTTGGCGACGAGCTCGGCGATGTTGCCGGGCTTGGCAGAGCCACCATAGAGAACGCGGATGCCGTTAGCGAGCTCCTCGCCGAACATCTCCTTGAGGGTCTCACGGATAGCGCCGCAGACCTCCTGAGCGTCCTCGGCGGTAGCGGTCTTGCCGGTGCCGATAGCCCAGATGGGCTCGTAGGCGACGACGACCTGCTTGGGGCAAGTGATCTCGAGACCCTCGAGACCAGCCTTGACCTGGTTCACGACGTGCTCGACATAGGTGCCGGCCTCGCGGACCTCAAGAGACTCACCGCAGCAGAAGACGGGAACAAGACCGGCGGCAACGAGGGCCTTGGCCTTCTTGTTCTGATCCTCGTCGGTCTCGTGGAAGTAATCACGACGCTCGGAGTGACCGATGATGCAGTAGGTGCAGCCAGCGGACTTGAGCATGTCGCAAGAGGACTCACCGGTGAAGGCACCCTTGGCCTCCCAGTACACGTTCTGTGCACCGAGGGCGATGGGGGCAGCCTGAATGCGGTCATGAACCGTGGTGATGTCGATGGTCGGAGGGCAGACGAGCACCTCGACGCCAGCCGGAACCTCGGGCAGAGCCTGGGCCAGCTCGTCGGCGAGCTTGGCAGCCTCGGCGACGTCGTTGTTCATCTTCCAGTTACCAGCGATAAGAAGGGTGCGATTAGGCATCGAGAAGCGCCTCCACTCCGGGCAGGGCCTTACCCTCGACGAGCTCCATGGAAGCGCCACCGCCGGTGGAGATCCAGCTCATCTTGTCGGCCAGGTTAAACTTATTGACGGCTGCGACGGAATCGCCACCACCGATGATCGAGGTGCAATCAGCCTCGGCAACAGCCTCGGCGATAGCCTGGGTGCCATGAGCGAAGTTGTCGAACTCGAAGACGCCCATGGGGCCGTTCCAGAACACGGTCTTGGCGCCCTTGACGGCCTCGGCGTAGAGCTCCTCGGTCTTGGGGCCGATGTCCATACCCTCACGGTCGTCGGGGATAGCGTCGGAAGCGACAACCTCGGGGACAGCGTCCTCGCCAAAGTGATCGGCAACGCGGTTGTCGATGGGGAGCAGGATCTTGACACCCTTCTCCTCGGCCTTCTTGAGCATCTCGCCGGCGCGCTCGACCCAGTCCTCTTCCTTGAGGGACTGACCGACGGACAGGCCCTGAGCCAGGAAGAAGGTGTAGGCCATGCCGCCACCGATGATCAGGGTGTCAGCGGAGTCGATGAGGTGATCGAGAACGCCGATCTTGGAAGAAACCTTGGAACCGCCGACGATAGCGACGAAGGGGCGCTCGGGCTCGGCGAAGATGCCGGTCAGCGTGTCGACCTCCTTCTCGAGCAGGAAGCCAGCGACTGCAGGCAGGTAAGCGGCGGGGCCCACGACGGAACCCTGGGCGCGGTGAGCGGTGCCGAAGGCATCGAGAACGAAGACGTCACCATAGGAAGCGAGCTTCTTGGCGATCTCGGGATCGTTCTTCTTCTCACGCTTGTCGAAACGGACGTTCTCGAGAACGAGGACCTTGCCCGGCTCGACGGCGGCGACAGCCTCAGCAGCCTTCTCGCCGTAGGTGTCGGCGACAAAGGCAACGTCGAGACCAGAGAGCTCAGCGAGCTTCTTAGCGACAGGCTCAAGGGAGAGCTCAGGCTGGAAGCCGGTACCCTCGGGACGGCCGAGGTGGCTCATGAGGATGACGCGAGCGTTGTGCTCAACGAGGTAGTTGATGGTGGGCAGGGCAGCCTTGATACGGGTGGTGTCGCCAACGACGCCATCCTTGATAGGCACGTTGAAGTCAACGCGGACGAGAACGCGCTTGCCGTCGACATCGATGTCGCGGACGGTCTTCTTGGTAAAGGCCATGTTTGCTTCTACCTTTCGTACGTGTCTGCCTCCCATTACGGCAGACGATTTCCTATAAAAAGGGCGCGACCCTAGGGTGTAAGCCCTATGAGGCCGCGCCCTTCTTTAGACGCTCAACGAGCTATTCGCTAAAAGCTAAATTAAGCAACGAACTTCTCGAAGTACTTGATGGTGCGGACCATCTGAGAGGTGTAGGAGTTCTCGTTGTCGTACCAAGAGGTGACCTGAACGAGGGTCTGGCCGTTGCCGAGATCAGAGCACATGGTCTGAGTGGCGTCGAAGATGGAGCCGTGGGTCTCGCCGACGATGTCGCGGGAGACGATCTGGTCCTCGTTGTAAGCGAAGGTATCGGGGATGGTCTCGGCGTAGGCCTTCATGGCAGCGTTGACCTCGTCGACGGTGACCTTCTTGTCAACGACGGCGTAGAGGTTGGTCAGCGAGCCGGTCGGCGTCGGGACGCGCTGGGCGGCACCGATGAGCTTGCCGTTGAGCTCGGGGAGAACCAGGCCGATGGCCTTGGCAGCGCCCGTGGTGTTCGGGACGATGTTCTCGGAGCAGGCGCGGGAGCGACGGAAGTTGCCCTTGCGCTGCGGGCCGTCGAGCGGCATCTGGTCGCCGGTGAAGGCGTGGATGGTGGTCATGATGCCGGAGACGATGGGAGCGAAGTCGTTCAGACCCTTGGCCATCGGGGCGAGGCAGTTGGTGGTGCAGGAAGCAGCGGAGATGATGTTGTCCTCAGCGGTCAGCGTCTCATGGTTGACGTTGTACACGATGGTGGGCAGATCGCTGCCGGCCGGAGCGGAGATGACGACCTTCTTGGCGCCAGCGTTGATGTGGGCCTGAGCCTTAGCCTTGCTGGTGTAGAAGCCGGTGCACTCGAGAACGACGTCGACGTCGAGGTCGCCCCAAGGCAGGTTGTTGGCGTCGGCCTCCTTGTAGATCTTGATCTCCTTGCCGTCAACGGTGATGGAATCCTCGCCAGCGACGACCTCGTGATCGCGAGCATAGTTGCCCTGCGTGGAGTCGTACTTCAGCAGGTAAGCGAGCATATCGGGAGAGGTGAGGTCGTTGATAGCGACGATCTCGGAGCCCTCATGACCGAACATCTGGCGGAAGGCCAGACGACCGATGCGACCGAAGCCGTTAATAGCAACCTTTACTGCCATTGTGTCTCCTTTCGTAAGGCCCCCGCAAGCTACAGCGCCTGCCGTTGAGGCCCACAAACTAACCACTCGCCTAATATACCTTTTTTTTGGCTTGAATTTCACGAGAATGCTCGAAATTGAAAATCAAATTTGCGTTAAAACGCTTTAACGTATAAAACAGCAGTTAAACCACCATAAAAGCTATTGCGTTAAACTACCCGCTTGCTTCAATGAGCTTTTCAAGGCGCAAAACACGGTGATACAAGGCCGACTTCGACAAAGGAGGGTCGGCCATTTCCCCCAAATCTCGCAGTGAGAGATCGGGGTAACGCTCGCGTAAGTCACAAAAGACTGCCAGAGCGTCCGGCAGCGTTTCACGCAAACCGCGCCGATCAAGCTCGTCGATGAGCGCAAGCTGATGTTGAGCGGCACCGGCACTTCTGGTCTGGTTGGCAAGCTCTGCGTTCACGCGACGATTCACGTCGTTCTTCACCAGCTTGACTGCGCGGGCCTCTTCAATCTCGGCAACGCTGCGCTTGGCGCCAATCAGCTGTAACAGACGTTTAATCTCCTCGGCACTCTTGATGTACACGGCATACGAGCCGCGACGCGCATTGACGCGGGCGTGAACTCCAATCTGCTCCAGAAGGTCGCAAAGTCCCTTTGCATACTCCTCGCCCTGAACCGCGATCTCCAAATGAAAATCGCCACGCGGGTCGGCAACAAAGCCTCCGGCAATCAGCGCACCGCGAATATAGGCGAGCCTGCAGCAAGGACGGGCGACGATGTGGCGCGGCACACCCGCGACGAGCCCTCCCCTACGGTCGAGAATGCCCAGCAGCACCAGAGCCTTATCCAAATCGGGCTGATCGGGCAAGGTGATGAGATAGTTTCGTACCTTGTGCAGGACCGACTTACGAACCGTGAATTCGGTCTTGAGCTTAAGGATACGATGCGTCAGCGCAATCATCGTGCGCGCCACAGCACCCGTCTCGGTCGCGACCGTCAAGCGGTACCGTCCCGAGCCCGCCAGCGAAAGCGTGCCGCTCACACGCGTTAGCGCAGCAAGCGTCGACAAATCGCAGTATTCGCATTCTGGTTCGCAGCGCGCAAGCTCGTCACGCACCTCAGCGGTAAACGACATGTAAACCTATGCCTTCGTGTTGGCACGCGACAGGTCACGGTGGGAGATGCTCACATGATACTGAGCACCCTCCAGGTAGCGGGCCGTGGCCTCGGCAATGGCGACGCTACGGTGCTGTCCGCCTGTGCAGCCGATAGCAATGGAAAGCTGCGGCTTGCCCTCTGCGATATAACCCGGCATGACCGTATCGAGCAGCTGGGTCCAGGCCTTCCAGAACTCCTGGGTCTTGGGGTGGTCCAAGACAAAATCGGAGACCTTCTTATCGAGACCGGTCATGGTGCGCATCTCGGGATCGTAGAAAGGATTGGGCAAGAAGCGAACATCGATCATGATATCCGCCTCGATGGGCATGCCATGCTTAAAGCCAAAAGAGAACACGTGGACATCCATAAGCTGCTGGTCGGACAGCTCGGAAAAAGCCATGCGCAGCTTGTTGCGCAAGGCAGAAGTGCGCAAGCGGCTCGTGTCGATAATCATATCGGCTCGATCGCGAACGCCCTGCAGCTGCAGACGTTCACGCTGAATAGCGTCGGCCGTGGTCTCCCCCGTCTTTGCAATGGGATGGCGACGACGGTTTTCGCTATACCGGCGAATCAGCACCTCGTCAGACGCCTCGAGAAACACAATGTCGCAGCTCATCTCGCGCTCTTCCAGTGCGGCAACAGCATCGAGCAGTTCATCGAACAAGCCCTGGCTACGCAGGTCGCAGGTAACGGCAAGGTGCCTGCCCACGCCCGTATTGATGCCAACGAGCTCAGCAAGCTGGGCAATCAGGCGTGGGGGCAGGTTGTCGATACAAAAATAGCCCATGTCCTCAAACACATGCATGGCTTGCGTTCGGCCCGAGCCGGACATTCCGGTGATGATAACGATATCGGGGATACGCTCCGAGCGCTCCGCCGCATCCATGGCATCTCCCTTTTGCATGTGTGCCTCCTAAAATAAGCGCGGGACCCGGCCAGCGGATCCCGCGCGATCAATTGCCTTTATTGAGTATACCGCCCCAAGCGGATACAAGGCCCGTCTTACGCCTCAAGCGCAGCCTTGAACCAACTTGTAATACTCGTGGGGTGCGTGATAGCGGTGCCGACGACAACGGCCCACGCGCCGGCGTCGATTGCAGCGCGAGCCTCCTCGGGCGTATGCACGCGACCCTCGCAAATGATGGGAAGGCCGGGAAATTCCTCGGTCGCCTGACGCAGGAGCGGCAGGTCGGGGCCATCGGCCATGGTGCAGTCGATGGCGGCGACACCGTGAGAGAGTGTGGTGGATACCAGGTCGAAGCCCATATCAACCGCACGGCGAATGTCCTCGATGGTGGCACAATCCGCCATCAGGAGCACACCCTCCTCGTGCAGCGGGCGGAAGGTATCCTCGACCGACTTGCCATCGGGACGCGGACGATCGGTGGCGTCGATCGCCACGATATCGGCACCCGCAGCAACGCAGGCACGAGCGTGACGCAGCGTCGGCGTGATGTAAACGCCCTCGTGCCCGTCCTTCCACAGACCGATGACGGGAACCTCACAGCGACCCTTAATGGCGGCAATGTCGGCAAGGCCCTGGCAGCGAATGGCGGCGGCGCCGCCAAGCTCGCAAGCGCGAGACATTTGAGCCATGGTCTCGGGCGTACGAAGCGGCTCGCCCATATACGCCTGAACGCTCACGACGAGCTTGCCCTTCAGGGACTGGATCAAAGGATCAACGGTCATGTTCGACTCAACCTTTCTCAAAACAGCCTTCTGAGACACCGCACCTTGACGTTCAAACCGTCGCTCGCGTACCGAAGTACGCTTCGCTCCTCTTTCACGTCAATCTGCGGCACCTCAGAAGGCGCACTTGGTAGTTATGTTTACTTCAACGATGCAAGAAGGTGTTCGGCGGCACCGATGAGCGGCGCGTCGCCCTCCAGAGAGCCGATGAGAATCGGCGTGTCCTGAAGCGGGTCGAGCGCCTGGCTGGCATAGCCCTCGTGCACCGAGTCCTTCCACGTCTGTGAACGCCAATCGGGACCTTGGTGAATCACGCCGCCCGAAAGCACGATGACCTCAGGGTCCAGGATGTTAGCGAGCGAGCCCAGGCTGGCGCCCAGCGCAAAGCCGGCGTCATGAATGACCTCGGTCGCCTTTGCGTCGCCTGCGCGGCACAGGTCGTTCACGTCACGGCCGACCGAAGGACGGCTGGGGTCGACGCGGCCAAAACGCTCATCGTACATGCGCCCGATTGATGTTCCGGAAGCAACCGACTCCAGATGGCCGGAACGCCCGCAGGCGCAGGGAATGCCGGCGGCAGCCGAGCACTCGATGTGGCCCATATGGCCGGCAGCACCATGGAAGCCCTGCATCACGCGGCCGTTCTCGACATATGCGCCGCCGATGCCCGTACCGATGCCCAAACACAAGACGGAGAACTTGCCCTTGCCGACGCCCCAGTGGGCCTCGCCCAGAGCATGAGCCTGCACGTCGCCTACAACGGCAACGGGAAGGCCGAGGTCCTCGCGCAGACGCGGCCCCAACTGAACGCCGGACCAGCCGGGCATAATCTCATTGGCATACGCGATGGCGCCCGTCTTGGGGTCGACGACACCGGCAGCGCCGATGCCAACTCCGAGGACCTCGACATCGGGATTTGCCTCAAGAGCTGCCTTGATAGACGCCTCGATGCGCTGGAAGACCGCTTCGCCACCCTCCTGGGCCTCGGTGGGAACCTCAGCCTCAAAAACGGGATGGGGCACACCGCCGTCAGCCGGGTACTCCATGATGGCAGTCGCGATCTTAGTTCCGCCGATATCGACAGAGCAGACGTACTTGTTCTCCATGTCGTTCTCCTTCGGAGACAAAACAACTACAGGAAATGCGCCGTCAGGCTAGCCGTCACAGCGCGGTAAAGGTTTTCCAGGTGCCCGAGATCGCCGAGAAACCGTGCGGCCATTGGCCTAATGGGTCATGGCCGCACGGTTGAACGGCGAGGTCGGGTGCCTGGGAAAGCTTTAAAGGAGACCGTTGTCCTGGAGGACCTTGCGAATCGCCTCGACGTTCTCACCGGTCATGGCCTTCACCGGGCGCGGCATGGTCGGGCTGTCGAAGATGCCCATGAGGTTCATAGCGGTCTTGAAGGCGCCGACGCCACCGGCATAGCCCTGGACGCCCGAGGTGACATCCCAGATGTGCGAAATCTCATTGAGGCGATCCTGCTCGGCCTTGACGGTAGCCCAGTCACCAGCCTGAGCGGCCTTCCACTGACGAACGTAGCCCTCGGGCTCAACGTTGGCGAGGCCCGGAACGGAACCGTCGGCGCCACCGAGATAGGCACCGTCGACGACGACCTCATGGCCGGTAAGGATGCTCATCGGATGGCCGTTCTTCTCGTTCTCCTGAATGAGGTAGCGGAACGAGATGTCATCGCCCGAGGAATCCTTGACGCCAGCCAGGACGCCCTCGGCGCCGAGCTTAGCAAGGAGCTTCCAGGGGAGCTTGGTGTGGACGCACACGGGGATGTCGTAGGCGAAGATGGGCAGGTCGAGTTCCTCGTGAAGGATGCGGAAGTGCTCCTCGACCTCGGTCATGCCCTGCAGGGCATAGAACGGGCAGGTGGCGACGAGCGCATCGGCGCCCAGCTCCTGAGCGACCTTGCCGTGCTCGATCATGCGCTCGGTCTCGGTGTCGATGATGCCGACCAGAACGGGAACGCGGTGGTCGACGATACGGACGGCCTCTGCGACAATCTGGCGACGGCGCTCGTCGGTGGAGAAGACGACCTCGCCCGAGGAGCCCAGGAAGAACAGGCCATCGACGCCGGCATCGATCATGCGGTTGATGCTGCGCTCAAAGGAGGCAACGTCGAGCTGGTGGTCTTCGGTATCGGGAACAACGACGGGAGGGATAACGCCGGTGAATTTCTGAGTTGCCACAAGAATCTCCTTAGTTGTCTGGCGGGCAGCCCTATGCCGCCCACTCTTGTTGGCGGTGTCCAGGCCGTCTAGGCCAAAGAACACGAATAGAACGTTTGGTTAAAGAAGTCGACGACTTCGTTTTCGAACGCATTGATGCGCTCGTGAGCGTATTTGGCATAGATGATATGCCTCCGGTCACACTCAAGACCGTTGAATACGGCAAACTGGCCCTTGGGATCACTCACGGTATCCATGAGCGATGTGCCCATGAGCACCGAGCCACGAACCCGAGGCGACAGCGTCTCGAGACCGCTGGGAAGCGGATTGGCAAGCGCCGTGCAGGCAAGGCCCCGCTCGTCCAGAGCAGAAACCGCCAGCGCGACACCGCCGCCAAGGCCCTCGCCCCATGCAAAGATGCGGTCGGGATCCATGCCATCAAGGTTGCGCGCAACCTTCGCCAACGCGCAGCCCCAACGGACACGCTCGACAAAAGCAGGCGAGGTAATCCCCTGCTGCAGATCGCTGGATCCAATAGTCTCATCGTCCAGCGCAAGCACGGCATATCCCATGGCGGCAAACCGCGTCATGTGATGCCATCCCCGCACGGGTCGGTCGATGTCATGGAACATCAGACACAGCGGAACAAGCTCGGATCTTCGGGCGCAACCAGAGGGCTCAATCAAACGGCCGTGCACGACATACCCGCCGAGCTCAAAGGAAACCTCGGAGTAGCGCGCGCACGGATTGGCGAAATCAATCGCCGTAACGGTCAGCCCGCAAACCTCAAGGTCCGAAGCGGCTGTCTCCAACTCGGAAACATCCGCAGAAGCATCGCCGCGCCAATCCCGGAAATCAGAGAGCCTTGACGAAACCGTCCCAGCAATTCCCGCAAGCTCGGGGACAATCAGCTCATCGATATTGCTCTCGCACTTAGACATGAGCCTCCCCTCCCTTGCAGAAAAATGGAATGATCAGATCGTCAAAATCCTGAATCTCCTCGTGACCGAAGCCTTCAAAGAACTCATGACGCTTTTCACAGGTCAGGTTGTTGTAGACTGCAAACTGCGTCGCCGGAGGGCAGACGATATCGGCTGTGCCCGTGCCAAACAGCACGGGGCATTTGACCATGGGGGCAAAGTTCTTGGAATCGAAGTACGCCAGCTTGGCATAGGCTTCGTCGATACGAGTCGAGTCCTCGTCAAACCAGCGAGACCAATAGCGCAGGCCCTCGTAGGCGATGTCGTCGGCATCCAAATCCCAGACCAGGCGGAAATCCGACAGGAAGGGATAGAGGATGGCGGCGCGATTGATAAGCTCGCTGTTAAGCGCACAGGTCGCTATACCCAAACCGCCGCCCTGCGACGCGCCGTTCACAAACACACGGGCAAGATCGATGCCCTCGAGCTCGCGAACAATACGGCACAGAATGCGAATATCTTGGTGCAAGCGGACATAGTAGAGGTTGGCCGGGTCGCCGTCGATACCGGCGACGATATGGCCCGCGACCGTTGTGCCCTCAAATCCGCCAATGTCCTCGGAGGGTCCTCCTTGGCCAGGGCAATCGAGAGCAATCAGCGCCATACCCATGCCCGCAAACGATGCCTGCTCAAACCAGCTGCGACTCGCACCTGGATATCCATGGAACTGAAGTACCAATGGCACGGGCTCGTCCGAGACAGGTTTAAGGTACTTGGCGTGCAGGCGAGCGCCACACATGCCGGTATACCAGAGATCGAAAAGCTGGCAGGTCACGGCATCGGTGACCGATGCCGCCTCGATCGCATAGTCAAGCCCGACGGCGTCAGCCTCGGCCATGCGATCCTTCCAAAAGAGATCGAAATCTGATGGACGGGGCATGGCGCCTCGATATTCACCAAATTGATGTTGTAGCTCCTGAGCACTTGACATGGCTCGTGAACCCAACCTTTCGAAATCGCAACGGAGGTGCGCCCGGCAAGGGAACCGGGCGCACGGGAGGGAAAGCGAAGTTACTCGCCGAGCTTGGGATGCAGCAGCGACGGCGCAGCGCCAAGCAGCATCTTGGTGTAGGGGTCTTGAGGATGCTGGAAGACCTGCTTGGCCTCGCCCTGCTCAACGATCTTGCCGCCATTCATGACGATAATGTCGTCGGAGATGTAGCGGACCGTCTGGATGTCATGGCTGATAAATACCATGGCCAGGCCGAGCTCCTTCTTAAGGTCGGTCAGCAGGTTTAGAATCTGCGCGCGGACCGAAACGTCCAGAGCCGAGGTGGGCTCGTCGGCGATGATGGCATCGGGGTTCAGCGACAGGGCACGGGCAATTGCGACGCGCTGGCGCTGGCCGCCCGAAAGCTGGCCGGGAAGAACCTCGGCGGCAGAGCTGGGCAGACCGGTGAGCTCCAAGAGCTCCTTGACGCGCTTCTCCTGCTCGGCCTCGGTACCCAAGTTGTGGACGCGCATGGGGTCGAGCAGTTGCTCGCGAACGACCATGCGGGGGTTGAGCGCCGTGGCCGGGTTCTGGAACACGACCGAGATGACGCGGCCCATGTGGCGACGGTCCTCGGCGGTACGTTTAGTAACGTCCTTGCCCTTAAAGTAGACCTTGCCACTCGTGGGGGCCTGCAGGCCACACATGACGTTGGCGGTGGTGGACTTTCCGCAACCGGACTCGCCGACGATGCCGATGGTCTGTCCGGGCATGAGCTTAATCGTTACACCCTGGACGGCGTGAACCAGGTTGGGGTGCAGAATCGAGCCGGTACGGGTCCTAAAGGTGACGTGGACGTCATCAAGGAAGATGATCGGCTCGACGCCGTTGACTGCGGTCTCGCTCATCTACATCACCTCCGCGTGAGGGGTCAAACCATTTGCCTTGAGCACCTCATCGGGGAGCTCGGAATAGAAGTGCTCGGTGCCGGGCACGCGCTTGAAGACCGGACGGGTGTCCAGGCCAATGCGCGGATGGCTCGAGCGGGGCGCGAAGCGATCGCCCTTGGGGAAATCGCGCGGGCTCGGAACGGCGCCGGGCACCTGGTGCAGGCGGCCCGAGCCGCTCTCGATGGACAGAACGGAGCCCAGAAGACCGCGGGTGTACTCGTGGATCGGGTTGGTGAGCAGCTCCTTGGTGGGCGCCTGCTCGATAACCTGGCCAGCGTACATAACCGTGATGTTGTGGGCGACCTCGGCGACCAGCGCCAGGTCGTGCGAAACGAAGATCATGGCAAAGCCGAGCTTGGCCTGAAGGTCGTTAAGCAGCTTGATGACCTGCTTCTGGACGGTAACGTCCAGAGCGGTCGTGGGCTCGTCGCAGATGACCAGCTTGGGGTCGCGGGTAAGGGCCATAGCGATCAGAACGCGCTGACGCTGACCACCGGAAAGCTCATGCGGATAGCTCTCGAGCGTACGCTTGGGGTCGAGGCCCACGAGCTCCAGGAGCTCCTCGGCGCTACGGGTGCCGCCACGCTTGGTGAGCTGATTCATCTGGGCGGAAATGAGCATGGAGGGGTTGAGCGAGGACAGGGCGTCCTGATAGACCATGGCGATATCGGTACCGCGCAGGCCGAACCACTCCTTCTTGCTCATCTTGAGCAGGTCGCGGCCCTCCCAGAGAACCTCACCGGAAAGATGCTCGTCATCGTCGGTCAGGCCCATGATGGCCAGCGTGGTGATGGACTTACCGCAGCCGGACTCGCCGACCAGGCCCATGGTCTGGCCGGGACGGACGTCAAAGTTAACGTGGTCGACGACGTTGATGTCACCGTGGTGCTCAAACTGGATGCAGAAATCGCGGACCGAAAGGATCGGCTCAACGGACTCATCGGGCACATGGCGGTCGTTACGCTTGAGTTCGACATCACGCAGAGCGCCAAGACGGGCGGACAGGGACTGAGCCTGCTCCTTGTAGGCGCGAACGGGGTCGGAGACCAGCAGGTCGGCCTCGCGGCGCTTGGAGGAGTCGGTCGGATCCAGGGCGGCGGAGGGAGCAGCGGCCATGGCGTCGGTAATACCCTCGGACAGGATGTTGAGTGCCAGGCACGTGATCATGATGGCCAGGCCCGGGAACAGCGCCTGCCACCAACGGCCAGCGAGCACGCCACCGCGAGCATCGGCGAGGATGTTTCCCCAGGTAGCGGTAGGCTCCTGAATACCAGCGCCGATAAAGGTCAGCGAGGCCTCGAAGATGATGGCGTCGGCGACCAGGGTAACGGTGAAGACCATAATCGGGGCGATGCAGTTGCGCAGGACGTGCTTAATCAAAATCCACGGAGCCTTGGCGCCGGAAACGATGACCGCGCGGACATAGTCCTCGCCGTACTCGGACACGATGTTGGCGCGCACGATACGGGCAATCTGCGGAGTGTACATAAAGCCGATGGCGAAGATGATCGACGGCACGGAATTGCCCAGGATGGAGACGAAGACGGCCGCGAGGGCGATGCCCGGGATGGACATGATGATGTCCAGGATGCGCATGATCGCCTCGGAAACGGACTTGCGCGAAACCGCCGCGAGGGCGCCCACGACCGAGCCGCAGACCAGAGCCATGGCAGTGGCACCAAAGCCGATGATCAGCGAGTAACGACCACCGTAGAGCATGCGCGACAGAATGTCGCGACCCTTATCGTCGGTACCGAAGATAAATCCATTGCCGGGAGCCTGGCGAGCAGTGAAAATCTCGACCGGGCTATAGGGGGCAAGAAGAGGCGCCAGAATCGCGGTCAGGGCGACCAGCACCAGCACGACGGCGGCAATCTTAGAAGACAGCGTCATCTTCTTCCAGCCACCGAGCTTGAGCCCCTTGGAGGCAGCTTTCTCGAGCTGCTCGGTTTGCTTCTCTCGAATCTTTACCATAATCTACACCGTCCTGATGCGCGGGTTGATGAGCAGGTAGAGCATGTCAACCACGATGTTGATGATGATGAAGGCAAGAGCAACGACGATGACGACGCCCTGAACCAGGTTCGCCTCGTTGCCCTGAACGCCCTGCAGAATCGCAGTACCCATGCCGGGGAGGTTGAAGATGACCTCGATGACGACAGCACCGCCCATGAGGTAGCCGATCTTAAGACCGAGGGTGGTGACCGGGGTGATCAGCGCGTTGCGCAAAACGTTGATGCCGACGACGACCTTCTCGGGAACGCCGGCGCCGCGAGCCATACGGACATAGTCTTTATCGAGCTCCTCGACCATGGCCGTACGCACGATACGAGTCATCTGGCCCGTCAGCGGGAATGCCAGAGCGATAGCGGGCATGATCATACGCCCCAGATAGCCAGCCGGGTTAGTGGTGAAGTGAGGCAGAGCACCGGACGCCGGGAGCACCTTAAGGTAGGAAGAGAACAGCAGGATCAACAGGACGGCAAGCCAGAACGACGGGGTTGCCAGGCCGGCGATGGAAAAGACGCGGATCACTTGGTCCGGCCATTTATCGCGATACAGTGCCGCGATGACGCCGAGTAAAAACGAGACGACCGCGCCGATGGCAAGACCGATAAAGGTCAGCTGCATCGTGACGGGCAGGGCCGTGGAGATGCGCTTGGCAACGGAGTTGCGAGCAGCACCATAGGTGCCCATGTCACCATGGATCAGATCGCCCATGTAGCGCACGTAGCGCACGGGCCAGGGGTCGTCCAGACCATACTTCTCATGGTACTCGGCAACCGCCTCGGGCGAGGCACCGTCACCCAACGCCGTATAGGCGGGGTCGGTCTTGGAGAACGACATAAGGAAGAACACCAGGACGGTGACGCCCAATGCCATGATCGGCAGCGCCACGAGACGCCTTCCAATCAAACGTAGAAAGTTGTTCACGTTCTCTCCCCTTTCTTTTGTCGGTAGGACCAACTGGTATATGAGTATGGATACTCATTACAAGACCCGAGCGACATCGAGGCCGCCCGGGTCTTTGTTTCAACTATGAGGACGTTGCCTTACGACCGACGCCCCACATATGACTCAAGCGAGTCTTAGGCCTTGACGGTCGCGACGCCCCTGAAGGACATGCTCGTCGTGCCGATGCCCTTGAAGCCATCGAGGGCCTCGCCGTTGGGCGCGGTGGACGGATCGTCCCAGGAAGCGGAGACGGTCTTGACGTGGACAACGGGGTACAGAACGGCGTTGTCGGCGATGATATCGAAGCACTCGTTCCACTTCTTCTGCTGCTCGTCGCCCTCGGCGGCAAGAGCCTCGTCCATGAGACCGTGGAGCTTCCCCCACTCAGCGGACTCCTTCCACGGGCAACGGGTCTGCATCCAGACGTTGTCACCGTACCACCAGTTGAGCAGCAGGTCGGGGTCAGCGCCGAAGCAGGACGGATCGCCAGGGGCAAGGAGGATATCGTAGGCCTCGCCGCCGTCGATGGCAGCGTAGGTGGCCGGCGAGGTATCGGTCTGGATGGTCACATCGAAGCCGAGAGCGTCGAGGTCGTTCTTGACCTGGGCGGCCATGCCCTTGATCTGCTCGTTGTCGGTAGTGCGCAGGGTGATGGCGCCCGGGGTGATGCCAGACTCTTCGATGAGCTTCTTGGCCTTCTTGGCGTCAGTCTTGTACACCGTGGAAGCCTCATGATAGTTGGTGAAGCTCTTGGGCAGGTAGCAGCTGGCGGCGGTGGCGAGGCCGGCGAAGGTGTTGGTAATCATCTTCTCGGTGTCGAGCGCGTACATGACGGCCTGACGGACCTTGACGTTGTTCCAAGGCTCCTTGGCGACGTTGAACATGATGAAGCGGGTGCCGAAGCCCTGGACGTTATCGATCTTGCAGCCGGCGCTCTCGAGCTGGTCGACGGCGTCAGCGGTGACGAGCTCCATAACGAGCGTGGAACCTTCCTGCTGGGCGGTGACACGAGCGGTGGGGTCGGTCAGGATGCTGTACTGGATCTTCTTATCCTCGGCAGCATACTCACCGTTGTACTCGGGGTTGGGAACCAGGGTAATCTCGGTATCGGAGATAGAGTCGTACATCCAGGGGCCGGAACCGATCGGCTGCTTGGCGCGATCCTCCTCGGACTGGGTAGCCGGGGTAACGCGGATGATGGCCAGACGATCCTTGAGCAGGGAGAAGTTGGGGACCTTGGTCTTGACCGTTACGGTGCTGGCGTCCTTGGCCTCGATGGACTCGAAGGGCTGGAAGAACGGAGCATAGGTAGCAGAAGCAGCGCAAGCGGTGTAGGAGGCAACGACGTCGTCAGCAGTGACCTCGGTACCATCGGAGAACTTGGCACCCTTACGGATCGTGACCTCGAAGGTAGTGTCGTCCACGGACTTGGGATCGTCGGTGGCGAGCTCGTTGAAGGTGCTGTAGTCGTGGTAATCGATGCCGTAGAGGCCCTCGACGACGTGCCAGTTAGCACCCAGGCCCACAGCGGAGCCGGTGCTGGCGGGATCGAAGCTGGACGGAGCGTAAGCGGAACCAGCGGTAATCACACCGCCGCCACGGTTGGCGGAATCGGCGGAACCGGAAGCGGAACCCTCGTCGTTGGAGCTGCCACCGCAGCCGGTGAGACCAAGCCCTGCGACAGCAGCGACGCTGCCGGTGAGGCCGAGGAACGAACGCCTGGACATACCCTTGTTGATGATGGCCATGTCTTCTCCTATCAATAGAGAATCTTACCCGGGAGCACCTAGACTTGCCCCCGCGCAACTTGCGGACGATATATACCTTACCTACCGACGGACCCAACTGAGGTGCCGCGCTCGGCGACCGATACATACATACGCTTGAACGGTATTTACTACCGTTCACCGAATTCATTGACAAACGATTCGCCAGACAGTATGTATCGACGAGGTGAGATATCAGTCTTCGTCAGCCCGCAGGATAGCAGGGTTATTCACCATGGCTAGTCAAACGTTTTAGCGTTAATAAAACTCGAAATCAGTAGGTAATCGCCGCGAAATAAATGATTGAAGATCGGCAAATCATGTATATCAGTCGTTTAGAAGCGCGTTTAGTTTTCGGAACGGCTGGCCGATGCCTGGGCGCGCTCGGCATTCCATGCAACGAGTGCCTCGTGGACCGCTTTGGCGACATCGGCCGGAACGCCTCGAACTTCTGCAATCTCCTGCTCGCTTGCCGCGCGCAAACGCTTCATCGAGCCAAAATGGCGCATAATGGCACGTTTTCTGGTGGGTCCCACGCCCGGAACGTCGTCAAGCACCGAAACCGTCATAGCCTTATCGCGCAACTCGCGATGGAACGTAATCGCAAATCGGTGGGATTCATCGCGAACCTGCTTGATCAGATAAAGCGAAGCGGAGCCGGTCGGCAGCACGACGGGAGTCTCGTCCCACGGCACGAAAACTTCCTCATCGGCCTTTGCCAAGCCACAAACTGGTATATCGAGGCCAAGCGCCTCAAGTTGCTTAATTGCAGCGGTCAATTGCGGCTTGCCGCCATCGACAACGAGCAAATCGGGGCGCGAGCCAAAGCGCTCGTCCGCCATGCGCTCGGGAGCATAGCGACGCCCCAGAACCTCGGACATCGATACGAAGTCGTTCGCCTCGTCCAATTCGGCCTGAATTTTAAAGCGACGATACTGGCCCTTGTCGGCACGGCCGTTGGTAAATACCACCATCGAAGCGACAGTAAAGGTGCCGTGCAACGTCGAGATATCGAAGCACTCGATACGCAACGGCGGCGCAGGCAGCGCCAGCGCACTTTCGAGCTCCAGGAGCGCCCGATTGGTGCGATCGTCAGCATACCCCGTGCGCATCATGTAGCGCATGAGGGCATGGCGTGCATTTTTGGAAGCCATATCGAGCAGGCGGTGCTTTTCGCCGCGCTGCGGCCTATGGAGATGGCAAGAGCGTTCGCGCTTGCCCGCAAGCCACTCCCCCAACGCCTCGGCATCCTCAAGCTCGACAGAGAGATTGATCTCGGCTGGAATATCAGCCGTCTCGTCGTAATAGCGCTTAAGAAAGCCCGATTGAAGCTCTTCCTCGTCGACATCCAGGCCTTTATCGAGGATGAACTCACAAGTTCGAACCGTTCGGCCCTCGCGAACGACAAAGACACAGGCGGCAGAGATAGTCTCTTCGCGATAGAAGCCGATGACGTCGATATCGACGCTCGATGGAAAAACGACCTGTTGGCGATCGTCCAGGCCCCTAATGACTTCCAGGCGACGCTTGACGCGCGCCGCACGTTCAAAATCGAGCGTCTCGGCTGCCTCCGTCATCTCGGACGTAAGCTCGTCGACGACATCCTTGCGATGGCCCGACAAGAAACGTTCGACACGCTTGACGTTCTTGGCATAGTCGGCAGGGGAAATTGCGCCGACGCATGCGCCCGGCCCGCGCCCGACATGGTAGTCAAAGCAGGGACGCCCGTTTTGCGCGCAAATCATATTGACGATGTCTTCTTCGCCCTTATGAGATTCGACGATGCGGCGGCAGCGGCGCCATTCCGCACAGGATGCCGAGCAAATAGGAATGACCTTGCGTAGCGTATCGATGGTCTCACGCGCCGCACGACTATCGGTATAGGGGCCAAAATAGCGCGTTCCCGGTCTATGCCGCTCTCGCGTGTATTTGATGGCAGGAAACAAATCGCTCTTGGTAATGGCGATAAAGGGATAGCTTTTATCGTCTTTGAGATCGACGTTAAAGTACGGATGGTACTGGCCAATTAGATTGCGCTCGAGCACCAATGCCTCGTGCTCGGTCTCCACCACGATATAGTCGAAGCTCGCCACCAGCTGCATCATGAGCGGGATCTTTTGACGCTCATCCTGCAGCGTCACGTATTGACGCATACGGGCACGCAAGTTTTTTGCCTTGCCCACATAGATGACATCGCCCTTGGCATCTTTCCAAAGGTAGCAGCCGGGTTGCGTGGGAACGCGCGAAACCTGCTCGGCAAGTGTTGGAATGTTGTCGTGACCTGCCACACGCACCTACTTGCGACGAAGCAGCGCCGAGACCTCGGGCATCTTAAAGACGAAGGCAAGGCCAAAAGTCACGGCGAGCGAGACGACGCCTGCAACACAAACGTAGCCCAGGGTAATGAGGATCGAGCTGCCAAGCATTCCGACAAAGTGCTCAAGTGCCCACATGACGCCGGCGCCCGCGGCAGCGCCCAAGCCACCGAACAGTAGGCCGAAGAAACCGCCGTGCAGGATAGACTTGACCTGAAGGCCATGCAGACGACGGCGCAGCCACCACAGTGAGCATCCGACCAAGACCACGTAGTCAACGACGTACGAAAGCGCAATTGCCGGCATACCGTAGCCCAGCACCACGCCAAACAGCAGCACCGAACCGGCCTGACCGATAGCGGAGTACAAGCAATAGCGGCTATAAGGTTTCATATCGAGCAGGGCCGAGAAGCTCTTCTGCATCAGCACGACCACGCCGTAGAGCGGCAGGGAAAGTGCCAGATAGATAAGGAACTCCGACACCAGCGCCACACCGGATTCATCGAACTTGCCGGCGCAGTAGATCATGTTGAGCGGACGGGCGAAGACGATCAGGTACATCGCAAACGGAATCAGGAAGAAGAGCATCTGGGCGACACCGCGCGAAATGCCCGTGCGGACGCTGTCGTAATCCTTCTCCTGTGCATCGTGGGAGAGTTCGGTATAGAGTGCCGTCGAAAGCGAGGCAGCGATCAGCGCATAGGGCAGCGTATACCACAGGCGCGCATATGCGATGACGGAAGGGCCGGTCTCGGGCTGCACCACCAGCGCGGCGGCATTGGTAATGGAAGTCGAGACAAACATGCACACCGTGGCGAGCAGCGTCGGGATACCAAGCGCAATCGTCTGTCGCAGCGCGGGGTCCTTAAAGTCGATATGGATATGAGGATGCACGCCATGCTTGCCAAGCGCGGGAATCTGGCAGGCCATCTGGACAAAGACGCCGAGGGTCGTACCAGCTGCGATCAAGATAATACCGACCTGCTCGCCAAATTGTGCAGACACGGGAGCAAAGCCCATAAAGCTGGCGATAACGATGACATTGTTGAGAACCGGGGCAAACGTCGACCAGAAGTAGTCGCGGTGTGCGTTGAGAACGCCCGAGAACACCGAGCCCAAGCCATAAAACAGAATTTGGATAGCAAAGAAGCGGAACATGAACGCAGCGGTATCCATGCTGCCGCCATCGCCCGAAAGGAACGACTGCGTCCAAATAAAGCCGGGAGCAAACACGGTGCCCAGCAGCGAGATACCGCCCAGTAGCAGAAGCAGAATACCGAGCAGATTGCCGACATACTCGTTCGATGCCTCGCGGCCCTGCTCGCGCCTCACGCCCATATACACCGGCAAAAACGCCGTAACGAGCATGCCGCCCATCACGAGCTCGTAAAGCATGTTGGGCAGGTTGTTGGCAACCTGATAGGAGGACGAGAGCAGCGACATGCCGATGGCGGCCGCCATGGCCCACGTGCGGATAAACCCGGTGACGCGCGACACGATGGTCAGCACGGTCATGAGGCCAGCAGAACGACCAACCGTGGAGTAGTCCGACGAACCCATATCGTCTACGTCGTCCTGAGAGTCCTCATGAACCTCATTTTGCGGCAGCAAATCGTCCACGACAGTAAAGGAGCCGGTCATCGCAAAGGGATCGTCAACCAAAACGGCGTCATCAGCAGGTGCGACGTCATCGCTGTTCGGCATGTTGTTTCCGGATACGGCATCATCATCGAATATGGCATGGTCGCCAAACACCGTGTCAACTTCTTTGGCAGCGACGGTTCGGGCAGAAAACGACAGAGGGTCCCAGTCGTCATCACCGTCGATGGCCACGCCCTCGACGGGATCGGTCGAACCAAGCGGCGACCATTCGTCATCCGAAAGAAGCGGTTCGCCATCATCATGAGCCGCGGGCTTGGCGGAACGAGCGGCAGGAGCGCTCTGCGGTGTGCTCTTTCCCTGGGCTGCCATCAAAAACACCGCCGTCTCATCGGGACGCGGCACACGAGGAGCCTCGGAGGCGATCGGCTTCACGCTGGCGCTCGATTGAGCGGCGGCCAAGAAGACAGCCGTCTCATCGGGACGAGCCGAAGAAAGAACCGTACGGGGAAGCGCCGTGCCGGCACCGGCGGCACGCAAATACACGGCCGTCTCGCCCGGGTCAGCGGCGGCGGACCAGGCGTTTCGAATCTCGTTATCGAACGAAGAAGCCTCGGGCGCGGGCGCCTGAGGAGCCGACCCTTTTGCAAAGTGAGCTCCGCGCTTTGATTCTTCCTGCGGCATCGCTCAGTCCTCTCTCGTGATCGGGGCAACCGTCGCCCCGCAAAATGCAACTAAGTCATCGGGAGCAAGCTCAAGCTGATAGCCGCGCTTGCCACCCGAGATAAAAATGGTATCCCAAAGGACGCATGTCTCATCGATCAGCGTCCGGAAGCGTTTTTTCATACCGACCGGGCTGCAACCGCCGCGGACATACCCCGTCGCGGCAAGCAGATCTTTGACATGCATCATGGTCAGCGACTTTTCGCCTGCGGCGCGCGCGGCGGCCTTGAGGTCGAGCTCGTCGGCAACAGGAATGCAGCACACGACATGGTCGTTGGACGGCGTCGTGCAGACCAGGGTCTTAAATCCCTGACCGGGCTCCTCGCCAAGCTGCTCGGAAATCGCGACGCCCAGCCCCGACGATTCGTCGCCGTCGTCTTCGTACGTATGGAGAACATAGGAGATGCCTGCGCTTTCCAGCTCGCGCATCGCATTGGTTTTTGGCGTCTTAACAGCCTTTGCCATGGCACATCCTTTCCCTCGCAGAGCGACGCAAGGATTAAGTATAGGGCCAATTCCGCCGCGTATGCCATCTCGACACACAGAAGCGCCACCGAATCAGAAGGAATCGGTGGCGCGTCGGTACTACAACGTTTCTTTACTGCGCGTCGAGCTGCGCCTGACGCTCACGGTCACGCTTGAGCAACGGCGCCAAGAACTTGCCCGTGTAGCTCTGCGAACACGCCGCGACTTGCTCCGGCGTGCCTGAGACCACGACGGTTCCGCCGCCATTGCCACCCTCGGGGCCCATATCGATCAGGCGGTCGGCAACCTTGATGACATCAAGGTTGTGCTCGATCACCAGAACCGTGTTGCCCGCATCGACCAGGCGCTGTAACACGTCGAGCAGCTGGCGAACATCCTCAAAATGGAGGCCGGTTGTGGGCTCGTCCAAAATGTAGAACGTCTTGCCTGTCTGACGACGATGAAGCTCCTTGGCGAGCTTCACGCGCTGCGCCTCGCCGCCCGAAAGCGTCGTAGCGGGCTGGCCCAAGCTCACGTAGCCCAGACCCACGTCATATAGGGTCTGCAGTTTGCGCTTAATCTGCGGGATATTCCCAAAGAAAGCCAGTGCTTCGGTGACACTCATGTCGAGCACGTCCGAGATTGTCTTGCCGCGGTAGGTAACCTCGAGTGTCTCGCGGTTATAACGCTTGCCGCCACATACCTCACAGGGGACATAGATATCGGGAAGGAAGTGCATCTCGATCTTAATCTGTCCATCGCCCTTGCACGCCTCGCAGCGACCGCCGCTTACGTTAAAGGAGAAACGTCCCGGCGAGTAGCCGCGCGCCTTCGACTCCGGCGTGCTTGCAAATAGCGCACGCAGATCATCCCACAGGCCAATATAGGTCGCAGGGTTCGAGCGCGGCGTGCGACCGATCGGTGACTGGTCGATATCGATTACCTTATCGATGCACTCGATGCCCTCAATCTTCTTGTACGGCCCCACGGGACGCGTCGAACGATGGATGGCATTCGTAAGCGCGGGCGCAATCGTATCGGTGACCAGGGAGCTCTTGCCCGATCCCGAAACACCGGTAACGACTGTGAGCGTACCGAACTCAATCTTGGCGGTAACGTTTTTGAGGTTGTTAGCGCGGGCACCCGTGATCTTAAGACAGCCGCGGCCGGGCTTGCGGCGCTCATCGGGCACGCGGATCATCCGCTTGCCGGTCAAATAAGCACCCGTCATGGAATCGGGACACGCCATGATATCGGCAGGCGTTCCTGCAGCGACCACGTGTCCGCCGTTAACGCCCGCACCGGGACCCATATCGATCACGTAGTCGGCAGCGCGAATTGTATCTTCGTCGTGCTCGACGACGATAACGGTATTACCGATATCGCGCAAGCGCTCGAGCGTCTTGATCAGGCGTTCGTTATCGCGTTGGTGAAGGCCGATCGACGGCTCGTCCAGAATATAGAGAACGCCCATGAGGCCCGCACCGATCTGCGTAGCCAGGCGAATGCGCTGCGCCTCACCGCCGGAAAGCGTCGCCGAGGCGCGATCGAGCGTCAGATAGTCGAGTCCGACATCGACCAGAAAACGCAGGCGCTCCAGGATTTCCTTGACGATGCGCCCGCCGATAAACTGCTGACGCTCGGTAAGCTCCAGGCCCTCAAAAAACTCGAGCGACTCGCGACACGACAGGCAACAGACATCGTAAATGGACTTGCCGCCCACGGTGACGGCAAGCATCTCGGGACGCAGGCGAGCACCGTGACAGCTCGAGCATGGCTCTTCGCGAATGTATTTCTCCAAGCGAGCCCTGGTGTTCTCGTTCGTCGTCTCGCTGTAGCGCTCGTACAGGATGTTGCGCACGCCCGAGAACTTAGTGTCCCACTGGCTGCGACGCCCATCGAGCTTTTGATAGTCGACCGAAATCTTCGTGTCGCCCATGCCATCCAAAAACGCACGACGCACCCGCGGGGGCAGGTCCTCCCATGGCGTATCGGCACTCACCTTAAAGTGTTTGCAGACCGCAGCAAAAATCTGCGGATAATAGTTGGAATTGCCGAACAGGCTGCCAAAGACTCCATCGGCAATCGACTTTGAGGGGTCTTCAATCAGCGCCTCGGCATCGACCGTCTTTTTAAAGCCCAGGCCATCGCACTCGGGACATGCACCATAGGGCGCGTTGAACGAGAAATCGCGCGGCTGCAGGTCGTCAATGGAATGCCCGTGTTCCGGGCACGCCAGTGCCAGCGAATACTCCAGCAGCTCGCCCTCGGTTCCCTCGGGAGCGTCGCGGTCGGGCAGCATGTACACGTTCACGTTACCGTGCGCCAGTGCCGTCGCCTGCTCAACGGACTCGGCAATGCGACCCAGGGAGTTCTCTCGAATCACGATACGGTCGACCACGACCTCAATGTCGTGTTTGAACTTCTTGTCCAGGTCGATAGGGTCGTCAAGCGAGCGCACCTCGCCGTCGACGCGCACACGGCTAAAGCCCTCCGCACGCAGGTCCTCAAACAGCTTGGCATATTCGCCCTTGCGTCCACGAACCACCGGCGCCAACACAAACGCGCGGCGGCCCTCCCCTGCAGCTAGCACCTTATCGGCAACCTGATCGGTCGTCTGGCGCTCGATTATGCGACCGCACTCGGGGCAGTGCGGCGTACCGACGCGAGCAAACAGCAGTCGCAGGTAGTCATAAATCTCGGTTACGGTACCCACCGTCGAGCGCGGGTTCTTGGATGTCGTCTTTTGATCAATTGATACAGCCGGCGACAGACCGTCAATCGAATCCAGGTCGGGCTTGTCCATCTGGCCCAAGAACTGGCGAGCATAGCTCGACAGGCTCTCAACATAACGGCGCTGGCCCTCGGCATAGATCGTGTCGAACGCCAGCGAACTTTTGCCCGATCCGGAAAGACCGGTAATAACCACGAGCTGGTCGCGTGGAATGGATACATCGATATCGCGCAAGTTGTGCTCGCGCGCACCGCGAATAACGATAGAGGAATCAGACATGGAAGCTCCTTGCCTCCTATAACTTTAGATCACACTGCCGATGAGTTTAGCGCACTCAACGCGCACAGATGTTCGTAATACAAGATTCGCAGACCTTTTGCTTTATCCGACACGCGCACGTCGCATACCCGACCCATGCTTTCGAATGCCATCGATCGCCCGCCGCGCATCACAAATGGCTCCCACTGGCAAACGAGGGTACAATGACGCTCGTGTCACACCGCGGGGCTCCGGCCCCAACATATACAAAGGAGTCAAACATGGGTTGCGAGCACGCACAGGCAGCCGGCGGGCAAACGTCGCCGTCGCAATTTGAGGAGAATACCCTGTCCGAGGTCAAGCGCGTTATCGCCGTGCTTTCCGGTAAGGGCGGCGTCGGCAAGTCATTCGTCACCGGCGCCATCGCCACGGAGCTTTCCCGCCACGGCCACAAGGTCGGCATCCTCGATGCCGACATCACCGGCCCCTCCATTCCCAAGATGTTCGGTATGAGCGGGCGTCATGTCCATGCTCTCGGCAATCTTATGCTGCCCGAGATCTCGGAGCACGGGGTCAAGGTCATGAGCTCCAACCTGCTGCTCCAAAACGAAACCGATCCCGTCCTTTGGCGTGGCCCGGTTATCGCGGGCGCCATCAGGCAATTCTGGAGCGAGACCTCGTGGGGTCCCATCGACTACCTGCTGGTCGATATGCCTCCGGGAACGGGCGACGTCGCGCTCACCGTTTTCCAATCGCTGCCCGTCGATGGCATCGTCATCGTCACGAGCCCGCAAGACTTGGTCTCGATGATCGTCGCCAAGGCAGTCAACATGGCCGAGAAGATGAACGTCCCCATTCTGGGCGTTGTCGAGAACATGAGCTATATCGAGTGCCCCGACTGCGGCAAGAAGATCGAGGTCTTTGGTAAGAGCAAGCTCCCCGAAGTCGCCGAGCGCTACAACCTCGACATCTTGGGCCAGCTTCCCATCAATCCGTCACTCGCCGAGGCCTGCGATAAGGGCGAGGTTGAGACCGCGCTGCCCGATGGCATGCTGCCCAAGGCCGTCTCTGCCGTCGAGGCCATCGCCCCGCACGAGACCGATGAGGCCTAAGTGAACACGAGCGCCTTCTATGACGTCCTGGTAATCGGCGGCGGGGCCGCAGGTCTCGCCGCCGCCATCACGGCCGCACGCGCTGGCAAAAGCGTCTGCATCGTTGAGCGCGATGTCGCCTGCGGCCTTAAACTCCTTGCGACCGGCAACGGCCGCTGCAATCTCTCAAACGAATCGATCGATCCTCGGCGGTACAACCATCCCGCTTTCATCGAATCCGTCATGGGCCCCCGGCCCGAACAAGAGCTTATGGGTTTCTTCTCCTCGCTGGGCATCATGACGACCTCCGAGGAAGGTCGACTGTACCCACGCTCCCTTCGCGCCGAATCGGTGCGCGACGCGCTTCTCAACGTTTGCGATCGTCTGGCCATCACCTTAATCTGCGGAGCCAATGTTGCCACGGCGCACAAAGCTCCCGAGGGCTGGGCGCTCCAAATAGACCGTCCCGCACGGGCGCTCGAGGCAAAAAAACACGACGATCGAAAATCTGAGCTCCGTTCGCTTCGGAGGGCGCTCGCCGATACCCCGCGCAAAAACGTGACCTTGCAGGCACATGCCGCAATTATCGCCACGGGCGGCAACCCCGCCGGCATCGCCGAGACGTTTAGCCTCCCCCTAACGCCGCTGCGCCCCGTCCTCTGTCCCGTGTCGGCATCGGTCGTCGGCGACCGGATGGCCCTCAAGGCGTTGGATGGCCTACGCGTCCGCGCCCGCCTGACGCTCACCCGCAATCATGAGGAGCTCTGGTGCGAAGACGGCGAGGTGCTGTTCCGGACCTTCGGCATCTCAGGTGTCGCCGCATTCAACCTCTCCCGACGTATCCAGCACGGCGACACGATTCTGCTCGACATTTTCCCCGACCTCTCCAAAGACGAGCTGCTCGATATGCTCAACCGACGCGTTGAACTGCTCGGCCGCTTTTCGCCCCACGGCCCCCGCTGGTTCGATGGTATGCTCGCCCCTCAACTCTCCCGCGTCGTCTGTACGGCGTTCGAGCAGTGCCATCCAGACTCCAACGATGTCATCCATCTGGTCTCCATCCTCAAGCACTTTAAACTGCTCGTTGAAGGAACGGCCGAGGAGCGCTCGGCACAGGTCATACGTGGCGGCATACCCATCGAGACCATCTCGATACCCAGCCTCCGCGTGAACGACGCAGTCGATACACCGCTTTGCGTCTGCGGCGAAGCGCTCGATATCGACGCCGACTGCGGTGGCTTCAACCTTGCATGGGCGTGGCTTTCGGGCATTCGCGCTGCAAGTAACCTATAGCCGCGCAGTCTATAATCAAAACGCATTCGGGCCGTCTGGGACACCGGACGGCCTCTTTCTTGCATCTAAGGAGACCTCGATGATCGAAATCACCCAAGTCAATGCGTCGCTCGATGAAGCCGGCGATGAAAAAGCTTGCCTCATCGTTGGCAAGCGAGTCGCCAAACGCGTCCTACGTTGCAAAGACTCCGAGATCAAGTCCATCGAGCTCCACCGCAAGTCCATCGATGCCCGCAAAAAACGAGACGTTCATTTTATCCTGAGCTTTCGTGTTGAGCTGACGAGCCCAGACATCGAGCAGACAGTGCTCGACAGCGTTGCTGCGCGCGACCGCTCACGCGTGCGCACGATAGAAGACAATGAGCCTTCATTCCCCTCCCCCGTTTCCGACGCGCCCAAAGAGCGCCCCGTCGTCGTCGGTGCCGGATGCGCTGGCCTTTTCGCCGCACTCACCCTTGCCGAAGCGGGTCTGAAGCCCTTGCTTATCGAACGGGGCGATCCGGCACTTCGCCGCTCGCAGGCAATCGACCTCTTCCTGAAGGAGCGCACCCTCGACCCCGAGAGCAATATCCAGTTTGGCTTGGGCGGTGCGGGTACTTTCTCGGATGGCAAGCTCAATACGGGAACCAAAAATCCCGCCCATCGCCTTATCCTGGACACCTTCGTCGAAGCGGGCGCGCCCCGAGACATTCTGTGGGATGCCAAGCCGCATATTGGTTCCGACATCCTTCCCACTGTTGTCACCAATATTTCCCAGCGCATCGAACGGCTCGGAGGTGTCGTTCGCTATCGAACAAAGCTCGTTGACATTCGCGCCGACGCGTCCGGCGCCATCACCGGCGTCGATGTCCAGGCGTCTCAATATGCCGCGACTGAGCAAATCGCCACGAAGCACCTTATCCTTGCCTGCGGCCATTCCGCCCGCGACGTATTCGAGCTCCTCAAGGACCATGGCGTAGCCCTCGCGCAAAAAACCTTTGCCATGGGCGTACGCATCGAGCACCCGCAGCTCGATATCGATCGAGCCCAATATGGCCCTTCGGCGGGGCATCCTGCCCTCGGAGCAGCCCCCTACAAGCTCGTCGCCCATCTTCCCAACGAGCGCAGCGTGTTCTCGTTTTGCATGTGCCCCGGCGGGCAGGTTGTCGCCGCCTCTTCCGAGCCGGGCCACCTGTGCGTCAACGGGGCCAGCCTCAATGCCCGTAACGGACGCAATGCAAATGCCGCCCTGCTCGTTAACGTCACGCCCGACGACCTTCCCACCGACGATCCGCTCGCAGGCGTTGAACTCCAGCGCACCTGTGAGCAGGCCGCCTATCGCCTAGGCGGCTCTAACTGGAATGCACCGGCACAGCTCGTCGGCGATTTCCTTGCAAAACGTCCCAGCGCGGCATGTGGAAAAATTAAACCCACTTATCCGCTCGGTGTGACTTGGACGGCAATTGACGAGGCCCTGCCGCAGCATATCGTCGAGTCGCTTCGCCTGGGAATTCCCCTGCTCGGGAAAAAGCTACGGGGCTACGACCGCCCCGATGCCGTGCTTACCGGCGTGGAGACACGTTCGAGCTCCCCGGTCACCGTCACCCGAGATCGCGCGTGTCATGCCGTGGCGACCCCAGGCCTCTACCCTTGTGGCGAAGGAGCAGGATATGCCGGCGGCATCATGAGCGCCGCCACCGATGGCATCCGGTGCGCCGAGGCCCTAATCGCCGACCTCTAGCGTGCTAAAGACACAAGCCCCAAGCTCAACGAGAAGCTCGGGGCCTGTACCCTATTTCTTAAATCGCGCGCCCTGGCGTTTTCTGCCCGAAGCAAAGGTAGAGCCCTTGCGAGCCTGCGAACGCAAACGCTCGATCGTTTCGCCCTCAGATGCGCCCTCAAGCATCGCCCGAATCTGAACGACGGCATCGCGCAGACGTGCCGCCTCCTCAAAGTCCATGGCGGCGGAAGCGTTACGCATGTCTTCCTCCATGGTCTCGACGATCCGCACGAGCTCGTCATGCGGTAGCCCTTCTAGCTGCTCGGCAAGCGTCTGCTCGGGTGCCACCGTCTCCGGCGCGGCGCCCTCGCCGTTTTCGTCGGGTGTATAGAACGCACCGTGACCCAGCGAATCGCCTCTCGAGCGCCCCTTCGAGCCCACAGTCTTTTCGGCCTCGGCAATAAAGCTCGAAATGTCGTTAATGGCCTTGCGGACCGTCTTGGGCACAATGCCATGCTCTTCGTTATATGCCATCTGAATCTCTCGACGGCGCTGCGTCTCCTCGATGGCTTCTTTCATCGAATCGGTCACAACGTCTGCATACATGATGACCTCGCCGTCGGCATTACGGGCCGCACGGCCAATCGTCTGAATCAACGAACGGCGATTGCGCAAGAAACCTTCCTTGTCGGCGTCGAGAATTGCCACCAGCGAGACCTCGGGAAGGTCTAGACCCTCGCGGAGCAGGTTGATGCCAACGAGAACATCGATCTTTCCCTCGCGCAGCGTTCGCAGGATCTCGACACGGTCCATCGTAGCTGTATCGGAATGCATGTAGTTGACCTTAATGCCAGCGTCGAGCAGGTGATCGGTCAGATCCTCGGCCATGCGCTTGGTGAGCGTGGTCACCAGCACGCGCTCCTTGCGGGCCACGCGCTCGCGAATCTCGTCCTCAAGATCGTCAATCTGGCCTCGGACCGGCCGCACGTCAATCTTTGGATCGAGCAGGCCGGTCGGACGAATAATCTGCTCAACGTCGTTCTGGCTAACCCGCAGCTCATAGTCGCCCGGCGTGGCCGAGACGTAGATGAACTGGGGGATCCTCGCCTCAAACTCATCGAAACGAAGCGGGCGGTTATCGAGTGCCGAAGGCAGACGAAAACCATGCTCCACCAGCGTCACCTTACGCGAGCGGTCGCCTTCGTGCATGCCGCGGATCTGCGGCACCGTTACATGGCTCTCGTCGATGATGCAGAGCATGTCCTTAGGAAAGTAATCAATCAGGGTAAACGGCGGCTCGCCCGGTTTTCGACCGTCCAGATGACGCGAGTAGTTCTCGATGCCGTTGCAAAAGCCCATCGTCTCGAGCATCTCAAGATCATAATCGGTGCGCTGCTGCAGACGCTGTGCCTCGAGCAGCTTATCAGTCGCCTTGAGCTCGGCCACACGCTTCTCGCACTCTTCACTGATTGATTTCAGAGCCGCTTTGACCTTAGGCTTCTCAGTCACGTAGTGCGAGGCCGGCCACACGGGAATGGCCTCGTACTCACGTAGCATCTCGCCGGTGACCTCGTCGATCTCGGCAATCAGCTCAACCTCGTCGCCAAAGAACTCAAACCGCAACGGATGCTCGGCATAGGGTGGATACACGTCGACGACATCGCCGCGCACGCGGAAGGTGCCACGTGCCAAATCATAGTCATTGCGATCGTACTGGATATCGATAAGCGCATGGATAAAGTCATCGCGCTCGAGCGGCACCTTCTTGTCGACGTTCGGAGCTAGGCCCGCATAGTCCTCAGGAGAGCCAATGCCATAGATACACGAGACCGATGCGACGACGATCACATCGCGTCGAGATAGCAGCGATGCGGTCGCCTGATGTCGCAGCATCTCAACTTCTTCGTTAATCGAGGAATCCTTCTCGATATACGTATCGCTTTGCGGCACATACGCTTCGGGTTGATAGTAATCGTAGTACGACACAAAATAGACCACGGCGTTGTCAGGGAAGAATTCCTTGAGCTCGCTCGCAAGCTGAGCGGCAAGCGTTTTATTGGGAGCCATAACCAGCGTCGGCTTCCCCAGGGCCTCAATAGCCTTAGCCATCGTGAAGGTCTTGCCCGAACCAGTCACGCCCAGCAAAACCTGATAGCGATCTCCGTCCCTCACGCCCTGCACAAGCGACTCAATGGCCTTAGGCTGAGAACCAGCGGGCTCGTATGGAGACACGACCTTAAACGGCACCTCAGAGCCCTCAACGCCAAAACGTTTGAGCTCTCCTCCAACACGCTCAACTTCAAATTCCGCCATGGATACTCCTAACTCATATATCTGCAGTATACGCAGGCGGCAGGCATAGTCCTATACGAACCGATCGGGATAGAGGGTCTTGTAGCGAACCCAGGCATTATTGACACGAATCAGATACGCCTGCGTCTCGGGAAAGGTGATTGCATTATGAAGCGACGTGCTCTGCTGCGCCCATCCGTCGACATTGCCCATGCCGGCGTTATAGGCGGCAATGGCACTGTCAGTCGACCCGTTAAAATACGTCAGAAGATACGAAAGATACGCACAGCCAAACTCGATGTTCGTAGCGGGATCGTTAAGGTCGCCGGCTGAATACTCGCTGCCATCGACAAGACCCTTGGCAATCATATCCTGGGCAGTCTCGGGCATCAGCTGCATCAATCCCCGTGCGCCTTGATTCGACTCAGCCTCGGGATCCCAATTCGATTCCGACTTTATGACAGCGCACACCAGATACGGATCAAGATTGTGCGAAATGCTCGATTGCTTTACGTACGCCTCGTAGTCAATCGGATACAAAGGCTTAAAGAAGGCGGCAGGAGCATACGAGTAGACGAGCGAAATAAGGCCGAAGACGAACATAACGGCAAGTGGCGCTACGCGATACCACGTAAAGAAACGTGTCTTAGGCATCGGCCTCATCCTTATCCACTACATCCCCGAAGCCATGGTGCGCAAGCCATGCGTCCAGTTGTTCAAAGAGCGAGTTATCGCCTGCCGCATTATCGATTACCGTCGTAGCGAGATTGCAAAGCGAAGCCTCATCAAGTTGGCATGCAGAGCGCGCATCAAAATCAGAGGACTCCATACCACGATGAATGGCACGCTCGCGACGAACTGCTAAAGGAGCGCTGATAACCAGAATTTCATCAGCCAGGCCAAAAGCATCCTCAAAACCAGTCGGGGCAGAAACCTCGACAACCGCAAAGGGGTAACGGGGGGACGAAACCGTACAGCAGACCGGATCAAGGATCCTCAGCGAAAGCTGCTCAATGAGAACCGGATGAACGATGTCATTGAGCCGCGCAACTGTATCAGGAGAGGCGAAAGCTCGAGCTGCGAGGACATTGCGGCGAATGCCGCCCTCCCCGTCCAGAATGTCCCAACCGAATTCTTCGGCGAGGGCATTGACGATATCGGAGCCTGGCACATACAGCGATTTGGCAAGTTCATCCAGATCGATAAGCATGGCGCCATGAGATTTGAGATAGCGGCAGGCAGTCGACTTACCCGAAGCAATATTGCCCAAGACAAAAACGGTAAACATCAAGTCCTCCCTAACGCCAATGGGAGTTATTATCGCGCAAATACAAAAGAAGGACTCAAAATACAGCCAAACAGTAAGAGCGCATACGGGGGAACTAGGTCCCAACGTACAACGTGTATATAACGCAAAAAGGGGGAGGCCGCGAGGCCTCCCCCTTCTCAGTTCAAGCGTACGGCTCGGT
>CATXWM010000016.1 GCA_958403205.1 uncultured Collinsella sp. | reverse complement strand
CGTACATGTACGGATGAATGTGGGAAGTGTTCGGATAAAGTTGCCAATCAAGGAAAAGTTCACTTCTCCCATCAGAACTCGGTAAAGAGACCCGCAGGAGGTGATACGATTTATCATGTTTTTGTAACGTGTCTGCAAACTTCGAGAAAGCCCATATATGGACGTAACGTTCTCAACCTTCCTCGGCCAAATTGTGTCGAACCCAGTCCTTGCCGTCACCGTGATCCTCGCGTTGGGCGCCATCTTCGTCAATGGATGGACCGACGCGCCCAACGCCATCGCGACCTGCGTCACTACGCGTTGCATGCCCGCCCGCGCCGCCATTCTCATGAGCGCCGCATTCAACTTCCTCGGCGTGCTCATCATGACGCACTTTAACGCGAGCGTCGCCAATACCATCTCGCATATCGTCGACTTTGGCGGAAACAGCACCATGGCGCTCGCCTGCCTATGCGCGGCGCTGTTCTCCATCGTCGTCTACGGCGCCACAGCGTCGCGTTTTGGCATCCCCACCTCGCAAAGCCACAGCCTTATCGCCGGCCTGACCGGTGCCGCCATCGCCCTCGGCGGTGCGAGCAGCGTCAACGTCCACGAGTGGATGAAGGTCATCTACGGCCTGGCGCTCTCCATCGGCCTGGGCTTTGTCATGGGCTGGGTCCTGTGCAAGCTCGTCTCGATTCTTTTCGCCGCCGCCAACAGGCGACGTGCCAATGTCTTCTTTAAATACGCTCAGATCGCGAGCGCTGCGGCCATGAGCTTTATGCACGGCGCGCAGGATGGACAGAAGTTCATCGGCGTGCTCTTTTTAGGCGTGGCCTTTGCCAGCGGCCAGACGAGCGTCGGCGATGCAGGCATCCCCATCTGGATTATGCTGCTGTGCTCGGCCACTATGGGCATCGGCACCAGCGTGGGCGGCGAGCGCATCATCAAGTCCGTCGGCCAGAGTATGGTTAAGCTCGAGAAGTATCAGGGCTTCTCTGCCGACCTCGCAGGCGCCGCGAACCTGCTGCTTGCTACCCTTACCGGCATCCCCGTGTCCTCCACACACATCAAGACCTGCGCCATCATGGGCGTCGGTGCCGTCAAGCGCCTCTCAGCCATCAACTTCGGTGTCGTCAAAGACATGATGTTCACCTGGTTCTTCACCTTCCCCGCCTGCGGACTCATCAGCTTTGTCATGGCCAAGCTGTTCATGATGTTCATCTAGTCAAACCGAGCGTCCATCCGGACTGCAATGCTTCGCCCACCCGTCTTCGCCTCGAAAGGACCCACCCATGGCAAAGAAACCCGATTCGTTCTACTTTGACAACTACGTCGCTTGCGCTGACCTCGCCGTTCAGGCAGCCGAGCTGCTCACCAAGATTTTTGAGAACTTCGACCCCGCGCAGATCCACGACATGCTCGATAAGATGCATGCGATTGAGCATGCGGCAGACAAGAAGCACCACGAGCTCGAAGACGCCTTGCTCACCGCCTTTATCACCCCGCTTGAGCGCGAGGATCTGGACCTGATGAGCTGCTCGCTCGACACCGTGCTCGATCGTATCGAGGGCGTCGTGCAGCGCGTCTACTTCACCAACATTCAGAGTATCCATCCCGACGCCATCGTCATCGCCCACAAGGTAACCGATGCCTGCCGCGCCATGAAGGACCTGATGGTCGAGCTTCCCAACTACCGCAAGTCCAAAACGCTGCGCGAGCTCGTCATCCAGATCAACACCATCGAGTCCGAGGCCGACGAGCTCTATATCAACGCCATGCGCAACCTGCACGTTAACGGCAAGGACCCGCTCGAGGTCATCGCCTGGCGTGACGTGTACGCCTTCCTGGAGTACTGCGCGGACTGCTGCGAGAATGTGGCCGATGTCGTGGATTCGATTGTCATGAAGAACAGTTAATTGGGGGTACGTGTCCCGGCGGCGAAGGGCCGGCCACGGTTTGCTTTCTCACTCCGGCTGCTTTGCAGAGTCGTTCGAAAGTAAACCGTGGCCGGCCCTTCGCCTTACGTACCACCATTGGGAACTTTGGCTGATACTTTGAAAGTGATGGGGCTTTTGTTGGCAGGGCCTTTGAGCCCAATTGGGAACTTTGGGACTGCCTTAAACGTTTGGCTGGATGGGGCTTTGGGTACCCTTTGTTTTGCTTTGGGTTGATACACTGAATTTGGAGGGCTTGGTTGTGAGTTATTTGGATCTGGCTCGGTCTCGGTATTCTTGTCGCGAGTTTGAGAATCGTTCTGTTGAGCAGGCTGTGGTGGATGCCATTGTTGAGGCTGGGCGTATTGCTCCCTCTGCTTGTAATAACCATCCAACCCGCGTGATGGTGTTGGATACGCCTGAGCTTCTGGAGAAGGCTGCTGCTTGTCAGCCTCGGTTTGCTCGTGATGGGTCTATCTTTGGCGCTCCGCTTGTCTTCCTTATTTGCAGCGTTACCGATGATGCTTGGGTGCGCCCGTATGACCAGATGAATTCCAGTGAAATCGATACGTCCATCGTGTGCGATCAGATGATGATGGAGGCCACCGAGCAGGGTCTGGGAACGTGCTGGGTATGCCATTTTAAGCCTGAGGTGGCACAAGAGCAGTTCAATCTGTCCAAGGGCGTCTATCCCTATCACATGCTCGTCTGTGGCTATCCCGCCGACCACATCGCCGATCCCGAGCATCGCGAGGCCCGCACCATTCCCCTCTCCGACTTCCTCCTCAAGTAGATTTTTGGGACATGCCTTAAAACCTACCCTTGACCGCTCACCCGTTCGCCGAGTTCTGCGCCACCATGTGCAGGGCTCGGTTTTTATGTTGCGCACCCCGGCACAGTCATAAAAAAGGACCCGCAAGCTGCGGGTCCTTTCTAGGCACTAAATTGTAGGCCGAATGTTAGTCCAGGTCGTCGGCAGCGAAGTTGTCGATCGGGGCGAAGGGATCGGCCACGGGGACAACCGGGTCAGCGACGGGCAGCGGCTCGGCGGGAACAGTCACCGCAGGAGAAGCGGCAGAACCGACCGGCGTAGAGGCCATCAGATCGGCCGGGAAGGAGTTCTGGGCATCGTCCATAAAGTGCTGGATGAGCTTGAGATACTCGGCCTTGAACTCCTCACGGGAAGCCTTGAGACGATCGATCTCCTCGAGCTCGGCCTGCTTCTCGGTCAGAGCCTGGCGGATAACCTCGCGGGCCTTGGCGTCAGCCTCGTTGCGGATGCGCTCAGCGTTCTCATTGGCATCGTTGACGATGGTCTCAGCGGTCTGCTGGGCAGCGATCAGGGCAGCGGAAATCTGGCGCTCCTGAGCGGAGAAGTCAGGGGCGGGAGCAGCCACGGGGGCGGCAGGAACGGCCTGGTCGGCGGTATCCTGAGCCTGGGCAAGCTGAGCCTGTGCATCGGCAAGCTGCTGCTCGGTAGCAGTCAGACGACCCTTAAGGTCAACGATCTTAGCGAGCATAGCGTCAACCTCGGAAGACAGCGTCTCCAAGAAGACGTCGACCTCGGCAGGATCGTAGCCACGCTTGGCCTCAGAGAAAGTCTGAGCCTGGATGTCTGCAGGGGTAATAGCCATAACAAGTCTCCTTTTTCATCGCCTCGGCGCTACACGCCCGACGTAAGTTACTAAGTCAGTTCTACACGAGTATACCTATAAGAAGCTGCAGAACCAGCCTCTGCACCAACTGCAACGCAATAATCGCAACGACCGGCGAAAAATCGATACCGCCCATCGGCGGGATGAAACGACGGAACAGGTTAAGCCACGGACCGCACACGCTATCAAGCACCGCGGCAATATCCTGAAGCAAACCACCCTGCTTCATGGGAATCCACGTCATAAAGCAGTAGACGATAATGAGCGTGGAATAAAAGTTGAACAGCGTGTTGACCAGCTGGACGATAGTGTAGATGTTGATGGGAATCTCCTCGTCTTGTCTTTACTTGAGGTAGCCGTCGGCACGAAGCTTCTTGAGATCGGAATCTTTGACCTCGCAACCGGCGGGCAGCACCATGAACACGCGGTCGCCCACCTCCTTGACCGTGGCACCCAGACCGCAGGCAAAGCCGTAAGAGAAGTCCAAGACGCGCTTGGCAACTTCGGTGCGTACGCCCACAAAAATCAGTGCGACAGGCTGCTTGGTGCGAACGCGGCGCACCACGATCTCCACGTCGTCATAGCTCTCGGGGCGCAGGACATAGGCCGGCAGCTGCGGTGTGGCGTTGATGATATTGCTCGCATAGGCCGAGGCATCGCTCGGTGCAGGCGCGGGCGCAGCGGCGGCACGGGCGCGGGTGTTCTCGGCGTAGCTAGACGGCGTGTCATAGGCACCAGGACGATAACCGCTCGCAACACTGTCCTGCGAGCGCGAAGGCGGGTTATACGTCGTGGCATGGCGGGAGTCATCGCCGACCAGCTGACCGGAGCGCGTATACACGGCAACCGACTCAGCTTCACCGCGGCGCGTCTGACCAAGCAGGCCGTTGCTCGGCTCGTCTTGGGTGTAGAAGCCCTCGCCCGAAGCACCGCTGTAGCCGTTGCCCTGATAACTATCGTCATAGCCGTCATCGTAGCCGTAGTCGTCGTCCTGGCCATAACCCTGGTCGTAACCCTGCTGGCCGCCCAGGTGCATCTTATTTTTAATCTCGTCAAGGAAGCCCATGGTTGTGTCCTCTCGCGGTTTAGTGCAGGCGCCCCGATAATCAGTGCGCACTTCAGAGCCTTATTTTACTGCAAACTCCGGGCTAAATACTACCCTGCCCAGGCGAACGAGCGTAGAGCCCTCCTCAAGGGCAGGCTCAAAGTCCTCGCTCATGCCGCAGGAAAGCTCAGGCAGGTTCAAATCGGGATGCGCCGCCTCCAGCTCATCCCTCAGCTCACGAAGCCCCGCAAAGGTGCGGCGTGCCACATCCTTATTCCCCCGGGGCGCCATAGTCATAAGCCCCTGTACGCAAATTCCCTCAAGTTCCGCAAGCTCACCCGCGGCGGCGCGAATCTCATCGGGCGAAAAGCCTCCCTTCGACTCCTCACCACTCACATTGACCTCAATGAGCACACGCTGGGGGCCGGCGAGCTCGCCTGCCTCAATCTTGCGGACAGCACGGCTCGAGATCGCCTGCGCCAGATGCAGCGAACCCACCGAGTGAATCAGCTCGGCTGAGCCCAGCACCGCATTGATCTTATTGGTCTGCAGGTTGCCGATCATATCGAAGCGCACCTCGGGCAGCTCCGGATGCTCCGCCAGACCCGTGAGCTTGCGAACCAGCTCCTGCGGGCGGTTCTCGGCAAAATGGCGATACCCCGCCTGGATGGCGGCAACGGTCTCATCGACACCAACGGTCTTGGACACGGCAATGAGGCGCGCGGCGTCGTGGGGACGGCCTGCGCGATCGAGCGCCGCATAAAAACGTTCCAGAATCTGCTCGCGGCGAGCGCGCATTAAGTCCAAATAGTTATCCATTGCCAATCGCCTCCGCTGACAGCCAAACAAGTAGTCCCATGCTAACGCAAGAGCGCGGCCCCGCATGTGCAAGGCCGCGCTCACTTAGGTATTTACAATCTTTCGACGAACGGAATTACTTACTCCTCGTCGTCCTCGCCATCGTCCTCGTCCTCAAGATGATCGAGCAGGTAGCGAAGACCCTCGCTGACCTCGTTAGCGGGCACCTTGGCAACGTAGCGAGCGTCGACGGCGGGCCTCATGATAACACCCTCGCCCGAAGGCACGCGCATGCTCTCGAGCTCATCCTCATCAGTGCGGGCGATATCGCCGGCATTCATGCGCTGACCAGTCAACAGGAAGGTCAGACGGCAAGCGGCATCGATGGAAATCGAAGCGATGCGATCGAGGTAGCGCGAAACCATGATGGCGCGGTGCAGGTCGTCATAGTTGCTGTCGTCATCCATAAAGTCGCCCGTATCCATACGGTTAAAGGTGCGGAAGAACTTCTCGTAGGCGGCGTGCACTGGCTCGTCCTCGACGGCCAAGTTGCAGATGATGGACATGTCGTTGGTGACGAGCGCAGAAAGCGAAGAGCCCAGCACCTGGTAGACGGCCTCAGCCTCGGCCTCGACCGTGCCGACAAGCTCCTTGGGCAGCGAGATGTCGGCCTTGATCATATGACGCGTGGCGCGGCAAATCTGGCGAACCTTATCGGTCATGCGCTGCAGGTTAAAGTCGACGTAGATGATCGTCTGCAGCAAGCGGAAGTCGGAGGCGACCGGTGACTGCGTGGCAATCAGGTTGTAGCAGACGGCCTCCAAGTTAGCGCAGCGTGCGTCAATCGAAAGCGTGCGCTTCTTGGTCTTGGTGGCGAGCTTGCGGTCGTCGGTCACATAGGCCTTCACGGCATCGTGGAGGGCCAAATCGACGGCCTCGTAGATGCTCAGCATCTCGTGACGGGCCTCGATGAGCTGACGGGAAAACAGTTTGCGCATGGTTCACTCCAATCAGTTGGGTGCGGTCATGCCGCCCGCACAGTGAATACGCACCGGACCAGGTCCGATCGGCTTGGGACTAGTCGCACCGATCAGCCAAAGCGGCCGGTGATATAGTCTTCCGTCCGCGAGTCCACCGGGCTGGTGAAGATCGCGTCGGTTTGACCATACTCGATGAGCGTGGCGGGCTCGCCGGCAACTTCCTGCAAGAAGAACGCGGTGTAATCGCTAATACGAGCTGCCTGCTGCATTGAATGCGTGACGATGATGATCGTCATCTCGGGCGCCAGCTCTGCCATCAGATCCTCGACCTTAGAGACGGACGTGGGGTCGATGGCGGAGCAGGGCTCGTCCATCAGGAGGACATCGGGTTGCACCGCAAGCACGCGCGCGATGCACAGACGCTGCTGCTGACCGCCCGAGAGCGCCAAACCATCCTTGTTGAGCTGATTGGATACCTCTTTCCAGAGGTTGGCGCGCTTGAGCGATTCTTCCACGATGTCATCGAGGTCGCTTTTACTAGTCACGCCCTGCAGACGAGGGCCAAAGGCGACATTCTCGTAGATGGATTTGGGAAACGGGTTGGGCTGCTGAAAGATCATGCCCACGCGACGACGGAGATCGACCGGGTCGACACCCTCGGCATAGATATCGTTGCCGTCGAGCGTCATGGTGCCCTCGACGCGCGTACCATCGATCAGGTCATTCATGCGGTTGATGCAGCGCAAAAACGTCGATTTGCCGCAGCCCGAAGGGCCAATAAACGAGGTGATGGCGTTTTTGGCGATGTTGAGGTCAAGCCCCGTCAGCGCATGAAAGTCACCGTACCAAAAGTTGAAATCCTTGGCCGTAATGGCCGCTTGCTCCAACGTGGGAGCGGACTGATAAACGGACATGGGACTCCTTAACTAGCGACGCTTGCGCGACAGGAAGCGCGCAAACAGGTTGAAGGCCAAAATGATCACCATCAGCAAGAGCGCGGTGCCGTAGGCTGCGTTCATGTTGATGCCGTCGTTGGCAAGCAGGTACAGATGGACCGTCATGGGGCGGCCGGAATCGAGCGGCGAAATAGGTAGATTGATGGCTTGGCCCATGGTGTAGAGCACCACCGCGGTCTCGCCAATGGCACGGCCGATGGCAAGGACGATGCCCGTGGCAATACGGCCAAAGGCAGAAGGAAGCACGATCTTGGAGACAACCTGCCACTTGGTGGCGCCCAGGCCGTACGCGCCCCAACGGATATAGCGCGGAACGGCGCGAATGGCCTCTTCGGTGGTGCGCATGACGATGGGCAGCATCAGAAGTGCCAGCGCCAAGGCGGCCGAGACCATCGAAAGGCCCAGGCCCATGGCCTCGACAAACAAGGCGTAGCCAAAGAGACCCATAACGATGGAGGGCACCGAGGCCAAAGCATCGGCAGCATAACGGATGAGCTCGACGACCTTGCCCTGTTTGGCGTACTCGGCCAGATAGACGGCCGCTAGCACGGCGACCGGCGTACAGATGAGCATGGCGAGCGCCGTCACGTAGATGGTCGAGACAATCGTAGGCCAAATGCCGCCCTCGGCGTTGACACCCTGGGGCCAACCGAAGATAAAGTCGAGCGAAATATGCGGTAAGCCATTAACAACCACGTAGGCGATGATAGCGACCAGCACAAGCGTGGTGATATAGGCCGCGGCGCGGAACACGCCGAGCATGATCTTGTTTGACAGGTCCTTGTTGATACGGCCCCTCTTACCGTGGGAAAGGGCACGCTTGATGCGCTCGCGCGACGAGGTCGTATCGACCGTCGTGTCAACGGAATCGGACATAGCCTACCCCCTCTTCTTGGAAATCAGACGGACGATGCCCACCAGCATGGCGGAGATGATAAACAGGACCACGCCCATGCCGAACAGAGCCGAGCGGTGCAGGCCCGAGGAATAGCTCATGTCGAGCGCGATCTGGCTCGTGAGCGTCGAGATGGGGCTCGCAATGCTGTCGGGAATAACCGGAGCGTTACCCACGACCATGAGCACGGCCATGGTCTCACCGATGGCACGGCCCATACCCAGCACGATGGCATCAACGATACCCAGTTTGGCGGCAGGTAGCACGACCTTATAGATGGTCTGCCACTTAGTAGCACCCATGGCATACGATGCCTCGCGAATGCCCATGGGAATGGAATTGAGGGCATCGATGGTAAGCGTCGTGATGGTAGGGACGATCATGATGGCGAGCACGAACCACGCTGTCAGCGCACCAAAACCAAGACCACCGGTCAGTTGTGCGATAAACGGGCGGATGATGATCATGCCGAAAAAGCCGTAGATGATAGAAGGGATGCCGGCCAGCAGGTCGACGGCAGGGCTGATGAGCTTGCGCACGCGCTTGCCGGCGATCTCGACCAGGTATACGGCCGTACCCACACCTAGCGGCACGCCTATGGCGAGCGCACCGACGGTCACCAGACCTGAGCCGGCAAGCAGCGACATGATGCCGTAGTGGCCCTCAGAGGGCGCCCACGTAAAGCTAAAGAAGTCCGCCAGACCGATGTCGGTAAAGACGGGCAGCGCCGAGTACGTGGTAAAGACAAAAATCAGGATGACGGTAACGACCGCCAAGAACGCGCAGGCAAAGAAGATCCACTGCAGCGCCTTCTCCTTGATATAGGTACTGCGCGATACGAGCGCCAGCTCGCGCTTCTTGGGCGTCTGAACATTCTGCTCAGTCTGGGAGTTTTCCTGTGCTTCCATGCTACTCACTCCCCTTCTCGTCGTTGGTGACGGGGATAAAGCCCGCCTCGCGAATCTGCTTGTCCATCTTTTCGGACGTCACGTAGTCGATGTAATCCTGCGCCTGCTGCGAAGGCGCACCCTTCACAAAGAAGTAAAGGTCGCGCGAGATGGGATAGCCGCCGCTCGCGACCGTCTTCTCGGACGCCTCAACATGATTGACCGAGACGGCCTTGACCGAGGTCTTGGCGTTGAGGCTATCGACGAAGCCCAGCGAAATGTAGCCAATGGCACCGCGCGAACGAGATACCACGTCGCGCACCTGGCCCGTGCCCGAAAGAACGGCCGAGCGGCGATCGAACGGGGTGCCGTCCATCACGATGGTACGAAAGGCCTCACGCGTGCCGGACGCCTCATCTCGGTTGATAACCTGAATCCTCAGGTCCTCGCCACCGACCTCTTTCCAATTGGTAATCTTGCCGGCGTAGATATCGCGGAGCTGCTCGGTCGAGAGGTTATCGACGGGGTTATCGTCGTTCACGATGACCGCAATACCGTCGTGGGCAATGACGATGGGAGTCAGGCCCAGATCCAGTTCGTCGGCATTGAGTCCACGGGAGGAGCTGGCGATATCGGCCGTGCCGGCGCTGACGGCCTCGATGCCAGCGGAAGAACCCAAACCGGAAACGAGCACGTCGATGCCGGTCTCCTCCTTAAAGCCCTCGGCCGCAATCTCGGCGATAGGAAGGCAGGTCGTGGAGCCGGCCACGGTAATGGAAGAGGTGGAAGATCCCGAAGAACAGGCGCACAGCGTAAGCGTTAGCACAGCAGCGCTCAGGACCGATACGATCTTTCTCATAGCATCACGCCGATCGCAGCATGGCGCCCACAGGTACCGCCCTCATTACGGTAGGAATAAAAGCGGTCATTCTGACGCACGGTCGAAAGCTGGGTATCCACGATATTATCCGCGTCGACACCGACATCTACCAGCGCCTCGCAAATGGCAGCGGAAAGATCGAGCATGCGAGAGGTGCTCGCATCGATGCACGAGAACTCGGCGGCAAAGCGATCCATGAGTTCCTGGGATACCTCATATTCGTCACCCAAGATATGGGGGCCGATATAGGCGGAAACGTCGCTCGCATCGCAGCCGGCAGCATCGCAAAGCGCCTGGCACGCCTTGGCGGAAATGCGTGCAATCGTGCCCTTCCAACCGGAGTGCACCACGGCAAATCCGCCAGGGGCCACCAGCACCACGGGAACGCAGTCGGCAAAGCAGAGCAGCACGGGTACGTTATGCGCCGTACAGACGATGGCATCGCAGCCCTCGGCAATCTGCTCGCGGACGTCCTCAAGGTCATCGGCGCCGTTCGAGGGCACCGCAACGATATGGTCACCATGGACCTGATTGGGAACGAGCAGGTTGTGCTCGCACTCGGCGGCACCCATAGCCTCGAGCGCACGACGACGGTTTTCTTGAACAGCAAAGGGGTCATCGCCAACATGCGAGCCCAAGTTGAGTGAGGAGTACGCATCTTCGGAAACACCACCGGCGCGCTCGGTGAAGGCAAAGCGAACATCGGATGTCGCGCCCTCCACCAATGTAACACCATCATGGTCGACACGCGAAACGTTGTCCGCACGTGCTGCCATACTAAAGCCTCCTAATAACACAAGTATTGCGGCGACGCCGCAGCAGTCCGTGCCATACGGCTGCATACTTCATCAAAAAGGATACCCGCAGCGGTAAGGAGCAAACGTAAAGGGAACGTAAGGAGATTGGAGGCTTTCGTTTACAAAGGCGAAACACAACAAAAAAGGGGCGTGCCCAATCGGACGCACCCCTTGCAAGTCGTTGAGAAAAACGAACTAGAAGCTGCCGCGCTTCAGGAAGTCGGGAAGCTCGAACTGATCGTTGCCGAAGTTAGGAAGCTCGGTGCCACCGACGTTGCGGGTCGGAGCGGCCTGAGCCGGACTGGTGGCCGGAGCGGTGCGTTGCGGCTCAGCGGAGGCAGCGGCCTTGCTCTGAGACTGCTGAGCAGCAAAGAGCTCGTCCTGGCGGTTGACGTTGGAGTCGGAGAAGCCCGTAGCGATGACGGTGATACGCACCTGGTCGCCCAGGGACTCGTCGACAACGGTACCGAAGATGATGTTGGCCTCGGGGTCGACGGCGTTGGCGACAACGTCGGCGGCGTCGCTGATCTCCTGGATGCCCAGGTCCTTGGAACCGGCGATGGAAAGCAGCACGCGCGTGGCACCATCGATGGAGCTCTCGAGCAGCGGGCTGGAGATGGCCTGCTGGGCAGCGTCGACGGCACGGGTATCCCCAGAAGAGGTACCGATACCCATCATGGCGGTACCGGCCTGCTTCATGATGGTCTTAACATCGGCAAAGTCCAGGTTGATGATACCGGGGACGGTGATGAGGTCGGTGATGCCCTGGGTGCCCTGGGAAAGGACGCCATCGGCAATCGCGAAGGCCTCGAGCATGGTGGTCTTCTTCTCGGCGATGTCGAGCAGCTTATCGTTAGGGATGACGATCATGGTGTCGACGCAATCGGAGAGGGTCTTAATTCCCTCCTCGGCGCTCTTCTTGCGCTTGCGGCCCTCGAAGGTGAAGGGCTTGGTCACGACGGCGACGGTCAGCGCACCGACCTCGTTCATCGCGATATCGGCAACGATGGGAGCAGCGCCGGTACCGGTGCCACCGCCCTCGCCGCAGGTGATGAACACCATGTCGGCGCCAGCGAGCGCCTCAGCAATGTCGTCGCGGGACTCATCGGCAGCCTTGCGGCCAACCTCGGGGTTGGCGCCGGCGCCCAGGCCGCGGGTAAGGTCGGTGCCGATGTGCACCTTGATATCGGCATCAGAGATCGCGAGTGCCTGAGCATCGGTGTTGATGGCAACAAACTCGACGCCGCGGATGCCCTCTTCGATCATTCGATTGACCGCGTTGGTACCGCCGCCGCCGACGCCGACCACCTTAATGACGGCAAGGTAGTTGTTGATCTCTGTCTCGTGCATGTCGGTCCTCCGAACAAAGGTTATAGCCATAGCATGGGTCGACCCCTGCGCACATTAACCTTCAGGTTGAAAGTAAATGCAAAGGTAAACCGTATTATGTTTGCACATTATGAACGTATCAGTCAAATAATTGACCGTGAAAACCAAACAAACCAGATAAACGGCGTGGTATGGCCCCTCAACAAAGCATCAACCAGCGCTACGAGGTCGGAGCGTTCCTAAATGTATAGTTACCCGGAGAGCGCACATTGATATACGTTACGCCCTCTACCTGCGAAAGCAGCTTGGTGACTACGCGCTCCTTCTTGACGATATCGTTCGAATCGCCCAGCGACACCTCAATGCCGTTATTGAGGTTTGCCGAGATGGCTTCGACCGAAGGCGTGGAAATATCCTTGACTTGTCCCAAGAACTCGCTCGAAAAACCACGCACATAATCCAAGCCAGCCTTAACGGCCTTGGAGCTCACCGCCTGGCCGGAAACCGGAGCGACATCCGCCGAGACATCAGTCAACAACACCGCGCCATAGTGCTTTGCGAGCGCCAGCGCGGCATCAATGCCGGTCAGGGTATTTGAGCCCTGCCCCGTCGTGATGACGTTGCCCTGGTCATCCACTTCGACCGACGTCGACAGCGGGGCGATCCAGGTGTCATCATCCCCGATGGCCCAGGCAAGGTCATCGGAGCTGATATAGGCAATTGCGATGACCTTGCGCTCCATAGGCGTAATGATGAGCGTATGCGGGAACTGACGCTGGACATCCACGCCCGAGACCCACGGGTTCTGCTTGAGGTCCTCGGTAATCTGGTCGGGATCGACGTTAAAAAGCGACGTTCCCTCGGGCAAATCGATCAGCTGGATAGCATCGTGCTTCGTCACATGCTCGCTGCCTTGAATCTGAATATCAGTGGCGGCAAACAATCCAGAGTTGATCACCACGACGGCAACGACGACGAGCACGGCCAAGACGGCCAGAACGCCGCCCACGATTTTGCCTTTGCCTGTAACGAGAGAAGCGGCGTCTGACGTTTTATTTGCCATCGCCCCAAGTGAAGACAACGGGTTGACGCCTTTTTTACCCGAAGGCTTCTTGGCGGTAGCCGGCACCGATGTCAGCGAGCGCGGTTTCGATGCGCCCAGCGTGCGACCCGGACGCGCCGCCTTAGTTCCCGTCGAGGGCTTAGGAGTTGCCGTGGGACGGGCAGGCTTGGCGCCCATAACAGGCTTTGACGTCACCGAGGGACGCGAGGACTTTTTTGCGGCCGGACGATTACCGAGCTGAGAGCCGACGACCGGACGCCCGGCCTGTCGTGCATGCCCGACAGACTTAGAGTGCGCGACGGTATTGCGTTGAGGTTTGGCAGGCGCGCCGGAACGCCCTCCGGCGCGGCGGAAGGTGGGTTTCGATGCTCTAGAAGCCGAGGAATTTAACTTCCGGTCTGAGCTCGATGCCATACGCCTCCCTCACCTTTCCGTGCACATGTCTGATAACCGCGGCAACGTCATCGGCCGAGGCAGTTCCGTTATTAACGATAAAATTAGCGTGAACGGGCGAAACTTCCGCGCCGCCAATCGAAAAACCCTTTAATCCACAATCCTCGATAAGCTTGCCCACACTCGCATCGGGCGGGTTGCGAAAGACTGACCCGCAGGATGCGCGACCCATGGGCTGCGTACGCTTGCGCCTCGTCAGGTACCGTTCCATGCGCTCGCGAATGTCGGCCTTGGGCGCCGGTTTAAGCTTGAGCACGCACTCGAGGATGATCTCATTGCGGGGAAGGCTACATTCGCGGTAGCCCCAAGTGATCTCGGACCCCGTATAATGCTTGATACCGGATGCCGGGTCAAACGTTACGACATCCTCAACCAGCGAGCCAATCCACTCGGTCCGTGTACCGGCGTTCATAGATATCGCACCGCCGACCGAACCAGGGATGCCAACGGCAAACTCAAGGCCCGAGAGGCTACGCGACAGGGCATCGTTGACCAGGCGCGCAAACATCACGCCCGCACCGACCGTCAGCGTACAACCGTCATCGGCAACAACCGTGCGCTGAAACTCACGTCCGAGCGAAATGACGGCACCGCGATAACCGCCATCGGCAACCAGCAGATTGGAGCCCTTGCCGATGATGACCCACGGCACCTGCTCGCGATTGAGCACCGCCACGGCGCGGCGGAGGGCATGATAGCTATGGCACGTCACAAAAAGGTCGGCCTTGCCGCCGATACGATAGCTCGTATGACGCGCAAGGCGCTCGTCCTCGATCACATCCGTGTCGATCATGCCCGAGAGCGCCATGACGGCGTTAAACAGACCCATTAGACTTAAGCGTCTTTCTTGGCAGTCAGATACTCGATGAACTCGGGACCGACGGTCGTAACGTCACCGGCACCCATGGTGAGCAGCAGGTCGCCCTCGCCCACCATCTGCTCGAGCTCCTGGTTGAGCTCAAGACGGCTGGAGCAATACACGACCTCCTTGTCAGGATGCTTGGCGCGCACGGTATCGGCGAGCATCTTAGAGGTGACACCCGGAATGGGCATCTCGCCAGCCGAGAACACATCAATCAGCAGCAGTTTATCGGCATTGGCAAATGCATCAGCAAAGTCGTCGCACAGGGCCTGCAGGCGCGAATAGCGGTGCGGCTGGAACACGACGTCGACGTGCTTGTAGCCCAGCGACGAAGCGGCAGCAAGCGTCGCCTTGATCTCGGTGGGGTGATGGCCGTAATCATCGACCACGGTGATGCCATCGATATCGCCCACGTGGGTAAAGCGACGGCGAACGCCCTCAAAGCTCGAGAGCGCCTTGGCGGCGGCGTCGATGTCAAGGCCCAGGACATGGGCGACGGTGAGCACCGCCGTGGCGTTGAGCATGTTGTGGCGACCGGGATTGCTCTTGATCTCCACAGCATGCTCAGTGCCGTCCTCAAAGCGAACGATAAAGTCACTCTGGATGCCCTTGACATCCGGGTGCATGCAGACGATGTCGTTGTTCTCGGCAAAGCCGTAGGAAAGCACGTGACGGCCCGTCGACTTGGCGAGCTCGACCAGATGCGGGTCCTCACCGCAGACGATGACGGTGCCGTCCTCGCCCACCAGGCTCATGAATTTGGCGAAAGTTGCCTCGATCTCCTCGATACCCGAGTAGTGATCGAGGTGGTCGGCCTCGACGTTGGTCACAATGACCACGTTGGGGTTCAGGAACAGGAAGGAGCTGTCGGACTCGTCGGCCTCGGCGACAAAGTAGTCGCCCGAGCCGTTCTTGCCGTTCGTGTCATAGCCCTCGACGATGCCACCGATCAAGAAACTCGGATCCAGACCCATGCGGTCGAGCATGGTGGCGCACATCGAAGACGTGGTGGTCTTGCCATGCGTGCCGGCAACAGCGACGGTGGTGTAGCCGTGGCCCAAAGCAGAGAGCATCTTGGCACGGGGCCACACGGGAATACCAAGCTCGCGGGCACGCACGAGCTCGGGGTTGGACTCGGGAATAGCGGTGGAGACAACAACCACGTCGGGCTTGACCTCGTCGATCGTCGCAGCCTCGTGGCCCACGTGGACCTTCACGCCGGCGCGGGTAAGCTGGCGAATATAGCGCGACGTCTTAAGGTCGGAGCCGGTAACGGTATAACCGCGCTCGTGCAGGACGAGGGCGATGCCGCTCATGCCGGCGCCGCCGATACCGATAAAGTGGGCGCTCTTGAACTCGGGCGCGGAGGTTGCAGTCTGGGAATCAGCCATGTGCTCGTGTACTCCTTGCGTAAACACTGCCTGTAATCCGTTAACTGTACCGCACCTACCGCATCCGCGCGAGGGCGACCGGCGATATCCCGTCTAACTAACGCAATCCCTCTACCGCATCGGCCAAAAGTGCGGCGGCACGGTCCTGGGCCAAGCCGCGCGCCGCCTGACGCATGGCATCACGCGCCGCAGCGTCATCGATCAGGTGCAGCAGCTCGTCGGCAAAGGCAGGGGCATCGATATCGGCATCGGCGCATAGCACGCCGGCACCGGCATCGACCAGGTAACGCGCATTCGTGGTCTGGTGGTCGGCCGTGGCGTGCGGATACGGCACGAGTACCGAGGGCACGGCAAGCGCGGCGATCTCGGCCACGCTCGAGGCACCGGAACGCGAGAGCACCAAATCGGCCGCGGCCAGCATATCGCCCATGTTGTCGATGTAGGGCTGGACACGATAGCGCTTCGCCTCCTCGGGCGTCAGCGCCAAAACGCGCTCGGTCTCCTCAAAGCCGTCGGCACCCGTCGAATGCAAAACATAGAGATTCTCACGCGAGAGCAGCTCGTTTTTGAGCGAAGCCACGCGCTCGTTGAGATGCTGAGCACCGAGTGAACCACCAAAGACGAGCAGAAGTGTCGCGTCCTCGGGCACACCGAGCGTCTTGCGACCGCGGGCGCGATCGCCCTCGATCACCGAACGACGCACGGGATTGCCCGTCATGAGCACATGGTCGGGGTCGCCCTCGCGCTCAAAGACCGCACGGGCCGCAGGTACCGAAATGCACACGCGGGCGGCATGTGAGTTCATCATCTTATTGGCCAGACCCGGAACAGAGTTCTGCTCGTGCAGCAGATACGGAACGCCGGCGCCCTTGCACCAACCCAGCAGCGGGACCTCAACGTAAGCACCAAAGCCGATAGCGGCATCGGGCTTACCGACCTTCGAGAAGTGACGGGCAAGCGCGCGCTTCGCCTTGTTGACGCGCCACAGCGAGGTCAGCGCCGTCCAGGGACGGGAGCGATCGAAGCCCGTGACCGTGATGGGCACAAAATCGAATCCGGCCTCGGGAACCAGACGACCCTCGAGCTTGCGCGATTGGCCCACGAACACAACGCGATGACCGCGGTCACGCAGCTCCTCGGCCAAGGCGAGCGCGGGGTTGATATGTCCTGCCGTGCCGCCAGCTGCAATAGCAACGGTCATCTTATCGGTCATGGTAATCCCTTCGTACACGCGGCCCCTGGTCATCGGTGCGCAAACGCGCCGACGGGTCCGAATTCAAATCGATTCGATTATATCCGCCGCCCGCATTGCGAGGACTGGGGCGCTGAGGACGACCTTGCGGCGCCGTTCGCTGACGCGGACAGGCTGCCGGCTCGGTCGCAGAGCCATCCAGGACGGTAAAACCGTTACGCGAAGATCGCTCGCCGCGCACGTGGGGCACGCCGGCGGTACTCTCATCCATAACGGCAAAGCTCTCGCGGCGACGGTCGTACTCATCGCGACGGGCGCTCTCATACGAAACGCGCAGGATCAGACCGGCGAGCATAAGCGACACAATAATCGAGGAGCCGCCGTAGCTAATAAACGGCAGCGGCTTGCCCGTCATGGGAAACACATTGAGAATGCCCAGCGCGTTGATCAAAAACTGCACCGCAAGGATGACCGCGGAACCCGATGCCATAAGTGCTCCGCGACGGTCGGTCGCCTGCTCGGCAATGCGAAACGCCGAGTAGATCAGCATCGCAAACACCAAGAAGAACAGCACGGTTCCGATAAAGCCAACTTCCTCGCCGATAATAGCCAAGATGTAGTCGTTATGCGCCTCGGGCAAATACGAGTACTTCATGGTGGAGTTGCCGATACCGCGACCGAACAGGCCGCCCGAGGCAAACGCCATGATGGCAAGCGTGGCCTGATAGCCGTCGCCATATTCGTCTGCCCAAGGATTCCAAGCAACCTCGACACGCGTCATACGATACGGCTCGGCGATAAGGGCGATCGCAATGACGGCGATGCCGGCAACGACCGTCCAAACGATATATTTGGGGTCCAATCCCGCAAACAACGCCATGCACATGAGGGTCAGCAAGATGATCAGAACGGTGCCAAAATCGGGCTGAACAAAGATCAGAAAGAGCGAAATGCCCAGGTAGATGCCCATGTTGCGAAGAAACTCGTTGATGTTGCCGCCGGGCGAAAAGATGCGGTCGAGCATGATGGCCGAATACGCGATGGCGAACGGCTTTAAAAACTCAGACGGCTGGAACTGAATACCGGCGATGTTGAGCCAGCGCGTGGCGCCACGACTGCCGCTACCCATAAAGAACACCAGAACCAGTAGCCCTATCATTCCCATGAGGAAGATCCTGAGCACGTCTTCCCCAAACCAACTGTCCGGCAAGATGCGCACGATGGCAACCATAGCCAGCACGCCAACTCCGGCAAACGCGGCTTGTCGAAACAGGAAAAACGTCGCCGAACCATTCTCGTGCAGTGCCTCGACCGAAGATGCCGAGTACACCATCAGCAAGCCAAAGCAAACCAAGCTAAACAGGCACGCCATAAACATCAAACGGGGGCGCATGATGCGGGCGGGGACGCCGGCAATATAGCGCTCACTGAACGTCTGCCCGCCGCGTCCGGAACGCGGCGTGCTACGCAGCGAGGAAGCACGGTCCGAGTCGGGCCTCCTCATATCACTTCGGGGGCTCTCCTCTCTCACCGGCAACCCCTATTCCGTTTGCGATTTCGCTGCTGCGGCAAGCTGGGCAACGTAGTCCTTAAACACGCGGCCGCGCTCCTCGTAGCCCGAGAACTCGTCAAACGAAGAGCAGGCGGGCGAAAGCAGGATCACGTCGCCGCGGCTCGAGAGTGAGCGGGCAACGTCAACGGCATCGCGCAGATCATCGGCCTGGGCGATATCCACGTCACCATCGACATCGGCCTCGTCCATAGCGGCGGTAAAGCGCTCGCGCGCATCGCCAAAGCAAACGACCGAGCGCACGTTGTCCATAACGACGCGGGCAAAGTCCGCAAGCGGCGTACCCTTATCGTGGCCGCCGAGCAGCAAAATCACATCGTCGTCGGGAAACGCCGTCAGGGCCTTTTCGACTGCATCGGTGTTCGTTGCCTTGGAATCGTTGACGTAGCGCACGCCATCGATCTCGCCGCAGGGTTCCACGCGGTGTTCGAGTGGCTGGAACGATGCCAAACCGCGGCAAATGCCCTCGGGATCGGCACCGACGGCCAGAGCAGCCGTGGCGGCACATAGGGCATTGATGACATTGTGATGGCCCGAGATCTTGAGCTCGGACGTGGCGACAAGCTGGGTCTCGACGCCCTTCAGGCGCACGACCATCTTGCCGTCGCGCACAAAGGCGGCGTCTGCACCCTCGGGCTCGTCAAAAGCGACCTTGCAGATGCGGCGACCCGGTGTGTAGATGTACTCATCGAACTCATGGATGCCGGCATCCTCGACGTCGATAACCACGAGGTCGTCGTCGACCATATTCTCGAACAACTTGATCTTGGCAAGCGCATAGTTCTTGTGGCTCTTGTGCCAGCCCAGGTGGTCGGGCGTGATGTTGAGCAGTACCGCCACGCGAGGATGAAGCTCGGCGGTCGTAGCAATCTGATAACTCGACAGCTCGGCCACAAACCACTCATTGTGTGCGCGGCCGTCGATCTCGTTCACCGGCGGCTCACCGATATTGCCGACGGCCACGCTGGCTTCACCGGCGGCCTTGAGCAGATAATCGGTCAGCGACGTGGTAGTTGTCTTGCCGTTGGTGCCCGTGATGGCGATCCAATTGTGGGGAGACAGGCGATAGGCAAACTCGGGCTCGCCCATAATCTGAGCGGCATGCTCACGCCCAGCCTTAAAGAAGGCCGAGAACTCCGAGATACCCGGGCATGTCACGCACACGTCATAGGTACCCTCGACCTGCTCGGTGCTGTAGACAAACGACGCGCCCTGCGCCTCGAGCGCACGCGTGGCTTCATTGGGCTCGGAGCTACCGCCGCCATACACGGTCGTGGCGCTCACGCGCTCGGGGTGAGCCAACGCCCAACGGGCGACATCGAGACCGGATTTACCCTGCCCCAAAACAAGCAGGCTAAAGACATTAGCAAGAGGCATGAAAGACCACTATCCCAACTGGAAGAACAGGGCGAGGCCAACGGCGCCAAAGGCCGCGGCGATAATCCAAAAACGGATAACGACCTTGGTCTCGGCCCAGCCCTTCTTTTCGAAATGATGATGAATGGGCGCCATAAGGAAGACGCGCTTGTGCGTAAAGTGGAAATAGACAACCTGGATCATGACCGACAGCGTCTCGACGATAAACAGACCGCCGATGATGAGGGAAACGACTTCGGTGTTGGTCATGATGGAGGTGCAGGCAAAAGCGGCACCCAGGGCAAGCGAGCCGGTATCGCCCATAAAGATGCTCGCCGGGTAGCAATTGAACCACAAAAAGCCCAGGCAGGCACCGGCGCACGCCGTGCAGAAGATGGACAGGTTCACGTCACCGTGCAAAAACGCCATGGCGGCCATGGCGAGCATGGCAATCATGGAAGTGCCACCGGCAAGGCCGTCCAGACCATCGGTCAGGTTCACGGCATTGGAAAGACCGGCGATCATCAGCCAGCAAAATACAATGTAGAGCCACGGGAACGAAAGGCCGCAGATGGTGGTCGAAAGAACACCGAGGTCAATCGTCAGGCCGCCGGGAAAACGAATCTCGGGGGCGACGCCGCACCAATTGACGGCGAGCACGGTAAAAGTGACGCAGATAATGGTCAGACCGATCATCTTGGCGTGAGGCGTCAGGCCGAGCGAGCGACCATGCGTGACGGAGGTCAGGTCGTCGATGAGACCCAGAACGCCGGTGGCCAGCGTGGCAAGCAGCACGAGCACGAGCTCGGTAGTGAGCTTGCCCATCAGCAGGCAGGTCAGCGAGATCGCGACAAGGATGATGACACCGCCCATGGTCGGCGTACCCTGTTTAATCAAATGACGCTTGGGGCCGTCGGCTCGGACCTGCTGGCCGATACCCTCGACCTTCAGCAGCTTGATCCACCACGGCATAAGCAGCAACGCAATGGCGGCAGCGATGCCAAGTCCCAAAAAGGCCTGATACGTAGGATACGAGGGATTGCCGAACATGGGCTAGCACACACCTTCCACAAAGCGGTCGAGCTCAACAAAACGGGAACCCTTGACCAGTACAACATCATGATTTTCAAGCGCGCCGCCCATGCGGTCGAGCACCTGCTGATAATCGGAGAACACCTGGATGCGGTCCTCATCCATACCCATCATACGTGCGGCATCGGCCATGAGCTGAGCCAGCTCGCCGCCGACGCACGCGAGCATGTCGAGCTTCTTGGCGGCGGCATAGGCGCCCACGAGCTCATGCATGCGGGGAGCCTCGTCGCCCATCTCGCCCATCTCGCCCAGGATCGCCATGCGCGAACCGTCACATGAAAGCGAGCACAGCAAATCGAGGCCGGCAGCCATAGACTCGGCACTGGCGTTATAGGAGTCGTCGATGATGCGCGCTCCGCTCTTGGCGCGCTTGATCTCCTGGCGGTGGCCGGTGATCGTAAGACCCCTAAAGGCAGCATCGATCTGCTCGGGCGTCACGCCCAGACGATAGGCGACCGCGGCGGCCTTGACGGCATTGGGCACGGACTGCACGCCGGGAATGGCCAGCATGGTATCGACCGTGTCGCCCTGACCAAAGTCGAGCGTAAAGACCGGATGGCCCTCGTCGTCGACGCGAATGTCGCGTGCGCGGACCTCGTCGTCGTCCGAGACACCGGCCAGCATCACGTCAATACCCGCAGGCTGGGCGAACGCATCGCGAATGAACGGCGTAAAGTCGTCCTCGCCGCCCAACACCAGCAACGGCGAGAAGTCGCCGGCGGCGCACATGCCCTGGACAATCTCGGACTTGGCGCGGGCGATGTTCTCGCGGCTGCCCAGAATACCGATATGGGAGGTTCCGATCTTGCTCACGATGGCAAGATTGGGGTTGGCAGACTGGGACAGGCGCTCAATCTCATGAAAATGGTTCATGCCCATCTCGAGCACCAGAACCTCGGTATCGGCCGGAGCGGAAAGCACCGTGAGCGGCATGCCGATCAGGTTGTTGAAATTGCCCTTCGTGGCCCAGACGCGATAACGCTTGGCGAGCACGGCGGCGAGCACGTCCTTGGTCGTCGTCTTGCCAATCGAACCGGTAATGCCGACGACCAGGCAGCCAAGCTCCAAGCGATATACATGCGCCAGGCGCAGCAAGAACTCCTCGGGGTCGTCGGTCAGCAAGATGGCGCATCCCTTGTCCTGCGCCAGCGAAACCAGCTCGGCATCGGGTTCGCGCGTCATCACGACGGCACCGGCACCCGACTCGATGGCACGGGAGGCAAAATCATTGCCGTCGACCTTTTCGCCGGGGAAGGCGACAAAGATCGTCCCCTCCTCGACCTGACGCGAGTCGATAACGCACCCGCGGCATACCCGATCGACTTCTTCCGTCACGGTTCGGGCCCCCGTTGAGGCCGCGAGGTTGTTGACGGCGATCTCTATCATTGCAGCTCCCCTGTAAACCTAATATTGCTATCGGCGTATTGTATCCCAGTGCCATGCGCGCGTGGTGCAGGGCATGTGAACACCCTTCAGATCAAACGGCAGACCACGCTCAAGATTGTAACCCCCTACTTCGTGCGCGGGATACCCAGCACGTCGAGCGCGTTGGCCATAATGGACTGGAATGGCACCGCGGCGGCATCCGAGCCGCTCGGCGTTCCATCGAGTGTGATGTAGCACAGCACCTTGGGCGATTGTGCCGGCGCAAAGCCCATAAAGGACGACATGTAGTTCTCCTTGAGGTAACCGCCGTTCTCGTCAGCACGCTCGGCCGTACCGGTCTTGCCCGCCACGTCATAGCCATCGACCGCACCGCCAACGCCCGTGCCTTCGGACACGACCGTCTGCATGCACGATGTCACCTGGGCGGCAGCGTCCTCCGAAATCGCGCGCTCGCCTTCGCCCCAGTCCTTCTCATCGCCCTTGCTGGACTTATAGAAGTGCGGAGTCATCATCACGCCGCCGTTCGCGATGCCGCCCACGGCACGTGCGACCTCAATCGGCGAGACGGACAGCGCCTGGCCAAAGCTCATCGAGCCCAGCGTGGCGCCGTCGTACTGGTCGCGCTCCTTGACGATGCCCAGGCTCTCACCCGGAAAATCGACACCGGAGCTATGACCGATACCCCACTTGTCCACATAGGTGGCAAAATCATCGGCACCGATCTTGCGTCCCACCAGGACAAAGCCCACATTGGACGAACGGCGCATCATCTCGCGCACGTCCATGGTCATGGTGTAGTCGCGCTTATCGGCATCGGTGACGGTGTCGTCGCCAACCTTAATGCTCGCCGGCACCTCAAACGACGTGCTCGAACGCACGGCACCCAAGTCGAAGCCGGCACCGGCCACGAGCGTCTTAAAGACCGAGCCGGGCTCGTAGGCATCGGTAACCAGGCGCAAGTTCATTTCCTCGGTCTTGGCGTTTTCCAGATCGGTCTGGTCATATGTCGGATACGAGCATGCCGCCAGAATCTCGCCCGTCGTGGGATCGGTGACCAGGGCCGAGCCATTCTTGGCCTTGGTCTTTTCGACCGCCTCGGCCAGGGCGTCCTCGGCGGCACGCTGGATATTGACATCGAGCGTCGTCACGATGTCCACGCCGTCAACCGCCGCCACCTTTTTATAGGCGCCGCCCGCGATATAGCTACCGTCCCTCGCCCGCTCGCGCACCAGCGAACCGTTGGTTCCGGTCAAAAGCTTGTTGTACTGTTTTTCGAGGCCCGTCAGACCGTCGTTGTCCACGTTTACCACGCCAAGCACCTGCGATGCCAGGTTGCCGTAGGGGTACACGCGCTTCATGGCCTGCTCAAAGAGCACGCCTGGCAGGTTCTTCTTCTCCAGCGCCGCGACATCGTCCTCGTCCACCTGGCGTTTGATATACACCCAGGTGCCATCCGACTCAACGAGCTCGCGACAGGTCTTTTTATCGATTCCCGTAGCTTTGACCAGCGCTGACACCGTCTTGTCAACGTCCTCGATAAGCTGAGGATTCACGGCGATGTTGCGACATTCGACCGACGACGTCAGCACGTTGCCGTTACGGTCGTAGATGGTACCGCGCTTGGCATATAGCGTCTGCGCGAGCAAGCGACGTGCATCGGCGCGGTCGCGTAGCTTATCGGCTTCCACGATTTGATAGTCGGCAAGGCGAAGGACGCCCAAACCCAAGCCAAACCCGATGAAGCCCATGACGGCTTTGCGACGGGGCAGCGGCGTGCCCGTGAGCCATTCGGTCGACGAGCTCTTGCGCGGTCTGGTGTTATGCATTTGAGGACCACTCGAGCCACGGAGACGCGACGCAGGGTCGTTGCCATAGGACGGCCTCGCGTTGTAAGATGGCCGACCCGTTCCTTGATAACCAGAACGTCCCCGCGATGAGGGACGTCCAGAACCGCGACCCCCGTCGGAGCCGCGGCGATAGTCATTTGTCATACTCAGCTACCGTCTTGTTACTGAGCGGTCGCGGTCGAGCTAGCGCCCGCGGCTGCATCCTGCGAAAAATCAAGTGTAACGCTCTCGCTGGGCTCCACCATGCCATAAGCGCCCGCAAGGTCGCGAATGCGCGTGTCGGCACCATAGACCGAATGCATGACCTCCAGGTCGGAGCTCTCGTCGGTCGCCTTCTCGAGCGTGTTGGTAAGCGCGGCGTTGCTGTTGAGCACCTGGGCCGTAACGCCGGCGAGCGCCACACGGGCGACACCGATCGTCATGAAGATGGCCGCAATGATGCAAAACGTTTTAAGAACGCTCATGAAAACCGGGCTTACCGCCTGGTTTGCCTGACGGCCCGCGCCCGTGTAGACATCAAAGCGCGGCGTGCGCTGCTCGCGGGGAGCAACGGGGGCCTGCGGTGCCTCACGATAGGCGGGCATGGCGTTCATATCATAGGCGAGTGCTGCGTTTGAGGTGTTGTAGCCCATGATATGCCGCCTCCCATCCCGAGTACGTTGGTAGTGTGTTTAAGCTTCGTTTGTGGTACGAGCGGGAGGTCCAATATCGCGCGGTCGCGTCTACAGACGCTGCGCCACGCGGATCTTGGCTGATCTCGCCCGAGGGTTGCGCGCAACCTCATCGGGTTGGGCAACCAGGGGTTTGCGGGTGATGACCTTGAGTATCGGCACGTTGCCGCACACGCACACCGGAATCTCCGGCGGACACGTGCACCCCTGGCTCATCTCCTTAAAGTGGTTCTTTACGATACGGTCCTCGAGCGAGTGATACGAGATGACGCAGATGCGTCCGCCCGGGTTGAGCCACCTTGTGGCGGCGTCAAGCCCTCGCTCGAGCACATCGAGTTCGTGATTGACCTCGATGCGAATGGCCTGGAAACTTTTCTTGGCTGGGTGTCCGCCATGCCGACGAGCGGCAGCGGGGATACCAGCCTTGATGATCTCGACAAACTGACCGGTGGTTTCGATCGGCTCATGCTCGCGGCGGCGCACGATCTCACGCGCGATCTGCGAGGCGAACTTCTCTTCGCCATAGACGCGTAGAATCCGGGCGAGGTCGTGTTCGTTATAGGTGTTGATGACCTCAGCTGCGTTTAAGGTGTTGTTACCCGGATCCATCCGCATGTCCAATGGGGCGTCCTCGTTGTACGAAAAGCCCCTGCCAGGGATATCGAGTTGCGGCGACGAAACGCCCAAGTCGAACAGGAAGCCATCGACCCCGGGCACCTCGGCCGAGCAAAGCAGCTCGTCCAAGTCGCCGAAGTTGCCCTTCAGCAGCTGGTGCGGTACGCCGGGAACCTCGCGGTCCAGACGGGCGCCAGCGGCCTCGAGGGCCATGTCGTCCTGATCGACGCCGAGCAAAAGGCCGGTCTCCCCCACCTGCGCGGCCATCTTTACCGAATGGCCGGCACCGCCAAGGGTGCAGTCGCAGACGACGGAGCCGCTCTTTAGCTGCAGCGACTCAAGCACTTCGCCGAGCATGACAGGTTCATGCCGATATTCTTGTGTCAAGATCCCACGCTCCATCCGTTACTCGTGCCTTGCCCTTACGAGAAGAAGAGGTCCAGCAGGGCCTCGTCGTCATCGTCCTCATCGGCCGTAGCGCGGTCCCAAACCTCAAGGTGGTCGTAGTTGCCCACAACCGTGACCTCGCGGTCGAGGTTCGCCTGCTTGCGGAGAGACTCAGAAAGACCGATACGACCCGCGCTGTCCACATCCATCGACGTGGTGCGCTTGTTGATCGCCCTCATAAGCTTCTGGTCATTAATGTCACGCGGGTTAAAACCCTCGTGGCCCTCACGACCCGCGAAGAGTCCTTCGACCCACTTATCGAAGGCCTCGGCAGAGAACACGTACAGAGCATCGACATCCAGGGCTTTGAACACGCGAACGTGCTCTCCAAGCTCCTCACGAAGGGGTGCAGGCAGGGATAGACGACCTTTTGCATCGAGATTGCGCTCGTATGCACCCGTCATTCCCATGTGCGCCCTCCCCTCGGTTACTCAGATGGCACGTACGCGGGGAACCACCCCGCCTGTCGACGTCATCAATAATATGGGGAACCGCCCCATTTTTCAACACCTTTCCCCACCCCTTCCCCCACCCCGCCCCACCACTCCACCCCCAATATGTTGTAAAACACCCCCGAGCATATGTTCGAAAACACAATATGTTGTGTTTGCAGCAAAGGTGGGATGCCACCTGTGGCACCCCGCCGTTCAACCTCAACCTTCAAGTTGACCTTGAGGCGATTTTTGCGTCCCTTTACATGCCGTTCACATCGCCCCCAAACTCCCCCACCCAAGGCACGTGCGGCCCACCACCGCGATGCCAAGTGGCGAAAAATGGGACGGGCCCCAGATTGCCCATGCGCGCGCAAAAGCACGCCGCGGCAATCTGGGGCCCGTCCCCAAATACCTATAAATATACAGGTCAGCGATGTGTTAACGATGCGCCAGCGGGTGCGCTGCCAGATAGACCTCGGTCAGTTGTGTACGATCGACATGCGTGTAGACCTGCGTGGTCGATATATCGGCATGCCCCAAGATCTCCTGTAGCACACGGAGGTCTGCGCCGCCCGCAAGCATATGGGTGGCAAAGGAGTGACGCAGCGTATGGGGATGGAGTCCCACCAGTCCCACCTGGCGCCCGTAGCGCTCACAGATGGCATGGATGCCCTGGCGCGACAGACGGCGGCCGTTCTTATTTAAAAAGACCGCCGAGGTCTCGGTTCCGCGGGCATGGGCCGCCAAGCGAGAACGCCCCTCAGTTACATAAAGCGCCAGAGCTCGCGCCGCGCTTCCCACCAGCGGGGACAGGCGTTCCTTTGAGCCCTTACCGCGAACGAGCACAAAGCCATCGTCGATATGGATATCGCCCACATCGAGCCCCACCAACTCGCTCACACGTAAACCGCATCCGTAGAGCACTTCCAAGATGGCATGGTCGCGCAAGCCCATCTCGCCCTCGGGGAAGTCTTGATCGAGCAGCGCCGAGACATCCTCCACCGATAGATACTCCGGCAAACGATCAGCCTTTTTAGGCAGGCGCAACGCCGCCGTTGGATTTTGGGCCACAGCCCCATCGCGCACCAAAAAGGCATGCAGGCCCTTCACGGCCGCAAGCGCACGCTCCACCGAGGCATCGGAATAGCCCCCATCGCGACGGTCGGCGACAAAGCCCTCCACGACCTGACGGGTCACCTCTTCAAAAGACACAATACCCGCCCGCTCCAGATAGGCGCAGTACGTCGTCAGGTCACGACGATAGGCCGCAATCGTGTTGCGCGCCAAACCCCGCTCGACCGCGAGGTAATCGAGCCACTCCCCCGCCGCCACGGCGAGCGACGAGGGAGTGGCTTCGGTATGTTCCTTATTCGACGGCACCCTTAGTCCGTAGCAAGGTTCATGGGCGTCACCTGCAGACGGTCGACACCCTCGTGCTGGCCGATCGAAGCGCGCACGAACTCGCGGAACAGCGGCTGCGGGTTGGTCGGGCGGCTCTTGAACTCGGGATGAGCCTGGGTTGCCACATACCACGGATGCACGTCGCGCGGCAGCTCGACCATCTCGACCAGGCGCTCGTCGGGCGACAGGCCCGAGATAACCAAACCGGCGTCCTCGAGCTGGTCGCGGAAGGCATTGTTGAACTCAAAGCGGTGACGGTGACGCTCATAGACGAGCTCCTCGCCATATGCCTCGCGAGCGAGGGTATCGGCGGCGAGCTTGCACGGATAGGCGCCCAGGCGCATGGTGCCGCCCTTCTCGGTCACGTCCTCCTGCGAGCTCATCAGATCGATGACGCTAAACGGGCCGTCCGGATCGAACTCGGAGGAGCTGGCGCCGGCAAGGCCGACGACGTTGCGGGCGAACTCGCACACGGCCACCTGCATACCCAGGCAAATGCCCAGATACGGAATCTTGTGCTCACGGGCAAACTCGGCCGCGAGGATCTTGCCCTCCAGGGCGCGCTTGCCAAAGCCGCCGGGGACCAGGATGCCCGAGGCGTCGCCCAAAACCTCGGAGACATTCTGCTCGTCGAGGCTCTCGCCGTCGACCAGCTGGACGTCCACATGGCGATCGTAGAAGACGCCCGCATGGTGCAGGGCCTCGATAACCGACAGGTACGCATCGGGCAGCTGCGTGTACTTACCCACGACGGCGATCTTCACCTTGTCGGCGTGATGGTTGGCGTGATTCTGTTTGCGCAGGAACTCGTTCCACTCGCTCATGTCGCGCTCACGCGGGTCCAGACCCAGGCGCTCGCAAATGCGCAGGTCAAAGTCCTGCTCGGCAAGCAGCTGCGGAACATCGTAAATGCTCGCGCAGTCCTCGTTGGTAAAGACACAATCGGTGTCGACGTCGCAGAAGCTTGCGATCTTTCCGCGGATAGCGTCATCGATATGGTGGTCGGAGCGCAGCACGATGATATCGGGCTGGATGCCAAAGCTGCGGAGCTCCTTGACGGAATGCTGCGTGGGCTTGGTCTTGACCTCGTGGGCGGCGGCGATATAGGGAACGAGCGACACGTGGATGTAGCAGACGTTCTCGGGGCCGGCCTCCTTGCGGTACTGGCGAATAGCCTCGACAAACGGTTGGGACTCGATGTCGCCGATCGTACCGCCCAGCTCGGTGATGACCACATCGGAGCCGGTCTGCTCCTCGATGCGGCGGAATTTGTCCTTAATGGCATTGGTGACGTGAGGAATCACCTGCACGGTACCGCCCAAAAAGTCGCCGCGACGCTCGCGGGCGATCAAGCTCTTATAGATGGCGCCGGTCGTAAAGTTGGAATCGCGGGTCAGGTTCTCATCAATAAAGCGCTCGTAATGACCCAGGTCCAGGTCGGACTCGTAACCATCCTCGGTAACGAAGACCTCACCATGCTGGAAGGGGCTCATGGTACCGGGGTCGACGTTCAGATACGGATCGGCCTTCTGCATCGTTACTTTGTAGCCACGCGACTTGAGCAGACGGCCCAGCGAGGCCGCGGTGATACCCTTGCCCAGGGACGAAACCACGCCGCCGGTTACGAACACATGCTTGGTCATATTGAGTTACCTGCGCTTCCCGTAGAAGTTGTTTATCCACATCTTACGGGTCTTCATTGTAATACTCGCGCCGCGGACCGTTCGCAATTTTTCTCGCGTGCGATTGCATTTCTCAATCTTGAAACAAAACGCCGCCCGGTTTCCCAGGCGGCGTCGCTATGGCAAGGGTTACATGCTGCTATCGACCAGCAACCTCGTCCTCAAGCATTTCTTGAACGAGCATGCCGGTACGGACGCCCTCAAGATACCACTCGCCACGTTCGGTGAGGCAAATGCCATTTGCAAGCTGACCGCCGTCGTCGCTATAACGCGAGACGACATCAATCATGCCTTCGGAATCCAAGCGATCGATTGCGGCGCGGGCACGATACGGCGAAACCCCCACGCGCTCGGCAAGCGTTTTGCGCGAGAAACCATACGGCCCGCCATTGTCTTCGGTTTGCTGGTCGATCTCCATCAACACCAGCACCTCGACACGCTTCATATCGTTGACACTCGCACGACCCTTGCCCGCCATAGCAGCCTCCTCAAACCGAGCACGAGCATCTAACGCGCCGTGCGCGACCGACACACCTCACGATGGCAGGTAATATCCATCATGCGGCATCCCGCTAAGGATGAAACAGTTACGGTTATTGTATACCGCTCAAATTGTTTCTAGGCAGGTAAACAGCTATTTTTCGCCGAAATAGGCGCTTTATTGATCAAAAAGCCGTACCGGGCGCTAACCCGATACGGCCAAAATGCAATGCAATTACCGCGGTGCTTCAAACTTAGCGATGGAAGAAACCGCGGCGCTCAAACTTGGGCTCGCAGCACACGTTGATACCCAGTTTGCGCAGTACCGTCTCGTCCGTCGGCGAGATAATCACGCTAAAGAAGGCATCGCAACCGCGCAGCTGCTCCAGGCCCGAAAGGACGCGAGCGGCCGTCTCACTCGTGGCCGAGGTGATCGACAGCGCCATAAGCGTCTCGTCGGTGTGGAGGCGCGGGTTTTTGCTGCCCAGGAAATGCGTCTTGAGCTTGCTGATGGGCTCGATCGCTTCATCGCTAATGACCTCGAGCTCAAGGTCGACGCCCGAGACATGCTTAAGTGCATTCATGATGAGCGAGCTCGCGGCGCCCAGGCGCGTGGAAGTCTTGCCGGTCACCACGGAGCCATCGGGCATGACCATGGCACCCACGGGACCACCCGTCAGCTGCTCCCTGGTGAGGGCCGCCGAGCGCGCCGGTGAGTAGTTCTTATCGATGCCGGCTTTCTTCATAATAATCTTGAGACGGTCGACTTGCTCATCGCCCACGCCGGTACGGCGCACATTTTCGACCGCGGTAAAGTAGCGGCGGACGATCTCCATCTTGGAAGCGTCGCGGCAGGCATCGTCATCGGTGATAGCAAAGCCGACCATATTGACGCCCATGTCCGTAGGGCTCTGGTAGGGGCTCTTGCCCAGGATCTTTTCCATCAGGGCACGGACTACCGGGAAGGCTTCGACGTCGCGGTTGTAGTTGACCGTGGTCTTGTTGTAGGCCTCAAGGTGGAACGAATCGATGATATTGGCGTCGTCGAGGTCAGCCGTGGCGGCCTCGTAGGCAATATTGACCGGATGCGTCAGAGGAAGATTCCAGACAGGGAAGGTCTCGAACTTGGCATAGCCGGCGGCCGTGCCATGCTTGTGCTCGTGATAGAGCTGAGACAGGCAGGTGGCAAGCTTGCCCGAGCCAGGACCGGGGGCAGTGACCACGACGAGCGGTCGGGTGGTCTCGACAAACTCGTTCTTGCCGTAGCCATCGTCGGACACGATCAGATCGACATCGTGCGGATACCCCTCGATGGGATAGTGCAGCTTGGCGGGAATACCGAGCGCGTTCAGACGGTTGCGGAACACATCGGCAGCGGGCTGGCCGGCGTACTGGGTGATGACCACAGCCGCGACAGCAAAGCCGTTGCCGCGAAACAGGTCAACCAGGCGCAGCACATCCTCGTCATAGGTAATGCCGAGGTCACCACGAGCCTTGTTTTTCTCGATGTGGTTCGCGTTGATCGCGATGATAACCTCGACATCGTCGGCGATGCTCTTGAGCATGCGGAACTTGCTGTCCGGTTCAAAACCCGGCAGCACGCGGCTCGCATGATAGTCATCGAACAGCTTACCGCCAAACTCCAAATAGAGCTTGCCACCAAACTGCGAGATGCGCTCCTTAATGTGAGCAGCCTGCAGCTCGATATACTTCGCGTTGTCGAAACCCTGGCGCATGTATGGCTCCCGTCCCGTTTCCAATTAATGTTCTAGGCGATTATAACGGAGCAGACCCTCCCCAACGCCCAAGCAATCAACTGGCACCAACCAAACACGCCATCGATAAGTTGCGGTGAAATAGTTCCCGTTTAACCCCTCAAGACGGCCAAACAGGAACTATTCCACCGCAACTTCCCCTTTTGGCGCGAAGTAACCTGACCCCTTTGCACCAACAACAGAAACGTCGCAGGTTGAGCATAAGTCAGCGAGCGACGTCCAGGACGTACAAGTTGGCATGAAAAAGGCAAGGCATAGACCTTTTGGTCATGCCTTGCCTTTTGAATGACAAATTGTACGTCCTGGACGTCGCGCAGCGTCGACTGGTTGCGCGGTTCGTAGAACCGCGCAACATGAGAGCGCCCCCTCCCGCGCACGGAACGGGAGGGGGCTAAAGGTAGGAGTCTACCGGTGGGTTGACCCCACCGGACAGACGATGACCAGATGATCCTTTACAGGATCGTCAAGGTTTCCGTGGGGTACCCGTTGGGTACTTAGATCAACACGCAAGCGACGGTCAGGATGATGGCGCAGACGACGGAGAGCGCGACGATGAGCTTAAGGGCAAACTTGAGCCAGGTCGTCCACTCGATCTTGGCCAGGGCGAGACCGCCCATGATGGCGCCGGAGGTCGGGGTGAACAGGTTCACGACACCGATGGCGGCGGAGAAGATCATGACCATGACCTCAGGCGAGAAGCCAAGCTTAACAGCCAGCGGTCCCATGATGGGCATGGAGACGGTGGCCATACCGGAGGTCGAGGGGATCAGGAAGGACAGGCCGAAGTAGACCAGGAAGCTCATGGGAGCGAAGATCACGCCGGACAGGCCAGCCAGGGCATTGGCGGCAGCGTCGAGGACGAAGACGTCGAGGCCGGTGTTAGCCATGAGGACGGAGATACCACGGGCGAGGGCGATGACGAGAACAACGGACATCATGTCGGCAGCGCCGGTGATGAAGGTGTTAACGATCTGCTTCTCGGACAGGCCACCGATGATACCGATCAGGACGGCCATGAGGAAGAACCAGGTGGAAGCCTCGTCGAAGTACCACTGGCCAATGGGCAGGCCGGTGATCAGGGCAGACCAGCCCTGGACGACGGCATTACCGTCGGCGTCGTAGACAGCGCCAGCGTCGAAGAAGTTGGCGACGCCCTCGTTGAGGTCGGCCAGCGGAATGAAGCCGACGATCATGACGACGAAGGTGAAGGCGAAGGCGATCAGAACACCCTTCTGACGACCGGTGAGCTTGACCTCCTTGTGGACCTCGGAAGCAGCCTTGCCGTGAGCCTCTTCGGCGTCCTTGAGCTCCTGCATCGACAGGATGGTGGAACCCTTGTCAGCCTTGACCTTCTTGGCATAGTTCATCACGAAGACAATGGACATAGCGGTAGTGACAATCCACAGGACGGCACCAAGGCCGATGATGATGGACTGGTTGACCTCAATGCCAACGCCGGTCAGAGCGTCGACGGCAGCGCCGACGGCGAACGGGTTAACCGTGGAGCCCAGGCAGCCGCAGCCAGCACCGAGCAGGACGGTAGCGGCGCCGACCATGGGGTCGAAGCCAGCGGCCATCATGGTAGCGGCGAGCAGGGCGTAGAAGGGAACGGTCTCCTCGCACATACCATAGGTGGTACCACCGAGGGAGAAGATGAGCATCAGCACGGGAATGAGCATGATCTCGTTACCCTTAAGCTTCTGCACCAGGACGGCGATACCGTTGTCCAGAGCGCCGGTCTCGGTCATCATGCCGAGGAAGCCGCCCAGGATCATAACGAAGAGGCAGACGGGCAGAGCGTCAGCGAAGCCCTTAATCGGGGCGGTGCAGAAATCGCTCAGACGGGCGGCAGTAACCGCGCCGCCGGACGTGCCGGAGACGATAACGGTAATCACTGCAACAATTGCCAGCAGAGCTAGAAGAATGGTGAACGATGAAGGCATACCGCGCTTTTTCTTAGCGGTCTCAGTCATGGTTCTCATCCCCCCTTCATAAATCATTTAACTTTCTCGCGCGAAGCGGATCTTCCGTGCCGTGCCCACCGCCCGACGCGAGATATTTACCAGACAAAGCCGCTCGGGGTGTGCAGCAATACACCCCGAGCGAGATGCTAGATGCTCTTACTTGAGCGTGGCGTACATGACAGCCTTGATGGTGTGCATGCGGTTCTCGGCCTCGTCGAAGACCTTGGAAGCGGGGCTCTCGAAGACCTCGTCGGTGACCTCCTGCTCGGTGATGCCGAACTGCTCGCACTTCTCGGCGCCAATCGTGGTGTTGGTGTCGTGGAAGCTAGGCAGGCAGTGCAGGAAGATGGCACCTGGGTTGGCCATAGCCATGACCTCGGAGGTAACGCGATACGGGGTGAGCTGAGCGATGCGCTCGGCCCAGACCTCGTCGGGCTCGCCCATGGAGACCCACACGTCGGTGTAGATAACGTCGGCACCGGTGACGCCGTCCTTGACGTCGGTGGTCAGCTTGATGGTGCAGCCGTTGGCCTCGGCGATGGGCTTGCAGGCCTCGATGACGTCGTCAGCGGGCATGCACTCCTCGGGGCCGCAGGCCACGAAGTTCATACCGAGCTTGGAGCAGACAACCATGAGGGAGCGAGCGACATTGTTCTTGCAGTCGCCCATGAAGACGAGGGTCTTGCCCTTGATGTCGTAGTTGAAGTTCTCCTGGACGGTCAGGATGTCGGCGAGCATCTGGGTGGGGTGCCACTCGGTGGTCAGGCCGTTCCACACGGGCACGCCGGACTTAGCAGCGAGCTCCTCGACGTCGTCCTGGGCAAAGCCACGGAACTCGATGCCGTCATACATGCGGCCGAGAACGCGAGCGGTGTCCTCGATGGACTCCTTCTTGCCCATCTGCGACGAACCGGGATCGAGGTAGGTGACGCCCATGCCCAGATCCATGCCGCCGACCTCGAAGGCGCAGCGGGTACGAGTGGAGGTCTTCTGGAAGAGCAGAACGATGTTCTTGCCCTCGAGATAGCGGTGCGGAACGCCAGCGCGCTTCATGTCCTTGAAGTTCTTGGAAAGCTTGAGCAAGTACTCGATCTCCTCGGTGGAGAGGTCGAGGAGCTTGAGGAAGCTACGGCCGGAGAGGTTAACACCCATGGTTCGTTTCCTTTCGAAAAAAATGAATTACGTAAGTATTAGTGTTGCCCGTTTGACGGGCGAAACCGGTGCGGTTGTAGGGGGACCGCACCGGAAACGGAAAGACTTAGAGGTCCTCGCGCCAGAAGGGCATGCTCATGCAGCGCGGGCCGCCGCGGCCGCGGGAGAGCTCGGCGGAGGGCACGACGAGAAGGTCCAGGCCCTCCTTGTACAGCACGTCGTTGGTGACGGTGTTGCGGGCGTAGACGCAGATCTTGCCGGGCTCGACGCACAGGGTGTTGGAGCCGTCGTTCCACTGCTCGCGGGAGGCCGCGATCGGGTCGCCGCCGCCGCAGGGGATCAGCTTGACCTGGTCGACGCCGGTGGCGTCCTCCAGGACGTGCTCGAGGGTGTCCTCGATCAGGCGGATGTTCACGTCGCCCGGGTTCTTGCCGGCGGTCAGCTCGTAGACGCGCAGGGTGCCCATGATGGCGGGGTGGATCGTGAACTTATCGACGTCGATCTGGGTGAAGACCGTGTCGAGGTGCATGAAGGCGCGCGAGACCGGGATGTCGAAGGCCAGGATGCGCTCGACCTTGGAGTCGGAGTTCCAGAAGATGTTCTGGGCCATGACGTCGATAGCTGCGGCCTGGGTGCGCTGGGAGATGCCGACGGCGAGGGTCTTCTCGTTGATGTTCAGCACGTCGCCGCCCTCGGTGTGGAACTGGCAGTCGCGGCGGAAGTACAGGGAGACGTCCTTGTAGTCGGGGTGGTACTTGAAGACGTACTTGCCGTACAGGGTCTCGCGGTTGCGGGTGACCGAGTACATGCGGTTGAGGTTGACGCCCTCGCCGACGACCGCGAACGGGTCGCGGGTGAAGTAGAGGTTGGGCATCGGGTCGATGATCAGGTCGGACTCGGACTCGGAGTTGACCAGGGAGTCGAGGGTCGTGGACGCCGTGAGGGGCAGGTCGATCTCGGCCTTGGTCATGCCGGCCATGGTCTTCTTGACGAACTCGAGGTTGTCCTCGATGGAGTCCAGCTTCTCGCGGACGATCTGCGGCATGTGCTGGCCGCGGATGCCGGCCTCGGCGATGTACTGGTCGGTGAACTCGGCGCGGGCGCCGGGGACCTGGTCGAACACCTCGGCGACGAGGTTCTCGAGGTAGAGGACCTCCACGCCCTGGTCCCTCAGGATCTGGGCGAAGGTGTCGTGCTCCTGCTGTGCGACCTCCAGGAACGGGACGTCGTCGAACAGGAGTCGCTCGAGCTCGTCGGGCGGCAGGTTGAGGAGCTCGTCGCCGGGACGGTGCAGGCAGACCTTCCTGAGCTTGCCGATCTCGGAAGGCACGTGCAGACCTTTCGTCATGGCCTCCTACCTTTCTTTCGGGCCCTTGTCAGGGCCGATTCGTTAGCGCCCCTCCGTGTGAGGCGTTATTGCTGACGACATATTTATATCCAAAATCAGTCCATACTTCCACCTCGCCCCCGAACGGTTTTATATGAGGGGTGAACGGCATACACATATACTTCACGCATGGCACACTTTGATTTAATAAAGTTTATTTACGTGCTTAAACGCGTTTTCAATCCAGATAGCAAATGGAACTAAACTTTATTAAACCACCCTCAAATTGCATATTTCCAATAAAGCTATGAATAGAATTAGCGATTCATACCGCGTCTCAACCATTTTCATTTTTATTCAGAAAAAAGTTTGTCCTATTCATTTCTGGTAACAAATTACCGTTTACCAGACGCTTGATACCGTTCACCAAAAGCTCAGTATAAGGCCCATCGGATACCGGCTCGCCTTACGGCCTCATTTGTAACAACTTGACTTCTCGGTATAGAAAAACAGACCCGCTCCCCTCTTGGGAAACGGGTCAGTTATCGATAATCGTAGACAGATTTGAGCGGCTTTGAGAGCCGTCGGAATCCTAGCAATCGAACTCCGCCAGTGCCTCGTCCAAAAGCCTCAGACCCTCGCGCAGAACGTCCTCGCTCGCGCAGTAGCCCAGGCGTGCGCCGCAGGGAAGCTCAAAGCGGCTACCGGGAACCAACAGCACTCCCCTCTCGGCCAGCAGGCGCTTGCAGAACTCCTCGTCGTCCTCGGGAATATCAAGCTTGATAAACGAGGTAGACACGCCCTGCGGGGCCGTCCAGGAAACGCGATGCTGCGTATCAATCCAAGCCTGCGCGATATCGCGGTTTCCAAACACGATCTTGCGGTTGCGCTCGAGGATCTTGTCCTTGTGCTTGAGCACATAGGTCGCCAGGGCGTCGTTGAACACGCCGCCGCAAATCATGGTGTAGTCGCGGTACGTGCGAATGCGGTTAGATACCTCTTCGTCTGCCACAACCCAGCCCACGCGGGCCGCAGGCGTCGAATAGGTCTTGGACACCGAGTTGGTGACGATGGCCTTCTCGTACACATCGGCCATCGACAAAAAGTCCTCAGTGTTCTCAAGCGGCAGATACACCTCGTCGCACAGCACATAGGCGCCAACCGAGCGGGCGATCTCGGCAATCTGGCCGAGCGTATCGGCATCAAGCACCGTACCGATGGGGTTCGATGCGTTGTTGATGCAGATGAGCTTCGTGTTGGGGCGCACCGAGCGCTTGAGCTGTTCGATATCGGGTTTCCACCCGAGCTCCTCGCGAAGCTCCCAATACTCGACCTCGGCGCCAAGCGTACGCGGAATCTCATAGAGCGGCGCATAGGTAGGCCACTCGGCGATAACGTGGTCGCCGGGCTCGACTACGGCCATGATGGCGTTGAGGTTCGCGCCCGTGCAGCCATTGGTCTGCAGAATGTGATCGGGATTGACCTCGCGACGATACAGCTTGGCAACCTCGGCCTTAAACTCCGGCGAACCCTCGATCCAGCCGTAGTTCATCTTCTCGCGATCCAGGCGCTCGTAGAACGTGGCGCCGTCCTGTTCGTCGAGCGCGCGAAGCTCGCCCATGGTAAGTGACGAAATCGTCGACTGGGCGATATCCCACGTGGCGCTCTTCTCCCAAACGTTGAGCCACTCCTCAACGCCGATTGCCTTGATATCCATGACCAAGCTCCTTACAAAAGCAGTCATCCAATCGTGTTGACGTTCCTCATACAAGAATGGGGCGGTGCGAATACCCGCACCGCCCCAATGGGAGACATCTAATGGCAGCTAGATGTATGTATTAAGACCTGTACGGGTCCTTGAAGACCTTAGAGGTCCTCGCGCCAGAAGGGCATGCTCATGCAGCGCGGGCCGCCGCGGCCGCGGGAGAGCTCGGCGGAGGGCACGACGAGAAGGTCCAGGCCCTCCTTGTACAGCACGTCGTTGGTGACGGTGTTGCGGGCGTAGACGCAGATCTTGCCGGGCTCGACGCACAGGGTGTTGGAGCCGTCGTTCCACTGCTCGCGGGAGGCCGCGATCGGGTCGCCGCCGCCGCAGGGGATCAGCTTGACCTGGTCGACGCCGGTGGCGTCCTCCAGGACGTGCTCGAGGGTGTCCTCGATCAGGCGGATGTTCACGTCGCCCGGGTTCTTGCCGGCGGTCAGCTCGTAGACGCGCAGGGTGCCCATGATGGCGGGGTGGATCGTGAACTTATCGACGTCGATCTGGGTGAAGACCGTGTCGAGGTGCATGAAGGCGCGCGAGACCGGGATGTCGAAGGCCAGGATGCGCTCGACCTTGGAGTCGGAGTTCCAGAAGATGTTCTGGGCCATGACGTCGATAGCTGCGGCCTGGGTGCGCTGGGAGATGCCGACGGCGAGGGTCTTCTCGTTGATGTTCAGCACGTCGCCGCCCTCGGTGTGGAACTGGCAGTCGCGGCGGAAGTACAGGGAGACGTCCTTGTAGTCGGGGTGGTACTTGAAGACGTACTTGCCGTACAGGGTCTCGCGGTTGCGGGTGACCGAGTACATGCGGTTGAGGTTGACGCCCTCGCCGACGACCGCGAACGGGTCGCGGGTGAAGTAGAGGTTGGGCATCGGGTCGATGATCAGGTCGGACTCGGACTCGGAGTTGACCAGGGAGTCGAGGGTCGTGGACGCCGTGAGGGGCAGGTCGATCTCGGCCTTGGTCATGCCGGCCATGGTCTTCTTGACGAACTCGAGGTTGTCCTCGATGGAGTCCAGCTTCTCGCGGACGATCTGCGGCATGTGCTGGCCGCGGATGCCGGCCTCGGCGATGTACTGGTCGGTGAACTCGGCGCGGGCGCCGGGGACCTGGTCGAACACCTCGGCGACGAGGTTCTCGAGGTAGAGGACCTCCACGCCCTGGTCCCTCAGGATCTGGGCGAAGGTGTCGTGCTCCTGCTGTGCGACCTCCAGGAACGGGACGTCGTCGAACAGGAGTCGCTCGAGCTCGTCGGGCGGCAGGTTGAGGAGCTCGTCGCCGGGACGGTGCAGGCAGACCTTCCTGAGCTTGCCGATCTCGGAAGGCACGTGCAGACCTTTCGTCATGGCCTCCTACCTTTCTTTCGGGCCCTTGTCAGGGCCGATTCGTTAGCGCCCCTCCGTGTGAGGCGTTATTGCTGACGACATATTTATATCCAAAATCAGTCCATACTTCCACCTCGCCCCCGAACGGTCAGCAAAGTGCGATGAACGGTATATCGCATACGATTCCCCCATGATGCACTTCAGTTCTCTAAAGCAGGTTTTCAAAGGTAATCGTTCTTTTTTCTAAGGAATTGAGCAAGATTGCACAAATAATTTCATGTTTAGGAATTGCATAGCTAAAACGGTTTTCTGCATATATATATCGTCTGTCCATGATTCAATCTGAATTCGATTATATTCAGCTCGCAATCATTCTTATTCATACATCCTCACCAATTGAGTATGGATATAGATTGTTTTCAAAACGAGTCGGGCAGTTAGCTGCATGCCTTGACGGCGTAAGAAGTAGGTAAAGATACCGTTCGCACAATACGTCCGTGCCACAAGTCGACTAAATTGAGACAATAGTGAATAGGGTTAGGCTACCGTCCCCTGCGGGGACTGAACGGACAGATGCATATGCCGAGCAAAATCGAAAAGAAGCAAGCCGCCGCAAAGCTGCGCAAGCCGCCGCGCGACTTCTCGTACACGCAAAATCGAGAGCTCAGCTGGCTGCGCTTTGACAACCGCGTGCTCGACGAGGCCTTTGATGAGTCCGTGCCGCTGTTCGAGCGCCTTAAGTTCGTCTCGATCTTCGAGTCCAACCTCGACGAATTCCTTATGGTGCGCTTGGGTGGCCTGTCCGACCTTGCCGAGCTCAAAAAACAGCCTGTTGACAACAAGAGCAATATGACCGCCTCCGAACAGGTCGATGCTGTCATGGCCGAAATGCCCGGGCTCCTTACCCGTTGGGAGTCCATCTTTAAGAGCATCGAGGGCAAGCTCGACACTCTGGGCGTTCACCGCGCCCGCATCGATTCGCTTACGCCCGAGGAACGCACCTTTGTAACCCGCTACTTCCAGGCCTACGTGTCGCCGGTCATCTCACCGCTGGTGATCGACCCGCGCCACCCCTTCCCCAACCTGCGCAACGGCGCGCTCTATCTGGCGTGCGGCCTGGACGGCGTCACCGACGAGGAGAGCCTGCTGGGCCTGATCGAGATTCCCGCCTCGATGAACCGCGTGGTCGAGATCCCCTCGCCCACCGGCACCTACTCCTACATTCTGCTCGAGGACGTCATCCTCGCCTGCCTGGACAGCTGCTTTGGCTCCTATAAGCCGCTGGACCGTGCGCTCATCCGCGTCACCCGCAATGCCGATATCGACCCGGACGGCGAGGGCGTCGAGGAGGAAGAGGATTACCGCCAGCACATGAAGCGCATCCTCAAGAAACGCTTGCGCCTGCAGCCGGTGGTGCTCGCCGTATCGGGCTCGCTCGAAAAGCTAACGCTCAAGACTATCCGCAAGGCGCTCGAGCTCTCGCGTCGCTCGGTCTTTACCTGCGATATCCCGCTCAACCTGGGCTATGTCTTCGGCATTGAGGGCAAGATTCCCGAGCACCTGCGCAACGAGCTGCTCTTTACGCCGTTTAAGCCGCAGCCCAACCCCACGATCGATATGACCCGCTCCATCCGAGAGCAGGTACTTCAGCACGACAAGCTGCTCTTTTATCCCTATGAGGCCATGAACCCCTTCCTGGATCTGGTGCACGAGGCCGCCTACGACCCCGAGTGCATCTCGCTGCGTATCACGCTCTACCGCGTGGCCAAGCAGAGCCGCCTGTGCGAGTCGCTGATCGATGCCGCCGAGAACGGCAAAGAGGTCACGGTGCTCATGGAGCTCCGCGCCCGCTTCGACGAGCAGAACAACATCGAGTGGGCCGAGCGTCTGGAAGAGGCAGGCTGCACCGTCATCTACGGCTCCGAGGGCTTTAAGTGCCACTCCAAGATCTGCCAGCTCACCTATCGCGAGGGCATGGCGCTTACACGCCTGACGCTGTTGGGCACCGGCAACTTTAACGAGAAGACGGCCAAGCTCTACAGCGACTTTATGCTCATGACCGCCCATCCCGGCATCGGCGAGGACGCCAACTTGTTCTTCCGCAACCTGTCGCTGGGCAACCTGCGCGGCGATTACCGCTTTCTGGGCGTGGCGCCGGTCGGCCTCAAGCCGCTCATCATGCGCGGCCTGGACCGCGAGATTCAGCGCGCCCTCGTTGGCGAGCCTGCCCGTGTGTTCTTTAAGCTCAACTCGCTCACCGACCGCGAGGTCATCGACAAGATCGCCGAGGCGTCGTGCGCAGGAGTCCGCGTGGACATGATCATCCGCGGCATCTCGTGCCTCAAGCCGGGCGTTCCGGGCAAGACCGAGAACGTGCATGTCCGTTCTATCGTCGGACGCTTTTTGGAGCATGCGCGCGTTTACGCCTTTGGCGTGGACCCGGACATGATCTATCTGAGCTCGGCCGACATGATGACGCGCAACACCGAGCACCGAGTGGAGATCGCCTTCCCCGTGCTCGACCCCACCTGCCGCGCACTGGTGCACGAGTACATGGGCATGCAGCTGCGCGACAACGTGAAGGCCCGCAGCCTCACGAGCGACGGCACCTGGGTCCCCGTGGAGCGTGCAGAGGGTGAGAAACCCTTCAACTCGCAGGAAGCCCTACTGGAGCGTGCCTATCGCAACGCCGAGGCGGCCGCGCAGCAGCGCGCACAGGAGAAGGAGCGTGTGGCCGAAGAAGCTATTCAGGCCGAGGTTGAACATGGGGCAGCTGCCAAACCGGAAGCGATTGCCGCTCCCCCGGTGAAAGAGCCCGAGGCTGCCGCAGAGCCCGCCGTGGAGAAAGCGCCCGAGGTTCAGAAGGTCCAGGCGACCGTCATTGAGCCCGAGCCTGCACCTGCACCTCAGCCCGAGCCGCAGGTCACCAAGCCCGCACCCGAGACGAGCGCCCGTCGCGATAAGCCCGCCGGCAAGACCAGGGCCATCGAGCGCCATCGCCCCGGTCGCGTGCGCATGGGCCTGGGCCTGATCGGCCTGGGTCTTAAGACGCTCATTACCGGCAAGACGAAATAGACGTTTGTAGAAGCGCCCCGTATTTGAGGAAAGCCTCAGATGCAGGGCGCTTTTCCCTGCTACCATGGTTGCGGACAACAACGCGAATGACAGGCAGGAATATGAAGCTCACCATAGAATCGATGACCTACGGCGCCGACGGACTGGCGCACGCCGACAACGGCAAGGCCGTCTTTGTGCAGGGCGCCGTGGCAGGCGACACCGTCGAAGCCGAGGTCGTACAGGACGGCAAGTCGTTCATGCGCGCCCGCACCACCGAGATTCTGGAGCCAAGCCCCGATCGCATTCAGCCTCCCTGCCCCTTCGTGGGCATCTGCGGCGGCTGCTCGTGGGGCAATCTCTCACGCACGGCACAACTCGCCGCCAAGGAGCAAAACCTGCGCTCCACGCTCGAGCGCATCGGCAAGTTCGCTCCTGAGCAGGTCGATGAGCTGGTGCAGCCCATCCGCCATACCAAGGACGACTGGGGCTACCGCAATAAAATCGAGCTCGAACCGACCGTCGTCAACGGTCGCGTACGCCTTGGCATGCACGGCGTCGATCCCAGCAAAATCGTGACCGTCGATTCGTGTCCGTTGTTCGACAAACGCTTCCCTAAGGCACTCAAATCGGTCGTCGGCGCGCTCAACTATCTGAGCGGCAGCCACGATCTGGGCCTTGAGCGCGTGGGCATTCGTGCCTCGCGTCGCACCAAGGCGCTCGAGGTCGCACTCTGGACGCCCACGGGTTCCTTCCCGCGCTCGCAGGTCTCCCGCGTGCTGGCGGACGCCGCTCATCCCACGAGTATCGTGCGTGTGATGAGCAAGGGCGAAAAGAAAGCCCGCCGTGTCTCCAAAGTCGAGATGCTCGCCGGCGAGGGCTCGTGGACCGAGAATATCGCCGAAGGCCAGATGCGCTTATCTGCCCCGTCGTTTTTCCAGGTCAATACCAAGGGCGCCGAGATTTTGATCGAGCTCGTCATGGACGCGCTCGATCCTCAGGAAGACGAGCTGGCCGTGGACCTGTACTGTGGTGCCGGCACCTTTACCCTGCCGCTCGCCCGCCGCTGCGATTTTGTCGCCGCCGTCGAGGCTTACGGTCCGGCCGTGCGCGACCTGCGCCGTAACCTGGAGATCAACAAGCTCGATAACGTCGACGTCATCGGCGGCGACGCGGTGCGCGAGTTCCCCGATCAGGACGCCGATGTCCTAGTAGTCGATCCGCCACGCGCGGGCCTCGCGCCCGAGGCGATCGACCTTATCGCCAGCACGAGCGCCCGTGATGTCGCCTACGTGAGCTGCGACCCGGCAACTCTGGCCCGCGACCTCAAACGCTTTGTCGAAGAGGGCACCTTCTCCCCCGTCAAGATCACGCCAGTCGACCTATTCCCGCAAACCTTCCACTGCGAAACCGTCGTCCACCTCAAGCGCAACTAACCACACGGTCATTGCACTGGGCAGCTAATTTGGGACGTGTCTCTATAGTTTTGTCAATCGCGTGCTTCGCGCCATTT
>CATXWM010000015.1 GCA_958403205.1 uncultured Collinsella sp. | reverse complement strand
AAATGGCGCGAAGCACGCGATTGACAAAACTATAGAGACACGTCCCAAATTAGCTACCCCTTGCACCGATTATTCGCCCGGGTTGATGTTCGCGTAGAACTCCGCCCCATCATCGAGCCGCAGGATGCCCACGCGGCCGAACTCGGAGCCGGTGGCGGCGGCGCAGTCGATGTCGATGCGATCGGGCACACCAGCAGTGTCCTCGCCGCCCAAGCGCACGATCTGCCCGCGTCCCGATTCCTCATCGAGCCCCGCCAGACCACCGACCTCGCAATAACGCCCAAGCGATACCGTGGGCGTGTGACCGCTCACCACGACCGGGCCCTTGCCCTCGGCAGAAAGCAGCCCGGTCGACGCATCCCAATAGCCATGACGAATCCACAGCAGGTCATCGGACGACTGCACCGCGAGCATCTGCTGCAGCAGCTCGCGATCGGCACCCACCGCTCCAACGCCATCGGCACAATCGACGCCATGCTCAAGCAAAAACGCCTGCGCCGCCTCGGTCTCAATACCGGCATGTACCAGCAGATACGGGCGCTCCTCGGTCTCGACCACCGCGTAGAGCGGCAGCGCGACCATCCATCGCACGAGCTCCTCGTATGCCTCAAATTCCATGTCGTTGAGCTGCTCACGCGTCGTCCAGCCACCGTTGATATCCCAGGTCTCGGCATCGAGCGGATCCTGGCCAATGATGGCATCGAGCATGATCTGCTCGTGATTGCCCTTGAGCACGCGGGCGTTGGGCAGCGAGCGCACGAGCTTAATAACGCCGACCGGATCGGGCCCGCGATCGATCATGTCGCCCAACACGTACAGCGTGTCGTCGGACGTCAACGAGATCTTAGACAGGGCCTCGTCAAGCGCACGCACGTGCCCGTGAGCATCAGATGTCACATAGATCGCCATGGTACGCCTCTCCTTGCATTGCGGCCGAAGCCCGGTGCCGCAACTAAAACTTCAAGTTGAACTTAAACGTTACCCATTGTACTCCGTTGCAATAAAGCTGGAAAGGGTTTCCGAGCAGAGGCAAAGACGGCAGCCGTCTATGACGATATCGCGCACGCGCGCAATCCAACCCCATAAACCCACCATCTTTGGGTACAAAATAACCGCAGACAACTGACCGTGCCACGCCAACCACCCAGGAGCGGACACTATCCATGAACCAGATCCTTCTCTTTATCGGCCTCGTCATCATTTTGTGCCTGACCATCAAACCCGTCGGCAAAAAACTCCCCTTCCCCACCCTGCTCATCTTTATCGCGCTGGGCATGCTGTTGGGCGTCAACGGCCCGACGCATATCGACTTTAGCGACTACGCACTCACCGAAACCGTCTGCAGCACGGCGCTGCTGTTCATCATGTTCTACGGCGGCTTTAACACCAATATCGACCGCGCCAAGCCCGTCGCCGCGCCGGCGGTGCTGCTGAGCACGCTCGGCGTCGTCATCACCGCAGGCATCACCGGCGTGTTCGCCCACTTTGTGCTGGGCTTCGACTGGATCGGCGGCCTGCTGTTGGGATCGGTCGTGGCGTCTACCGATGCGGCGAGCGTCTTTAGCGTGCTGCGCGAGCACAGCCTGTCGCTGAGAGGTGGCACCGACTCGCTGCTCGAGGTCGAATCGGGCTCCAACGATCCCGTCGCCTACATGCTCACCGCCGTGCTCGCCACACTCGCGGCCGGCGGCGACATTAACATCCCCGTGCTGCTGGCCAAGCAGATCATCCTGGGCGTGGGCCTGGGCCTTGCCATCGGCTGGGCATCAGGCCGCCTGATCGAGCGCGCGCGTGCAACAGCCGAGGGTGCGCAGACCATCTTCTTGTTCGCCGTGGCCATCGTCGCCTACGCGCTGCCGAGCTATCTGGGCGGCAACGGCTTTTTGGCCGTATACCTTGCCGGCATCGTGCTAGGCGCGAGCGACATCACCGGCAAGGTCGAGCTGGCGCACTTCTTCGACACCCTCACCGAGATGGCCGAGATGACAATCTTCTTCTTGCTCGGCCTGCTCGTGACGCCCGCCCGTCTGCCGCAAATGCTGCTGCCGGGCCTGGCACTCATGGCGTTTATGCTCTTCGTGAGCCGCCCCATCGCCGTCGGTCTGCTGCTGGCGCCCTTTAAGACAAACCCTCGCCAGGTAGCGCTCGTAAGCTGGGCGGGCCTACGCGGCGCGGCTTCGGTCGTCTTTAGCCTCTTTGCCGTGGTAGCCGGCGTTCCCGGTGGACATGACCTGTTTGACCTGGTCTTTGTGATTGCCGTGTCGAGCATTGTGGTGCAGGGTTCGCTGCTGCCGGCGGTGGCGAAGAAACTCGATATGATCGATGCAGAAGGCGACGTGCGCCGCACGTTTAACGATTACCGCGACGAGGACGGTATGTCGTTCGTCAAGCTCAAGGTGGGCGCGGGCCATCCGTTTGCCGGACGCTCGCTCGCCGATATTGGCAGCGCGACGGACATGCTCGTGGTCCTGGTGCTGCGCGACGGTGCGCACCCGGTGCTACCCAACGGCGATACCGTAATTGAGGAAGGCGACCTGTTGGTTATGGCCGCGCCGACGTTTGAAGAGCGTGCCGAGGTTACGCTGCGCGAGGTCACCGTGACACCCCACGGTCGCCTGGCCGGCCAGCGACTGCGCGACGTGCCGCAAGGCAAGCATCCCTTTATCGTCGTGATGCTCAAACGCGATGGCCAAACGATCATCCCCGACGGTAACACCCTCATATACGCCGGCGACGAAGCCGTCATTGCCACACTGGCGTCGTAGCCATCCCCACCCATAAGTTGCGGTGAAATAGGGACTGAATAGGCCTTCTAGCAGCCTAAACAGTCCCTATTTCACCGCAAGTTATTAAGGGGATGGGTTGAAAAACATTTGAATTGACACCGAAATGAAAAAAGCCGGGGAAAACGTCCCCGGCACTTGGAAGCCCTCTCTTTTGAGATGACCGATTTCTTTATATCACGAACGCTAGTTAGATGCCATTCATTGAGGGCTTTATCAGGCGCGCCATCCCATCCACATGGCGCCATTTGAAAGCCGTCCGATCTCATGCTATAAAGAAATCGGTACCCTCCAAAAGAGGGGCCTCCAAGAGCCGGGGTCTTACCCCCGGCATTTTTTTGTGCGCAAAGTCACCGCAACCCCTGCCTTGTCCCTAAGAGGGGCGGGGCAGCCGTCCCGAATTGGCCACTCTTGAGCATCAATCGCCCCGGCTGGGGTCTCGTTGCGGACAATTAGCGTCTCTCAAAACTAAGTGAGTAGACTTTTGTCGAATCGCCGACCACGTCACCAAAGCACAAGTCTGTGACCTGCGGGTTTGTTGAAGCAAATTTGTCGGGTGTTCAGGATTTCCAAAAAAGTCTACTCACTTAGCCAGCGTGCAGTCAAAACAGAACCGTCGCGAGGTCATTAGACTCCATTGCGCCGGCTTATCGTGCATTTTCGCGCAGCTGCGGGTGCAGACGCCCCATCCCAAATTAGCTACCTTAGTCATCGTCGACGGCAAAGTCGCGGAGGTCGAGGCCTTCGCGTTCGGCTCGGTCTAGAAGCTCTTGAGGGGACTCATCCTCGATATCCATCATGTCGAGCATGGCAGCAGGAAAACCCACGCCCGCCGCACTCCCCGCGCGGTCGAGCAGGCTCTCGCGCAATTGGTCTACATCAACGTCGATCTTCATGATGAAACTCCTACTGGACAATCGCTACCGCATAAGTCGCACACCCCAAATGATGTGCAATAAATCCCAGATACGGCCATAATAAAACAGTGAACATCAGGGAGGTTGCGGACGATGGATAAGCTCGGTGCCATGACGGAACAAGTCAGGAACTTTTGTGATGCACGCGACTGGCGCAAATATCACACGCCAAAGGAACTCGCCATCGGCATGGCAACTGAGTCCTCCGAGCTCCTTCAGCTCTTTCGTTTTATGAGCGATGAGCGCATTGCAGAAATGCTCGAAGACACTGAACAACGCCAAGCCGTCGAAGACGAGGTCACCGACACGCTCATCTTTCTCCTGCGTTTTGCCGATCTAAACGGAATCGATCTCCCAACCGCTCTCTCGTCCAAACTCATGCGCAATAGCGAGCGCTACCCCATCAACGCATCATCCAATGAATACAGAAAGGCGGAACACCGTGAGTAGCGAGTTCGCCCTTCGGCAATACACGCTTCCCCTACCTCAGCCCTTTGAGACAAGCGAATCACTACAAGACTTTGGCACGCCAAAGCCCGGGGCTCACCATGACGAAAGCTGGCCTGTTCTTTACATCCTGACCAACAGCAAAAACAAAACGGCGTACATCGGGCAAACGACAAATTACCAACGCCGAATGAAACAACACGCCGCAAACGTTGAGAAGGACTTCGACCGGACCCTTCTAATCGACAACCCGACATTCAATCAGTCCGCTACATTTGAGTTTGAAAACAGGCTCATTGAGCTGTTCTGCGCCGACGAAAAATACCAGGTAACCAATGCCAATAATGGCTATGCCCAGTTCGATTATTTTGAGCGGCCTCAGTATCGACAGAAGTTCCGAGACCTCTGGACGAAGCTTCGTGAGGAGAACTACGCGATTCATCCGATTGAAGAGCTCGAGAACTCCGATCTGTTCAAGTTCTCGCCTTTCAAGACGCTTACGCCCGACCAATACGAAACGATCGAGACGATTTATAAACGTCTCGAACAGGAGCATGAAGACGTAAAACATGGCGGCTCAAAAAGAGAACGTATAACCGTCGTGAACGGCGCGCCGGGAACAGGCAAAACAATCCTCGCCATCAGTCTCATGTTCAAAATCAAAAATGAGCCCAACCTTTCCGGCCTGCGAGTCGGTTTTGTCACCCCCATGGATTCCCTGAAGAAGACCCTCAGGAAACTCACGCACTTCCTTCCAGGGTTAAAGCCCGGCGATATCTTGAGCCCCAGTGACATAACCAAAAACGATCGTTATGACATCCTACTTGTCGACGAAGCACATCGACTGGGAAACTGCTTGACCGCCGGCGCCGGCATCGGGGCTTTTTACAACACCTGCGATCGCCTCGGCCTTCCGCGTACGAGCAACCAGGTTGACTGGATATTCAAATGCTGTGACAAGGCGTACCTGTTCTACGACCCCAAACAGCAGGTTCGCGCATCCGGACTCAATCGAGACGGCCTTGAGCAGCGACTCAATCAGCTCGAAGAAGCGGGCGTTGAAACTGAAGAGTTCAGCCTAAGCACCCAAATGCGCGTACGCGGTGGCGATGAATATCTCGATTTTGTCTACGACTTACTCGACAACAAGGCGTACATGCACACCGGTATGAAGTTCAAAGAACTCTTTTCATCGGAGCCTTACGATTCGCGAGCCGGGGATCCGGACAGCGATATCCCCAGATACCAGTTTGGGATCGTCAGCCGATTTGAGGATTTCTGTTCTCTGCAGCAAGCCAAGGAAGAAGAAGTTGGTCTATCCCGCATGACGGCAGGCTTTGCGTGGAAGTGGGAAACGAAGAAACACAAAGACGCGTTCGATATCGTCATTGAGAGTATCCCCAAACGATGGAACTCGAGCCAAAAGGATTGGGTTAACTCCGCCAACGCCGTCAACGAAGTCGGATGTATCCACACGGTACAGGGCTACGACCTCAACTACGGATTCGTAATTCTGGGTCCCGACATTTACTACGACAACGACAAAGAGGCCGTCTGCGTTAACAAGGCGAACTTTAAAGATGCTGTCGCAAAGAAAAAGGCGAGCGACGATGACCTGCGAAAGATCATCGTCAACGCCTACTATGTCCTCATGACGCGTGGCATGCTGGGAACGTTTCTTTATGTATGCGATCCGGCGCTCAAGGAGTATTTGTCACGGTATATCCCGGTGATTTAGCTGCGGCCCACACATGGCATGAATAGCAGCAAACCCCTAGGGCACAATCCTGGGTCCACAAAGGGCGGCAGGGCGCGCCGGTGCCCTATCCAACCAATACTGCTCCCAGAACATTTGCGAGCTTCTTGGCGGGGCGCCTATTCGCTTTTACGCCCATCGTCACGAGCGCGTGGTTGCAGGCATCCTCATTCATGTCGCAAACAATTCTGAGCTCATGCCGTGCCCTCGAAGCAGCCGTATAAAACAAAGTTCCAGGCTCAGGCATGTAGCTCATGGACGGCTGTTCCCATAAGGCTTGATCAACATCAATCATAATTACCGCAGCAGCCTCCATCCCCTTGAACTTTCTCACCGTATGAACGGGAACCTTCTGACCTTTCCATCTCTTTAAGCTCTGATCGCCAGTGAAACAACTCGACAGCTTAGAGTTTTCCAGTGTCTTGCATGTGATAACCACAATGTCATTAATACCGGCATTCTTGAGTAAATCAATGTGCTTATCCACAAATGCCTCTTGCGCGACGGCGTCACAATCAATCATAAGCAATGGAGGTTTTCCGAGCCTAGCCATAGCCTGCATTCTAAAACCGTGCGCTTCACCAAGAGCACTCAGGGAAGACTTCTCGATAGCCTCCGTATTCCGGCAGTTTACATAAAGCGTTAGCTTGCAATCGGCATCCATAAGAAAGCTGGGCATAGTTGAGCCTTGGACAAACTGCCTTTTGTCGTAGAAGAGGTACATCGTGCTTTCCGGCCTCGAATCCACGATAGAACGCAAGGTTTCGAGCACCATCGCATCTTCAATGGCTTTGAGGCCAAAGTCTTGGCCTTCGTCTATTACGATGTGCTGATAGGGAAACGAGTCAGGGTGCTCCATGAGCTCTTCGGTCAGGCTGGCATAGTTTGGCTCGAGAGAATTGCAGACCTTGCAGGCGTAGCCCGGAATTGTATAGACGTCGATTTCCGGGACATCGTTGCACCTTCTAGTAATCTCTTCCTTCAAAAGCGAGTTAAAGCACAAAAAGAGAACCCTGCCCGTACAGGCGGCCTGCCTAGCTCTCTCAATTGCAATGAGAGTTTTGCCAGTTCCTGCCGCCCCGTTAATTACCGCTGTCTTCTGATCCTTTATGAAATTCAACACGCGAGCCTGCGAGTCCAGCAGCCTTGCGAACACGAAGTCGTTATATCGATAGTCCATTGAATTCGTCGGGACGATATCGAACTCCGGCAGGAGCACTTTATGCAAGACCTCTTTAGCCTCAGCATTGGAAAGCCTCGTCTCCCTTCCTCCGACATCCATGCTCATGATGCGAACTATTTTTTCAGTTGGATCCCCAAGGTCCGTCTTGCACAGAGTAATATCGCGAGAAGCCTCAGGAGAGTAGTCGATAAAACCGAGCTCGTGGGCGCCCAAAGACGGAAGCCAAACCGCGTGAGCAACCTTGCACCTATTGCACAGTTCCCTCAACCCTACATCTTCAAATCGATTAATGAGCTTCCATTTGATACTATCCGCCTGCCGGTAAGGACCCCCGTGCCTTCTCATTGACACGCCGTTGCCGTACAGCCACTCACCGTTTTCGCAGCGAATTCTCCCCGCTTTCGCCTCGATAACAAGAATGCCGAGCTTGCGATTAAACACGACGAAATCGGCTTCCCTCTGTTCAATAGCGTTTCCATCCACAATATCCAACATCTTGTATGAATGGATAACCGTAAAATCATCGGGAAGCTTACTCAACGCGTAATAAATCTCCCCTTCACGACTCCGATCGTCGTATTCAGCCGGGCCAAGGCTCGGTATCATTCTTGCAGCCACAGTTATGCCTCTTTATAAATCTCGCCTATCACATCTTCGGCAGAGCACTCGCCAACGACAAACAGGCTCCAGCCCGAAACGTTGCGCCAGGCGGACCCAAATACCTTTTTAAAATCGCCCGCTGCCTCCTCGTCAAGAAGAATGACCTTGGACTTGCGCCAAACAAGCGTGGCGTAAGCGCTGTCGCCGTCAGCATCAGATAGCTCCACATCTTTGTCCGGAGTCTCCCAGCGCAAATGCGAATCGCAGCTCGTCATTTCACGAATCAACTCGATCCACTCCTCCGAAGAATTAGATCGGATTGACAGCTTTATCGCTTCAGCCAGCGACAGCGCCTCGTTGCTCGCACCATCATCAGAGGCCCATAGCTCAAATCCATCAACTGGGTTGGGGACACCAGCCTTGTAATCGAGCTCTTTATCCTCATCGGCATTACCAGCAAAACGGCCGGATGACGAGGCAGTAAGAAGAGCTCCCAAAATTCGTTTTGCAGCCCCGCGGGAAAGATTCGCCTGCACAACTTGGTTGTAGTAATTTGCAATGCAACCGTAGCAGCAAGTTTCTTCGCCACATCCGCAATGTCCGTCTACGACCTTATAGGCCTCTTCAATTAGATCCGTCACCTCTTTGCTGAGCTGGCGTACATGACCGGCTCCTCCGGGCACGTCATCATAGATGAGTATTGAGAAGCTGCCTGCATCATTTTTGTATGTAGTCCCTCCGAGTTCGGTCTCGGGAACCTCGAGGATTTTAGCCGCAGCGGTAAACAGCGCCCACATCACAGCTTCCCAGTCGCCATCGCTGCAAACTGTCGCCTCATCAAAATCAAATACGAGCTCGAGGACGTCACTCACAAATGCCGTACCCAGCGCACTGAACCTATTAATCTTTGGAGCAGTGCCGCTCTTCTCGCACCAGTAGGTATGTTGGATCTTCTCCCCACCAACAGCAGCGCGATTGCAGTAAGAGCAGACTTGGAAGCCCTTAGCAGGGCTATTGAGCACACAAAGTTGCCCGTTCTCGGCATATTTTACTTTCACCGCACCGCCAGGAAAACAAAACTCCCTGGTCGCGGTCTCGTTAGGCCAGTGCTGGCTAAAGTGCACCGATGCATACCCCTTTGGCCTCGGCCTTCTAAGCCCTATGCCTTTTTTGTTTTCCGTGCCGACAAAACCATAGGAAGGTATGAGCATATTCTTTTCGAGAGCAAACTCGGTATGGCAAACGGGACACTCGCCTTTATCACTGTAGTTTTCAATGGGCCATACAAATGTTTCGCAATTTGGACACTTTCCATACCTGCGCTTTCGCAACTCTTGCCCTTTCGGCTTTCTGAGTCCAACGGACTTCCAAAGCGTCTTGCCGGCAACGATTTCCGCCCCCGGTGCATATTCCCTAATTGCTTGACGCATACCCCTAGAAAGCTCGAGCCTGTTCTCACCTACAGAATTCTCGATATCAAGAAGATGGAGCTCTACGAGATCAGTCGGAAACCCGTACTTAGGCAATACTCCGCTCTCGGCAAGAATTGCGATAGTTCTCTCCTTCTTGAGCGCATCCCTAGACTTTAGAAGCTTGGATGCGAGAATGTCGTTGACGCCCATATTCAGCTCAATACCATCCTGAATACGCTCAAAATCAGCATGCTTAAGGCTATGCGCAAGGAGAAGCCTGCCACCGCTTCCGCTCTCAGCCGAATCGATTGGCCCAACGAGCTTTGCTATCCACCCCCACTCGTTTACGCCAACTTCTTCCGCCACGGGCATGCCTTGCGGAACAACGCGGACGAGCTGTTCATAGACACTCTTTGGCCGCGATGCAAGAAAGCTTCGAAGATCCTCGAGGCCTTCCGGCTCCGATTTAGAAAGATCCATAAAGTCGTTGTATCCATGAGAGTAGTCTTTGCCCAAGCTCCGGCTCGCGTAGCGAAAGAACTCAGACATAGCGACAGCGAAAACATGCCGTATCGCAATGGCATCGTTATTCAGATAGCACATTGGCACTCTCGTGTTGCCGCCAATTATCTTGGCTGGGTCCTCAAAGTACGCGACATCATGGGGCCGCAAGCGAGCAAACGTGATGGCATATCCAGGCTTGCCAGCGCGGCGTCCAACGCGACCGGCTCGTTGCGTATAATTCGCGGTACTAGGTGGAACGTTTCTCATAAAAATGGCCCTCAAATCGCCAACATCCACACCCAGCTCAAACGTGGTCGTGCAACTCAAAACATTAACGTTGCCTTTGATAAATTCGCTCTGTATTTCTCTAGCCTTTTTGGACGACAGCTGTGCAGTATGTTCCTCGATGTCGAGGGGAAGTGCCTCATCTTGATATACGGTTTTATAGAAGCGGTCTTTGTCTCTTGCCTCTGCGAAGCTCATTTTCACCATCGTGCCGTTGCATTTCGTTGTCATGCAAACGCCATGCGTGTCCAGATGAGTCTCACATCCACATGCATCGCAACGATAGACAATATCATCGTTGGAATGCGGATACATAGTCCAAATATCTCTGCCAAGCCTAAAGTGTTCACGCGAATCGATCAAATATCCTTCGCCCCTAAATAGCTTGCAACTTAGATACTCCCCCATAAACTGGAATAGACTTTGCAGAATCGGGCGAACGTCCTCACGGGTCAGCTCGATACCGTGGACCCTTTTGACGTACTTGCGAATAAAGGCACTGCGCTTATTTTCTGTACCACGTACCGCATCTCCCGCAAACTGAACAATATCCTTTGACGCAGAGCCGCCCCCCTCAAGCACGACAAGGTTACCGCGCTTCTCATGATTGTTTCTTAGCTCAGGAACCCCTTCAGGAACCTCGATAACGTTTTTCTCTCGGAGCAGTTCAAGACAGGTCCTTGCAAACAAAATGTAGTCTTCGCATGAAAGCCAAGCTGCCCCATCGGCATTAAGTCTATCCACCTGTCTTTCGACAAGCTTTTTCGCCCCAGGATGGGAAAACCCCTTGTTAAATTCAGTAGGCTCGATCCTTACAACGCCAAGGCCTTCAAGGCTGTTCCGCGAATCCTCAGCCGCAAGCTCATCGAGAATCCAGGCCGTCGCCTGCCCCTTCTTGTTGGAACCCAAAACCCCCGGATAACGCCTCTTTGCAACACTTGTTATCCAATCAATAACTGAACTCGGCTTACAGCCTTCACCGTCGCGAGACAGAGCCTCCACCGCTTCTCTTATCAGCTGACGGCGTGTGATATTTCCATAAGTTCTGTCCATTGCGGGCGCGAAGAAAGCCGCGTCCTGGCGCTTGTCCGAGAAGCAAATAACACTTCCGGCCCTGCGTTCTTCATCGAGGTCTGCAAACAAATCATCCTCGTCAGCCTCCTCATCAAAAGGAGGAATATCCCTGACTAAGTTGTAGCAAACGACACTGCCCGCAGCTTCAGGCGAAACGCGCATTGGCTGAATTGCCACAACGGACTGATATCCGCAATGACGACAACGCGCCTCTGCTTCGTCTGCTTGTTTTTTCTCGTTTTGGTTGAGCGCAATTGGGATACGCGCAACAATCTCATGCTCGAAACGATGAGCACCACCCTCGGCTTCATGATACAAAGACCCGCATATCGGGCACAGCCATTGGATCTTCTCATCGGGATCTCTCTCCGATTCGTCAGAGAGAAGACGGTAGTAGACTCTCGGAAGAAACTCGTCGTCGGAATCCGTTCCTTCATGTCGAGGACTTAACCACGCAGTCTTCACCTCGGGATCAGAGCTCTCCTCACCAAGGATGTATGCCTGCCCACAATGGCGACAGACCGACACCTCATATACAGGAGTATCGTTTTCATCGTCATAATGCTCCGCAATCGTTTTGTGAGGAGTCAGCTTACGTGTATGCAGATTTAAATAGATGCCCTCAGGAGCACGCAAGAAGGAATGGTAACGACTCGTAAGAATGGGGACATCCTTGGAGCGCTGCGCAGAGGAAAGCACCTCAACCATGGCAGTGAGGATTTCCACACCCCTCTTATCTCCCGTGAGCCCTTCGATCTCAAGCTCCTCAATGGTGTCAAGATCAGTGAGGTCGAAAAGACGCTCGCAGCGTCTCACCAGTTTTGCCGCAGACGATTCACCCAGAAGGATCTTTCCTAGTCCCATTAGGGGGGACTCGCCGTCTAGTCTCGCTACAACCTCTTCAGGAGCTCCACCAGATGCGAGTGTGCTGCGAATGTCTTCTACGTTTGCGTTTTCAGGATCGGAAAGTTCCCTGCGAAGTTCCGCCCAAGTGTCTAGAGAAAGCGTGCCCCAAGGCTTTTCATCAAGAGCATCTTGGGGCTGATCTTTCTCGCTCGTGATGACATCGAGATCTGCGGGATCACCCGAGAAAGGCTCGCCAAAAAGATCCCGAGCAAATGTAGCCACCTTCGGCATATCTTCTTCTGAGCCGATTGTTGCGGAAGTTGCGTAACAATGAAGCTTGGGCAGCTCCCCCGTTTCCGATTCGATACGAGCCTTTACTCGTCGCAGCAAATATGCGATTTCGGTGCCAAGCGCGCCTGAATAAACGTGCGCCTCATCGATGGCGATATGCCGCCAGTTTGCACCAAATGCCCCTTCGAACAGCGGCGCATCCTCCGGACGTAGAAGGAGATACTCAAGCATAGAGTAGTTTGTAAGCAAAATGTTGGGTGGGTTCTCACGTATTTTCTCGCGAGAGATGATTTCATTTGGCAGTCTAGTTTGATCCGGGTTTTCGTCTTTCCACTTACGGAGAGCCACGGACTCTTTCTCCTCAGTGTCGCCGGTATAACGCCCGAAGGTGATATCGGTCCCCTTCAGCAACTGACGCAATCGTTTAAGCTGATCGTTTGCAAGGGCGTTCATCGGGTAAAGAATCATGGCACGGACGCCAGCGGAGCGCCCGCTCTTTTCGAATTCTGTGAGGATGTCATTCAGAATCGGAAGCAAAAAGCACTCAGTCTTACCCGAACCCGTGCCCGTAACGACTGCGTAATTACGCCTGGCAACGCTCTTTTCAATAGCCTTAACTTGATGCACATATAAGGGGCGATAGGGGTCAAAATTACGCGTCTCTCCGCCGCCTAAACTCATCATGCCCTTGCAGAGAAGCCCCTCGTCCACCAGGTCGGCCACAGTTTTATCCTTGCGGTACGGAGGCGCCGCCTCAAGAAACGGTCCCTTTGCAAGATATCCCGGCTCACAGAGAATCGTCTCAAGCTGCTTCTGCAAATCCGCGTCATCAAAGTGAATAGTAGTGGCAATGTACTCGCGATAAGAGTCCTCCACTTTGCGCGCAGTCTCAATGGGGTTGAATTCTTTTACATCCGTCATTATTTGCTCCTGCTATTTAAGAATGATACTGGTCGCGTATTCTCGCCGAGGGTCTCCAAAGAAGTCGCTCGGTGACATTTCAACTGCAACCTCTCTCTTGTTGCTCAGCTGCCTCACCACGCTTAATGGAAGAGTAACCTCCGCAGAGTCCTTTTCCGCAAAGGCCGTAGCAATCGGCTTTTCGTCTCTTTCCTTATACTTGGAACGCCTAAAGAACCTGAAATGAATGTCGCACAAGGGCTTACCTTCAAACCGAAGAACATATCCAAGGGATTCTCCCGGCGATAGCTTCCAGCCGTTAATACCGAGCCCCTCGGCACAATCAAGCATTTGAACATCGGTCCAAGCTGGAATCAGTTCTCCCGTTGATACGTCATCGCCATAGCACAGGGACAGCCTCAGAGGAAGACGACTGGATGCCCTATAGTCAGTCTGTTGAAAGAGGCTTGCATGTCTAAATAGATTAAATCCGTATTCGCCAGGCTGTTTGAGGTTCTTGAAGAAAAGGGGTTTTGAACCGAGCATCACCAGCGCAGCCCTGTTGTACCTCCAACCATAGGAGATAATCTTAAAGTTTGCCGCACTGGGGCCGAGTTCCAACGCATCTGCCAAACAGATTGGACGCTCCTTGGATAGATTTGCAAGTCTTTCTGGTATGTCAACGCCTATTGCAGCAAGAGCAAGTTTGGCATCGGTTTCTTTGCCGCTCTCCCTCGAACGAATACGGAGATGCAAGAACTCATCCTTCAGGAGGGCCTTCGCTTCATACCGCTCCCAGGCATTGAGGGAATTAAGCCTGTCGCATTCGCTTCCCGCATCGGCTTCTTCATAAATACGCACAACATCAATGGGAAGACACGCCTGGAAGCCATATTCGGCTACAGCACGCCCGTGATCAATGCTGATGGACAGAGGTCTAAATTCTTGTATGGGAACCACTGCGAATCGGTAGCGGAAAACAACCTTACCACCGACAGATTTCTGCCTCGCCTCTAGGACGCACTCTTCGATATGCCAACTGAATTGACTCGTTTTTGAGGGATTGAATTCTATTCTTGCAATACCTGAATTTTCAGTATCGTCCTCATATATGGCGCAACGAGGCATCGACACCAGCTCGCCATCGCAGCAGCACATGATGTCCAAGTCTTTTAGGGCGCTCGCGCCATCAAGCGCTTCAATGCTCACAGAGGGCAGGCCGTCGCTGGTATTGAGTTCGTTCGGAACGCGCCCATACAAGTCAACGCCGTCGCTCGTTTCTCCGATAATGCGATGCTTATCAACCTTTGCGACATAACGTTCTTGCCAAACGGCAACTTCCTCGCCCGTAAGTTCGTCAACAACCGAACCTGCCGAACCGGGCTCCACATCATAGATGAAGATCTGGTTTTCATCCCAATCGCCAGAAGCCTCATACTCCGAAACGGCTTTCATGCCTTGCCCGGGAACGATTTTGTATCCGTCTTTAACAATGTATGCGATACGACGCTTTTTCGTTAACCGCTCGTTCTTGCCACGTAAGCGGTAGAAGCCCTTAGCGTCCTTTATAAATTCAAAACAACCGGGCTTGTTCCTACTGAACGACTGGCTCAAAGAACTAAGCTCGATGTAGTCACCCGCTCGCTCATCTTTCTGCATGAGCTTCAATTCCACGTCGTAACGAGCCCGAGGGTTAACGGCAATACCGACGGCATTCAAAATGCATTTTCCGACACTCATATCGAATTCAGAGCTTGCCTTTAGCTCGCCGTCAACATAATAGTCAATCTTGTCACCAGCAAAATGCAGCGGGAACTGTTGGCGCGGCCAGCGCATGGTCACAACGCCCTCAGATAAATCCAGCTGCAAACTGGCAATCGGAAGATAGATCAATCGGTGGGTGCCACTTCTCCGCTCTTGCGTCTCAGCAGCCCTTCCTTCGTTCGCCAAGGGCGGCACACGCTCTTGGTTGTCACGAAGGGCCTGCATTGCGGCTTCAGGCAGACCGAAACTAGATAGCATCGTGTAGCGGCTTCCAGCCCTATTCGAGTCAACAATTTGCGCCGCCACGCGCATGGACGCCTCAAATAATGGAGCAATGGTTGAATCGGGCGCTTTCTCAAGAATGTTAAGGACTGCCTTTTCGGGAGCATACCGACTCTCGGGGTTCTTTAGCTCCCTAAGAACGGAGCGCCCGTCCATCTCTCCGCCAAAACCTAGACTGCCTTTAGAAACTTCTTTCGCAAGTGGAAGTAATTTCTCCCACAGGTTTGACCAAGAATCTTCCGATAAGCCTCCGTGGAGGAGTGCGGTGTAGAAGTAGTAATTAACTTCCTCATCACGACCGTACAAAGGCATTCCACGCTCTTCAACATGTTTTATAAAAATATGCTTTACAAGCCCCTGTACGTTACTGTCGCAAATGCCAAGACTCGCGAAAAAATTGCCCCATAGGTTATGCTCGTTGAAAACCCTGCGCGCCTTGTCAGCAACATAAACCATAAAAGCGTTCGGCAAACACCTATCAATCAGCATCAGAACAATGCGAGGTTTTGTCGGGTAACGTTTTATGAGTTCTTCAAAAGCAGCGCTGAGCTCATCAAGGTCTGCCGAGAATTCTTCAAACGCCTGATAAACCATGACGTTTTCAGACCTTGAGCCAAGGTCGTCAAAGGCACCCCGAGCTCTTTCTTCAAATTCCTCCAACTTTGCCGAAAACAACCCATGCGAGCGTGTGAGCGGAAAACGGCTCAAGTCGTATTCATATTGCTCTATCGAAGACGCTGTCTCGGTATTTGACTCGCGAGGAGGTCGGCTTTTCGGCAGGACTTTCACGTTCGTCGGCTTCTCAACCATCTTGGGCTGAAGCATGGATGCCGCGAAGGCTTCAGGAACTGCGCGGTATTTCTTTCGCATCTTAATGATTGAATCGGCATATCTGCCATCAAAACGAGCGTCTATCTCTTGATCGGTAAGAGACAAAAGATCGGGCAAGTAGCAGAAACCAGCATTCTGGATTAAACGCCTTAGCCCCACATCATCAAAACTAAGCTCCGAGATAGGCGCTTTCTTCAGCCTCTCCAAGTAGTTCGCTTCGCTCATCAGCATCCCCTATGCCGTAATTGCATTCGATGCCGCCATTTGTGACCTTTTATTAACACCGGTCTGGCATGACGCGCTTTTAATCATACCGTGAGACACTTGCGCAACCCGACGAACAAAACTGTCCAATGGGCTGTTTCCGCAGACGGTCGTTATCATCCGGTGAACAGCGCTTGGAAGTGTCTGCTATGGCTCAAGTGTCTTTTATTGCACAACAAAACCGCTGCCAAAATGATTCAATTGTGAACATAGACCCACGGATCTGCCGACCGGGAGTCCAGGGTTTCCCTACGGCCTATCGCTTTGTCCCAATCCCGCAAGGTACCCACACGCTATTATCGACATAGATTGAATAGGTAAGCATTACAGGGGGGGGCTCTGCATGCCAATTGAAAACCCAACTCCATTCTTGCAAAACACTTCTGGTTCGGTAATTGACAACCGCCACGAAGCTCACAGGGCTGTCCAGTACTCCATCGCCCGCGGCTACGATGACCTCGTCAACGGCCGCGTGCGTCCTTGGAAGCAGGCAAAAGCCGAGGCAGATCGGATGCGAGCCATCAGGTAAGGTCACCTCTCCCCCATGTAACCATCCTGTAAATCATAGCGGCGCAGTCGAGTTTTACCGTGATACGGTCGCGCCGGGCGCTCCACTGTGCTAAAGTATCCCGAACGTTCAAACGACTACGAGGGGGAATTAGAAGATGGCACGTGTGCACAACTTCTCAGCTGGCCCGGCCGCGCTGCCCGCAAGTGTGCTCGCCGAGATCGCCGACGAGATGATGGACTACCGCGGTTGCGGCATGTCCGTGCTCGAGATGAGCCATCGATCTAGCATGTACCAGCAGATCATCGATGACGCCGAGGCAACCCTGCGCCGTCTGCTGAGCATCCCGGACAACTACCACGTCCTGTTTTTGCAGGGCGGCGCCACGCTGCAGTTTGCGGGCATCCCCATGAACCTCATGCGCCGCGGCCGCGCCGGCTACGTCGTGACCGGCAACTTTGCCAACAAGGCGTACAAAGAGGCCGCCAAGTACGGCGAGGCCGTGCTGCTCGCAAGCTCCGAGGGCACCAACTTCGACCGCATTCCCGCCATGACCGACGTCAACGCGCGCATTGCCGCCGAGGCCACGGGCGACGGGCTCGACTACGTCTACATCTGCCAGAACAACACCATCTTTGGCACCATGTTCCACGAGCTGCCCGATTGCGGCGACGTGCCGCTGGTCGCCGATGTCTCGAGCTGCTTTCTATCGCAGCCGCTCGACGTCGAGCGTTACGGACTCATCTACGCCGGCGCGCAGAAAAACGCCGGCGCCGCGGGCGTCACCGTGGTCATCGTGCGAGACGACTTAATCGCTGACGGCCCGGCCTTTGCGCAGACGCCGCAGTACATGGACCTTAAGACCCAGGCCGCCAAGGGCTCCATGCTCAACACGCCTAACACCTTTGGCATCTATGTGTGCGGCAAGGTGTTCCGTTGGGTTGAGCAGACCGGCGGACTTGCCGCCATGGCCGAGCGCAACTGGGCCAAGGCCAACCTGCTCTACGACCTGCTCGAGAACAGCGAGCTGTTCCACGGCACCGCGCAGGAGGGCAGCCGCTCCATCGCCAACGTCACGTTCCGCACCGGCGATGCCGACCTCGACGCGGCCTTTGTCGCGGGCGCGGCAGAGCACCAGATCCAAAACGTCAAGGGTCATCGCCTCGTCGGCGGCATGCGCGCCAGCGTGTACAACGCCGTCACCATAGAGGACGTGCAGGCGCTGGCCACGTACATGAAGGACTTCGAAGCGCAGCATAGTTTGAGTCCGCGATCTAACTAGCCCGCAACACGCGGGCCGACCAGCCACCTCAGACCACCCTGTTTAGATTAAAACCTGCTAAGGAGTTTTTCCATGCGCAAGATTAAGACCATCGACGACATCACTAAAGACGGCAAAGTCGAGTTTGGCGAGGGCTACGAGTTTGTAAGCACCGCCGAGGAGGCCGACGCGATCCTGATGCGCTCGACCGACCTGCACGGCTACGAGCTGCCCGAGGGCATCCGCGCCATCGCCCGCTGCGGCGCCGGCGTCAACAACATCCCCGTCGAGGAATACGCCAAGAAGGGCGTCGTTGTCTTTAACTCCCCCGGTGCCAACAGCAACGCCGTCAAGGAGCTCGTCCTGGGCATGCTGGTGCTTTCGAGCCGCGGCGTAGTGCAGTCGATGAACTGGGTGCGCGACAACGCCGACGACCCCGAGATCCAGGTCGATGCCGAGAAGGCCAAGAAGGCCTTTGTGGGCCGCGAGCTCAAGGGCAAGCGCATCGGCGTCATCGGTCTGGGCAACGTGGGCTCCAAGGTCGCCAACGCCTGCGTCGATCTGGGCATGGACGTTTACGGCTACGATCCGTTCATTTCCGTTGAGCACGCGTGGGTACTGAGCCGCGAGGTGCAGCGCGTAGGCACGCTCGAGGACCTGTGCCGCGGCTGCGACTACCTCACCGTACACGTGCCCAGCAAGGCAGACACCATCGGCATGATCAGCACCGAGCAGATTAACCTGCTGGCACCCGACGCCGTGCTCATCAACTACGCGCGCGAAACCATCATTGACGAGGACGCCGTCGACGCAGCCCTGCGCGAGGGCAAGCTGAGCTGGTTTAGCTGCGACTTTGCCACGCCCAAGACGGTCAAGATGCCCAACACGTTTATCACCACGCACTCGGGCGCCGGCACCGGCGAGGCCGAGGCCAACTGCGCCGACATGGCCATCAGCGAGCTCAAGGATTACTTGGAGAACGGCAACATCGCGCACAGCGTCAACTACCCCGCCTGCAGCATGGGCAAGGCGCGCGCCGCGAGCCGCATCGCCTGCCTGCACGCCAACGTGCCCAACATGATTGGCCAAATCACGGCCATCCTGGCCAAGGACAACGCCAACGTGCAGCGTATGACCAACGAGTCCGCTGGCGAGAACGCCTACACCATGTTCGACACCGACGAGCACCTGAACAGCAGCACCATCGAGGCGCTCAAGCAGATTCCGTCGATGTATCGCGTGCGCGTGATCAAATAGCGCCGGCACCAAGCCTGCCAGGCAGGCCATGAAGCCCATTCGGCCCCCGTTTTCACGAAACGGGGGCCGATTTCGTTGCTCCGGCTGGTTTTGTAAATGCTACCAAGAACAAGTTTTTTCGGATAATCGACAGTCATGCCCGAATCACTGAGCGCACCCGCTCTGATAAACAGCTTTATCAGGGGCTTTAGTAAGTAATAATCGATCTCTATATGCCAAATTAAAGTTGACTGTCCATTTTCCGAAATAACTTGTTCCGGATAGCATTTTTAACGCCCTTCCAAGGCGAAACTGAAGCTTTTTTCTCGCCCAAAACTCTAGCTCGCTCGACCGTTTTCCACCCGCGCGACTACATTCCTGCCCAATCGATAAAAATCTCCTCACGAAGCCGCCGTTCGAGCTCCCGCTGCCGCGGTGTCTTGTCTTTCAACGGCGCATCGAGATAGGACATGATGAGCTCCATCACCACGCGGAAGGCATCGGGGTCGGCCAGCTGGCTATAGGTCATCAGAACGACAGGATATCCCATCGCTTGCAAGGCCGTCGTTCGATCGGAGTCCGAAATCTTGGACTCTATGGATCCGTGAACGGCTTTACCTTGGCATTCAACCAGACACTCTCGACTGCCGTCCTTATTTGCCAGCAGGATATCGGCATAGCGCCTATCGAGCCCCGAAATCAGGCGGGCGCTGCGCGTCATACGAATCTCAACGTTATTGGTAAGGCGCAGCCCTTCGCCGCCGCGCAACCTCGTAAGGCCAAACAGCATCGAAGCCTGGACCTCGAGCGGCGATGCTGCCACCCCCGTAATGCATTTCGCGGCGCGTATGAACGATTTAGCACCGCGGAGTCCCTGGATCTTATTGGCGAACTCCGTAAGTTCAGAGAGCTCGATCAAGGGAGGTCGTTTCCACAAGTCTGTTGGATTCCCCGAGACATCCTTTACGTTTTCCCAGCCCAGCCGCGCGTCGCCCCACCGGCCCCCATATGCCTGCTTAAGCGCCGACTTTACTCGAGGCGCAATCTTGCACACGGCAAAGGTGCCGCACATCTCATACATGCACATGATCAGCCGCTCGTTTGAAACCGAGGAAGCCAGGGTCAGCAAGGTAAAGAGCGGGGACGCAACATCGAGGCCAAACTCTGTCTGCCACGCGGAGCCAAACGGCCTCTCCCCGTTCCAAACATGCCTGACAATGCGACCGCCCTTACGCCCGCAGCCGCCCTGCGACAAGACGTGTAACGGGGTGCTCAGGAAATGCTTGACGAGCGGGTGCTCACAAAGGCGCTCCCTGCGCGGATCGTCCGCAGAATCGGGCAGGACCGGCATTATCGCCAAGACCTGTGGAGGTATCCGGTGATACCGAAAGGCAGATATGTCGCACAGCATGTCGTCCATGAATGGTACGTACCCACTGCGTGGTCTGTGAACCCGCTCGGACGGCAATCGCGCTGGCTCGGCCTGCGAACGGTAAATACTGCTGCGCGCACGCCGCGGATCTCTCAGGAGGCTTACAATCGGTTTGGAAAGCAGACTGATTGTGAGGTTGCATATGGTTGACGAGGACTTTGCCTGGCGGCTTACGCAAGGGCTCGTGCGGATCGACAGTTCCGACCCGGGTGCGTATGAGGGCGAGATTGAACGCTATATCAATGCGCTGGTTGAGGAACGGATGGCGCAGCTGAGCCATCCGGTACTCGATGCCGTGCAGATTGAGGAGCTCGAGGTGCTCCCCGGACGCCGCAACCTTATGGTCACCGTGCCCGGTTTGAGCGACGAGCCACGGCTCGTCTACATCTGTCACATGGATACCGTCACCTTGGGCGACGGCTGGGACGCAGGCATTCCGCCGCTCGGAGCAATCGTGCGTGACGATAAACTCTATGGCCGCGGTGCCTGCGATATGAAGGGTGGCCTGGCCTGCGCCATTGTCGCACTGATCCATACGCTCGAGCGCGTGGCGGCGGAGGGCGCGCTGCCCCGCCGTGGCTTTTCGCTCATCTGCTCGGTCGACGAGGAGGACTTTATGCGCGGCTCCGAGGCGGCCATCGATGCCGACTGGGTCGGCTCGCGCGAATGGGTGCTGGACACCGAGCCCACCGATGGACAGATTCAGGTGGCGCACAAGGGACGCACATGGTTCGAGATTGAGATGGCAGGCATGACGGCGCACGCGAGCCAGCCCTGGAAGGGCGCGGATGCCGTCGCCGCCATGGCCGAGGTCGTGTGCGCGCTGCGCCATGCGTTCGGGGCGCTGCCCGTGCATGATGAGCTGGGACCATCGACCATCACATTTGGTCAGATTGAGGGCGGCTATCGCCCCTATGTCGTGCCCGACTACGCCAAGGTCTGGGTCGACATGCGCCTGACGCCGCCGACCGATACGGCCGCCGCGACGCGCATGGTAGAGCAAGCCATCGCCGGCGCTGAGGCCGCGGTTCCCGGCTGCCATGGAAGCTATACCGTGACGGGCGACCGCCCCGCCATCGAGCGCGACCCAAGCTCCCCCCTTCTAGCCGCGCTCAAGCGTGCCGCCGATGACGTGACGGGCGCGGACACGACCGTCGGCTTCTTTACCGGCTACACCGACACCGCCGTCATTGCCGGCAAGACAGGCAACCGCAACTGCATGAGTTACGGCCCCGGATCGTTGGCGCTCGCGCACAAGCCCAACGAGCATGTGCCCCATGCCGATATCGTTCGCTGCCAGCAAGTGCTCATCGCGCTCGCCGACAACACGCTCTGGGACGCGGATAGCCAAGTTGAGGCATAATAAGCCGCGAACAAACCGATTCGCGCGTTAGGACCGTCCATGAAAGCACTTCCGTTTCCCTGCATCCGACCGGCTCAGGACCGCGTGCTCGAGGCGCTGTCGCAGATGGGCGGTATCCTGAGCGGCAACGACGCCCTGCGCGGCGCCATCGCCGACGGCCTGATGCTCAAGGATCCAGGCGCGGCGTATTACGTGTACGAATGCTCGGGCGAGCCGGGTCGCGTGACGGGCGTTGTGGCGATTTGCCCGATGAGTGTACTTGTGAGCGGCAAGGGCGATGCCAGCGCTGACGTGGCCGCCGCCGCGCGCACGATCGCCGAGCTCAAGGTGCAGCCGCGCCCCGTGTCGCTCGCCTACGAAGCCTCGCCCGTCATGGATATCATCCTCGGCGCCGCCAAAGAGGGCGCTTCGCTCTATGCCGTCACCGACCCCGCCGGCATTACGCACCGTGTGTGGGAGGTCAAGCGCGAGGACGCCGTCGGGGCCATCCGCGCCATGCTCGATCAGGCGCCGGAGCCGACGCCGGCAGACGACCCCGCCTACGCCGCCGCTCTGACCGGAGCGTCGCAGCTGCTGGCCGATGAGGCCCGTGCCGCCGGAACGTACACCGGCAAAGAGCCGTTCAACTTTACCGTTGCCGCGCTGTTCCCCGCCGCGCAGGTCAGCGGCACCGCGCCGCAGATCCCGACGGGTCTGCTCACCCACCAAATCGCGCGGTTCTAGCGGACTCAAACGCGAAGCTGGAAACCCAGCATCCAAACAAACAAGGGGCGGGGATGCAATGCCCGTGCATGCATCCCCGCCCCTTTCACATCGAGCAATGATGTCGGCGATCTACATCGCCACGCCCGCGCTACCCGCGCTGCGGGCCTGCTGCCACCACGAGCGGCTCAAGCCCCAGCTCGTGCGCGTAGTCTTCCTGCGTAAAGATCTCAACCAGTTCAAACGTATCCGTCGCATCATCAAACGCGAAGTGCAACACCGAGCAATTGCCCGGAACGCGGTCGCGCTCATCTGCCGCCGCACCCTTCACGTGGTCCATGAACTCCTTGATAGCCGAGCCGTGGCTTACCGCGAGCACGCACGTATGGTCCGGACGCTGCATAAGCTCGGTCAACGTCGCCACCATGCGCTCGCGCACCTGCATCTGGCCCTCGCCGCCAAACTGGCAATAGAAGTCGCGCCACGGGCGCTCGGGCATGAGCATCACGCGCTCGGCCTCAAAGTCGCCAAAGAACCACTCGCGCAGGCCGTCCAGGCGCTCGTACGCCAAGCCCGGCCACAAGTTGGCGATAGTCTGCTCGGTGCGATGAAGCGTGGAGGCGTAGGCATGATCGGGCTCAATGCCGCGCGCACGCAAGAACATGCCGGCACGCGCGGCCTGGTCGCATCCCAGCTGCGTAAGCGGCGAGTCACTCCATCCCTGAATAATGCGCTTGAGGTTAAATATCGTCTGTCCATGACGGACCAGATACAAGTCTTTATTCATAGGGGTCCTTTCGTTTGTTACCAACCTAAGAGCGAAAACGCCCCGTCGCAATAGCCAAAATGAAGCATGGCACCGTTGTCGGGTTGCTCTCCCCCGCCAGTCACGCATCTAAGAAACTCCTGGCAGGCTGAGCCGTGGGAGACGGCCAACACGCAGTTGTGCTGCGGTCGGGCCATGATACGGGACAGCGCCGCGACCATACGTGCGCGAAGCTCACTTTCCGACTCGCCACCAAAGGCAACCGGATAATCGCCCCAGGGTTGCGCCGGCATCCCACAGTTTGATGTGCCCTCCAACGAACCCAAATGCCACTCGCGCAGTTCATCGACCAGCTCTATGGAACGACCCTCGCCAACGATAAGCTCGGCCGTACACCGCGCCCGCCCCAGCGGAGACGAATACACATGGTCAAAGGTCACGCCGCGGTCCTCGAACGCCGCACGCGTCGCCAGCGCTTGCTCGCGCCCGCGCGCCGTAAGCGGCGAATCGTGCCAGCCCTGCAAAATGTTCTTCACATTGAGCTCGGTCTGCCCATGCCGCACCAAATACAGATCGGCCACACGCCCTCCCCTCGCATCACCACGAAGGAGACGGGCGCCTTTGTGGTGGTTTTGCCGCCGGATCGTACCGCAACGACGCGTAACTACAGGAGTACGTCGGCAAGCGGACGCTTGGGCACGTGATGCACCTGCGTCTCATCGCGCCAGTAATTGATAGAGCCATCCGGGTTGGAGTCGATCGCGTCGATCACCTGCGTCTCGGCTGGCACGCCAAAAGCCATGATCAACTTGAGCTCGTATTTGTCGTTATCGAGCCCCATGGCGTCGATTGCACGGGGCGTAAAGGCCTTGAACATGCAGGCCGCCACCTCGGGCGTGGCGCTGCGAGCGGCGAGCATCATCGTCTGGGCGGCAATGCCCGTGTCGACCTCGGTGATGGGCGCGGCGGGCTTACCCGGAACAGCGCGCTCGGCAAGAATCGCGATGTAGCCGGTCGGGCGCTCGCCCTCATCGGGACCCGGCCAGTCCTTGAGTGCACCGGCCCACGCGAGCTCATCAAATACGCGCGCGCAGTCCTCGGCACCGCTCACCACATGAAAGCGCAGGCGCTGAGCATTGGCGCCGCAAGGGGCCAAGTGCGCCAGCTCCGCCAGCTCGAGCAAAAACTCGCGCGGTACGCGCATGGACTCGTCAAATCGGCGGCACGTGCGGGCGCGGCGAACCAGCGCGTCAAACGTGTCCAGGCCAAGCTTTTCGCAACCCTGCTTTGCCATCGACTCGGCGCTCGCCGGCGCCGCAGGAACAGTTTCGTTCATAGGGACCCCTCAATAAAAGCCAATTGTCCTTAAGAAAATCTAACCTAAAACGTAGGCAACAACGAACAGGGCTACAATGTTCTACACCTGTTGAATATCCCACATCCAAACGGGAACAAAGATAACAATTCGGGAAGGTGAGGCTCCCGTTCGCCCTTTCCGCCCCACGCGACGGCGCCCTTGGGCGATACTGGTTGCAAGAGCTACGGCTTACGCCGCACGGAAAGGAGACATCATGGGCATCTTTAAGAACGATGACAAGCAATCGAGCGCGTTTGGATTTGACGAGAAAAGCATGGCAGGCAAGGCCGTCAAGGCCGTGCGCTGGATTTACGCCATCACGGGTGTCTTGGCGCTCGTCGCCGGCATCGCACTGCTGTTTGCGCCCGCCAAGTCCCTCGTCTTCCTAACGACCGTCTTGGGCATCTACTTTGTGATCACGGCCGCGATCAGGCTGTTTACCGCTGTTTTCGAGCCGCTGCTGCCCACCGGCTGGCGCGTTACGAGCATCATCGCCAACCTGCTCATTATTCTGGGCGGCGTCATAATCCTGCGCAACCAGGCCTTCTCGACCGCGACGCTCACCACGCTTGTAGTGGTCGTCGCCGGCTTTGGCTGGATCGTCGAGGGCGTCATGTCGATTCTGGAGTCCGAGCTTTCGTCTAACCGCGCCCTCGCCATCCTGAGCGGCGCGCTCTCCATCATCGCGGGCATGTTCGTGTTTATCTATCCGCTGTGGTCGGCCAAGATGCTCGTCATCTTTAGCGGCGCCGCGCTGCTGGTGTTTGGCGTGACGTTGATTGTTCGCGCCATTCAGTTTGGCAAACTGGTGCGCTAGATGCCAAAGACGCTTTTTGTTGATGCCGACGCCTGCCCGGTCACGCGCGAGTCGATCGACTGCGCGCGGAGGGCGGGCGTTGCCGTAGTGATTGCCGGCAACAGCACGCAGAACCTGGAACGCCACATTCGCCGCGACGATCCGCGCGACGCCGAGCACGCTCGTCGGGGCTTTTGGGTCACGACGCTCGATGTGAGTGTGGGAGCCGATAGCGCCGACTTTGCCATTATCGAGCGCTTGCAGGCTGGCGACGTGGTCGTGACACAAGACATAGGCCTGGCGAGTATGGTGCTCGGACGCGATGCCGCCGCCATCGGCGTGCGCGGGCGCGTCTACGATAAGGCGACCATCGACATGCAGCTGTTTATTCGCCACGAGGAAAAGAAGGTGCGCCGCGCCGGGGGATGCACCCGCGGGCCGGCAGCCTTCACCAGCGAGGACCGAGCCCGCTTTAAACGCAACCTCACCGAGCTGCTGCACTAACCAAGGCAGATTTTTGGCACATGCCCGGAAATCTGCCTTTTTGTTTTGAGCGGTGTAAGCACTCAGGATCCATGGCTCAACAAAAAAACGGGCTTCAAAATGCCATGCATCGCCGCATTGTGCAGGCACCGAGCATGACTATTTTGAAGCCCGTTTTGTTAGGCCTACTTAGAGGCCAAAGGCGGAAAGGATAAGGCCCCAGCCGGCGCCGATGACGTACATCATGACCAGGAACACAGCATTTTCGCGAGCGCTGCGGTTGGTGCGGAACAGCACCAGGTAGCCCACGCCGGCGGAAATGAGCGTGCCGGCAAGCATCGGCGCCAACTGCAGCGCACCTTCGAGGTACAACTGCGTAATAACGACGCTAGCAGAGCAGTTGGGGATCAGACCGACAAGCGCCGAGCCCAGGACGGCGAGCATCTCATTGCCGCGCAGGAACTGCTCGATTGCGGACTCGCGAAAGGTCTCGAGCACGGCGACCAGAATCAGCGTCACCAGGAAAATGAATACCGACACCTGCACGGTGTGCGAGATCGCGCTGCGGATGATCGACAGAACGGGCGCGCCTTCGTGGGAGTGGTCGTGGCCGTGGTGGTGCTCGTGCTCGTCCGCGTGACCATGGTCGTGGCCGTGTCCGTGTTCGTGTTCGTCCTCGTCTTCATCACAGCCGCAATGATCGCGCTCGCACAGCTCATGGATGTGATCGGCGCTCACGCCCGCCTCGGCCACTTCGTCAATGATGTCGCCCCCGGTATGGTCGTCGTGGGCGCAGTTCACATGAGCCGGATTGGCAGCGGTCCCCAGCACGGTACGGCGAATCGCCGCATGCGCGCGGGCATTACGACGAAGGCCGCGGATAGCCGCATCCACGATAAAGCCCGTAACCAGAGCGATCAGCGCCTTCGAGGCGAGCAGCATCGCCATGGTCTGCACGGGGACTTGCTCGGCGAGTAACAGCGGCAACATCTCGTCTGAGGTCGAGAGGAACACAGCGACCAGCGTGCCCAGCGTCACGACACGGCCGGCGTACAGCGTTGCCGCCATGGCCGAAAATCCGCACTGCGGCACCATGCCCAGCAGCGAGCCAACCACGGGACCCGCGGCGCCGGCGCGCTTAATGGCCCCGTTAACGCGGTCGCCCGCAACGTGCTCAAGTGTCTCGAGGGCAAGATACGTCACCAACAAAAACGGCACCAGGGACAGCGTGTCCTTGCCGGCGTCGAACAGAATATCAATCAGTAAATCCATGACGGATGGAACCTTTCGTGTCTTTCGGCAGCATTGTAAAAGTCCTAGCGGTCAACTAGGGTATTGTAGTTGTCCCGGGCGCGGTGCCAATAGTTGCCCATGGTAAACTATCATCTCGCCACAACTCAGTAACCCCGAGCCGCGCAATGCGGCGCGTCCAAGGAGCAGTCTATGAACGTTTCGCAAGCACTCGAATACGAACGCCAGCCGTTTATCCCCATGTTTATCTATGGCGATCACGGCGCCATGGAGTCCGAGCGCCAGAAGGGCGAGGAGGCCCTCAAGGTGCTCGAGACCGAGTACTTTACCGCCGAGGGTGACCCCGGCTTCGACTTTGCCACCGTGCGCGACCTGGCCGACCGCAACCGCGACCTGTGCGACCAGATTGGCGAGGCGCGCCTACGCAACGTGACGCCCGCGACGCTCTCGCGCGGCCTGTCCGATGCCGACACCTGCGCCGCCATCGGCAAGATGCAAAAACGCACCGCCGCGTCCGTTATGCGCGAGATCCGCGGTGACCGCGACGCACTCGGCGTGGCCTATGCCCGCAAGCCTATCCAGGGCACGGTGCTCGGCATCGACATCGAGACCACCGGTCGCGCGCCCGAGCGCGGCTACATCATCAACGTGGGCTGGGAAATCATGGATCTCACCAGCGACGCCGTGCCGCATGACGCCGAGGCGCACTACTGCGGCCTGCCCGACATCTACCGCGGCGAGGATGTGCCGCTATCGAACATCCATCACATCACCTGGGACGACATCGACGGCAAAAAGCCGTTCCGCGAGAACAAGGAGCTGCAGAAACAGCTGCTCAAGCTCATGAAGAAGTACCCCTATATGGCGCACAACGCTGCCTTTGAGGACAGCTGGTTCAAGATTCATCTGGACGGCTACGCCGAGGCACGCCGCGCAGGCAAGATCATCGTCATCGACTCGCGCCAGATCTGCCGCAGCCTGGATGCCGACGTCCGCTCGCTCCCCCGCGAATCCGCCCCCGCCGCGCTCGAGAACTGGGCGCGCCGCCGTGGAACCCTCGCCGCCGACGCCAACGAGCAGCATCTGGGCCTGGACGACACCGACCTCATGCTCCGCACGGTTCAGGCCGAGTTCAACCTCAAGAACCTGTTTGCCAAGTAGAAACGTCTACGACAAACTCCGGCGTAGATCACGAGCGGCCTCGCAGCGGGAAACCCCGCAGCGAGGCCGCCCTACGTTCCGCAAATAAATCTGCCATCACAAATTCTGAACCCTCATTTTGAACGATTTCGGCCAATTCCCGACACGTAATTCGTTGTCGGATGGTGATGCATCACTATCAAATGTGCGGCAATTGAGTAGTTATATGCTATAGCTAAGCTGCGAAAACTTTTATTTAGGGCATACCAACTCATAATTGCGTCAAGCTTTTGGACAGCATTTGGTTAGACCTCTAAAACGACTTTTTCACTCAGCGCCATCAACACGGCATTAACTGACACGATATATACCATGAGTATCGTATTGTCACATACCACTGCAAAAGCGGTCTACCAGGCCGCGCATTCGGTGTCTGCGAAAGGCATCGAGTCCTGTAACCCTGCCGCGATTTACGGATCATGTCCCACCGGAACGCTCCTTGACGCAGCCGCAGAATGGCTCACCAAACATGATGTTTCCCTCGACGCAAATGATTCCCTCGAGGTGATGGTGTTTGATCGCAGGAATGCGCGCTATGCAATGAACTGTCAATGCCACGTTTCTTCAAAACGATTCTCGAACTCACGCTTTATAGAGCTCAAAGATGGCATCTTCATTGTTGGCGTTGAGCTTTGCGCACTTCAGGCCGCCACCTATCTTTCTTTTCGCGAACTAGTGGAGTACTACTTTGAACTGTGCGGCGCTTATTCCCTTGGAACCGACTCTTCCACCTCCTATACCGAGCGTTTCGCGCTCACCTCGACCGAGAGGTTAAAGCAGTTCTTTAATTCCATTACCAGATGCGACGGTCTGGCCCTTGCCCGAAAGGCGATCCAATGTGTGCGCGACGGATGCCGGTCTCCCATGGAAACGGCATTTGTCATGATGCTAACGCTGCCCAAAAGCGAAGGAGGGCTTGATATTAAGGGAATTGAGACCGATTACGAGGTGCAGGTCACCACTGCCGCAAAGAATCTCACGAGACGCAAAAAGTTCTTTATGGATGCGTATCTAAAGAAATCTCGCACAGACATTGAATACAACGGTTTTTATCATGACGCGGAAGAAGACCGCGCCATCGATGAGGAGCGCAAGAATGCACTTGCGTCCATGGGGTACGGAATCATCACCGTCAGCCGTTATTCCTTTATGCATGCCAGCTCTTTTGTTAGGGTCATGGAAGCAATCCAGCGGAAAGAGGGCGTACGCCCCTCGCGTCTGCCAAAAGACTTTCAAATCATGCAAGAGGACCTGAGACAGTTTGTGCTCAGAAGGTTTATAGAAGAGAAAAAGCGAATTCAGAAGCAGCTTCGCCAGGATTCCGAAGAGCGTCAACGAATCGACCTCGAAAAAGCAACGCTCGAAGGCATCACGCTGGATGACCCGACAATTAATGAAGTTCCGGCAATCGATGACATGCAGACTGTCGAATCCGACAGCCCATCATTTGCCCAAACAAGCAGCCTCACGCCCGAGGGCAGGGTCTTCGGGGCCGGAGACTAGGCCGGCTAACAAGGTGGGTACCCTAGCGACGTGCAAAATTGCGAGTATTCAGCAGGGTCGGGTGTCTATCACCCTCGAGTGGATCCAAATGTGAAGCGAAATCACTCTTGCGTGAGAGCGTTAGGCAACATTTGAGGAAGAACTCATCGGATTAACACCCTAAGATAACTCTTGAACTGCATTATATGACCTGCAATAAATTAGCGGACCCCCTATAGTTGCAGAATACTCCATTTTTTGCACGGCACGAGGGTACCCACCTTGGCATCGACTATCAAAAAACGCTCAGTCCGGGATCTCGTCCACTATTCCCCATCATTTTGTACAACGAATTACCTGAACGTCATTGACATATGAACATGCACTCATATAATCGAAAGTAAATTATATGAGCGCATGTTCATATGAAAGGATATTGCAATGAGCATCCGCGTTGATGAAACGAAACTCGACATCGAGGCCACCGAACCCGCGATCCCGACCACCTGCTCGCCCGAGGACCTTCCCGACGAGGAGCTTCTCTACGACCTCGCCGACCTGTTCAAGGTCTTCAGCGACACCACGCGCATCAAGATCCTTTATGCCCTCATGGGCCGCGAGCTCTGCGTGGCAGACATCGCCGAAGCGAGCGAAACCTCGCAGTCCGCGGTGTCGCACCAGCTGCGCACACTCAAGCAGTCGCATCTGGTTAAATTCCGGCGCGACGGGCGCAATATCCTCTACTCGCTCGCCGACGACCACGTCTACACCATGCTCAACCAAGGCATGAGCCACATCTGCGAATAGCGGCCAACCACGGTACCAGCGCGGCCTGCACCCAAGCCGCAAATACAGAGAAAGGAACCCACCATGAAAAAGCAGTTTAAACTCGACGAGATCGACTGCGCCAACTGCGCGCGTGAGCTTCAGGACGAGCTGGCCAAGCTCGAGGGCGTCAAATCCGTGTCCGTCAACTTTATGACCCAGAAGCTGACGCTCGAGGCTGATGATGCTGTGTTCGACGAGGTGCTCAACCGCGTTGTAGAGTTTACGGCCGACGCCGAGCCGGACTGCGAGATCATTCTCTAGCCCAGGTTTACGCCAACCTGCAAGGCCGCGCTTGCCGCGGCCTTTGCTCGCGAAATTATATGAGCGAGTGTTCATACATTCAAATGGGAGGATACGAGTCATGGCCACCGCCGACCCCAAGAAGAAAAAGAAGAAGCGCAAGAAAAAAGAGTCACTCGAGCATAAGCGCAACCGCATCCTGGTAGCGCTGGGCATTTTTGCCGTGGTGTACGCCCTCGATGAGCTCGGCACCCTCGCCGCCGCATTCGGCACCCCGGGCGACATCTACGCCAGCTTTGTGCTATTCCTCGTGCCGTTTTTGATTGCCGGCTACGACGTACTGCAAAAGGCATTCAATAACATCCGCCGCGGCAAGGCCTTCGATGAGAGCTTCCTTATGGCAGTCGCGACCATCGGCGCATTTGCCATGGTGCTCTTCCCCGATACCGACCCGCACATGGCCGAAGGCGCCGCCGTCATGCTGTTCTACCAGGTCGGCGAGCTGTTCCAGGCATATGCCGTGGGCAAGAGCCGCAAGTCGATCAGTGCCATGATGGACATCGCGCCCGACTACGCCAACGTCGAGCAGTCCGACGGCGCACTCGAGCAGGTCTTCCCCGACGACATCGCCGTCGGCACCGTCATCGTCGTCAAGCCCGGCGAGCGCGTGCCTATCGACGGCGTCATCGTCGAGGGCGAGACACAGCTCGACACCGCCGCGCTCACGGGCGAGTCGGTCCCCCGCCCGGCCAAAACCGGAGACGATATCATCAGCGGCTGCATCAACATGACGGGCCTCATCCACGTGCGCACCACCAAGCCATTTGGCGAGTCCACCGTCGCGCGCGTCCTGGAGCTCGTAGAAAACGCCAGCGAAAAGAAGGCGCGCACCGAGAACTTCATCACGCGCTTCGCCCGCGTCTACACGCCCGCCGTCACCGGCGCGGCCGCGGTGCTCGCGCTTGGCGGCGGCTTGGTCACCGGCGCCTGGTCCGACTGGATCCTGCGCGGCCTGACCTTCCTGGTCGTCAGTTGCCCGTGCGCGTTGGTGATCAGCGTGCCGCTCAGTTTCTTTGGCGGCATCGGCGGCGCCTCCAAGCTGGGCGTTCTCATCAAGGGTTCTAACTACCTCGAGACGCTCGCCGATGTGGACACCGTCGTCTTTGACAAGACAGGCACCCTCACCAACGGCACGTTCTCGGTGGTCGCGGTGCACCCCGAGGCTGGCTACACCGAGCAGTCGCTGCTTGAAGTCGCAGCCCTTGCGGAGTCGTTCTCCGATCACCCCATCGCGCAGTCCGTGCGTGTCGCCTACCAGGGCGAGGTCGACCCCAAGCGCGTTAGCAACTCCGCCAATGACGCGGGCCACGGCGTGACGGCAACCATCGACGGCAAGCACGTCGTCGTTGGCAACGCAAAGATGCTCGCCGCGGCCGGCGTTGAAGCACCGGACTGTGAGGTTGTCGGCACAATCCTCCACGTGCTCGTTGACGGCGTGTACGCCGGCCACATCGTGATTGCAGACACCGTTAAGGCCGACGCCGAGCAGACGATCCGCGACCTGCACGCCGCCAGCGTCAAGCGCACCGTCATGCTCACGGGCGACCGCGAGGAGGTGGCTGCTGCGGTGGCCAAGCAGCTGGGGCTCGACGAGTTCCACGCGCAGCTGCTGCCGGGCGACAAGGTCGAACGTGTTGAAGCGCTACTCGCGGCCGAATCGGGCAAGGGCAAGCTCGCCTTTGTCGGCGACGGCATCAACGATGCGCCCGTGCTCACCCGCGCAGACGTTGGCATTGCCATGGGCGCTATGGGTTCCGACGCCGCGATTGAGGCCGCCGACGTCGTGCTCATGGATGACAAGCCGTCCAACATTTCCCGCGCGATCCGCGTGGCACGCAAGACCATGACGATCGTCTGGCAGAACATCATCTTTGCGCTGGGCGTTAAGCTGCTGATTCTGGTGCTTGCGGCACTGGGCATCGCCAACATGTGGCTTGCCGTGTTCGGCGACGTAGGCGTGGCGATCATCGCCATCCTGAACGCCATGCGCGCGATGGGTGTCAAGAACTTGTAGCGTTCGTGGGCTGTCCGGCCGGGGCCGGGCTTGGTTTTGAAAACGTCCTCGACCAATGAAGTGCCCCCGTTCTGCTCCTTCGGAGCTACGAACGGGGGCACTTCTGGTCTGCGGAATGTTTTCAAAACCAAGCCCGGCCCCGGCCTGCGGTAACGTTGCTGGCGGTTCTTGGGCATCGCTTGCTGGTGGGGTTCCTTGTCTGAGTTGGACTTAGTTGGTGGGACCACTCGTCTCGGTCGCTGTCCCGCGCCGCTGCGGGAGTGCTAGTCGGTCATTATTGGCGCCGAAGCACCGTCCCGTCCCAGCATCGCCCTCAGCTTCTCGAAGCTTTCCTCGCTTAGGCAGTGCTCCATGTGGCAGCCCTCTTGCGACGCGACCTCAGCCGAAACACCCGCATCCTCCAGCAGCCCCACGAAAAAGCAGTGACGCTCCCACATTTGACGAGCGACCTCCAGACCACGCTCCGTCAGATGAACGTCGCGCTTGCCCATTTCGACATAGCCGTTGCTTTCCAGCGTCGCCATGGCCTTGGAAACGCTCGCCTTGGTTACGCCGAGATACTCCGCAACGTCGATCGAGCGCACGATGCCCTGACGTTCCGACAGAACGTAGATCGATTCAAGATAGTCTTCTCCGGATTCACGTAGGGCCATGGGCCGCCTTTCGCGATGATTGCTAGTTAGCCTTTGGATACTTTCCTTGGCTTACTTTACCGCAAAAGTTGCCCATGTCTTACTACGTTGTTTAAAAAGTTAACCGTGTTTCACAAAACGCACGGGACGAAAACAAAACGGGGACACACCCCGCAAGGAGCGTCCCCAGCTGCCGGCAGAGACGTCCCCAAGTGCCGGGTCGCAGCTACACGAGTCCAAAGTGCTTCGCGGCGTTGTGGATGCCGTCGTCGTCCACGGCGGTCGTCACATAGGTCGCCGCAGCTTTCACCGTGTCCTGTGCGTTGCCCATGGCCACGCTCGTGCCCACGGCGGCAAACATCGACAGGTCGTTCTCGCCGTCGCCAAAGGCAATCGCCTCGCTCGCGTCGATACCAAGCCGCTCGAGCGTCGCCGCCACGCCCAGGTCCTTGCCGCCGTTAGCGGGAATAATGTCGCAGAACAGGTCACACCAGCGCGTGGTGAGCGAATGCGACACGGCGTCGGTCACGATATGTTCGTCGGCCGGGTCCACAAAGGCGCAGAACTGGTAGACCGGCGCGTCAAAGGCGTGCTCAAACGGCTCCTCGTGGTAGACGATTCCCGCGTTGCTGCCAGCCGTCACCACGCGCTCGGACAGGCGGTTCACAAACGAGTTCTCGCCCTGCATGCACAGCGAGTCGTAGCGCCCCTGCGCCACCTGGTCCACAATCACCGCGACGTCGTCCGGATCGATCGGGCAGCTGCGGTAAACCCCCTCGGAATCAAAGCAGTGCTGGCCCGAGAGCGTAATGTACGCATCCCAGCCCAGGTCGAACAGCCAGTCCGGCATCTGGTAGGTCGGACGGCCCGTGGCGATCACGCACGCGATCCCCTGCTCGTGAAAGCTGTCGAGCACCTGCTGCGCCGACGCCGGAATCCGGTGGGTCTTAAAGCTCAGCAGCGTACCGTCGATATCGAAAAACGCGGCTTTGATCATTCTCGCCTACTCCTCGCCCTCGAGCTTTTCGCTCGCCTCGAGCCACGCCATCTCCAACTCGTCCATGGCGGCGTGAGCCTCGTCGATCTTTGTCTGCTGCTCGCCCAGCGCCGTGTAGTTGGTGGGGTCGACCTGGGCCATCGCGGCCTCGGCCTCCTCAACGCGGGCGCGCTGCGTCTCCATCTTGCGCTCGAGCGAGCTCACCTCGCGGCGGAGCTTCTGACGCTCGGCATTGGACAGGCCATTGGGCTGACCGCTCGACTTGGGCTTTTCGGCCGCAGCTGCCGCGGCACCGGTGTCAAACGTGCCGGTCTTGGCACTCGGCGCACCCACGGGCTCGCCCTCGGCGGTGGCGTTGCACAGGCGCAGGTACTGGTCGACGCCACCGGGCATATGCGTCAGGTGGCCGTCGAGCAGCGCCCACTGCTGGTCGGTCACGCGCTCCATCAAAAAGCGGTCGTGCGTCACCAGAATCAACGTGCCGGGCCAGCCGTCGAGCAGGTCCTCGACAATCGCGAGCATGTCGGTATCCAGGTCGTTGCCGGGCTCGTCCAGGATGAGCACGTTGGGTTCGTCCAGGATCGTCAGCAACAGCGACAGGCGACGGCGCTGGCCGCCCGAAAGATCGCCGATGCGGCTCCAGAGCTGCTGCGTCGTAAATCCCAGGCGCTCGCAGAGCTTCTCGGGCGAAGTTTCCTTGCCGTCGATGACGTAGTACTTCTTATAGTTGCCAAGCACCTCGCGAATCGTGTCGCCCATGTAGGGCTCGAGCTCCTCGAGCTGCTGCGACAGTACGCCAAAGCGCACCGTCTGGCCAATCTTCACGCGGCCGCGCGTGGGCGCAATTTTACCCTGGATCACATCGAGCAGCGTCGACTTGCCAGCGCCATTCTCACCCAAAAGACCATAGCGGTCGCCCGCACCAATGAGCCAGGTCACATCGGAGAGCACCTGCTTGGGCGCGCCATCGGTATCCGCATAGCCAGCGTCCACGTCGACCACGTCGATAACCTGCTTGCCCAGGCGGCTCACGGCTAGGCGCTTGAGCTCCAGCTCGTCACGCACGGGAGGCACGTCGGCGATGAGCTCGCGGGCGGCATCCACGCGAAACTTGGGCTTGGTGGAGCGCGCCTGGGCACCGCGGCTCAGCCACGCGAGCTCCTTGCGCGCCATGTTGCGACGACGCTCCTCGGTGACGGCGGCCATGCGGTCGCGCTCCACGCGCTGCAGGATATATGCGGAGTAACCGCCCTCGAAGGGATCGACCTGGCCGTCGTGGACCTCCCACATACTGGTGCAGACCTCGTCCAAGAACCAGCGGTCGTGCGTGACCACGAGCATGGCGCCCTGACCGCGCTGCCAGCGGGCCTTTAAGTGACGCGCAAGCCAGTTGATGGTGCGCATGTCCAGGTGGTTGGTGGGCTCGTCGAGCATGAGCACGTCGTAGTCGCCGATCAGCAGGCGCGCGAGGTCCACGCGACGGCGCTGGCCGCCCGAAAGCTCGCCCACCGTGCCCTCCCAGGGCACATCGCTAATAAGGCCAGCCAGAATCTGACGCGTACGCGGACTCGAGGCCCACTCGTATTCGGGCGTGTCACCGACGACGGCATGATGCACGGTGTCGGTATCGACCAGCTGGTCCTTTTGGCCGAGCAGGCCGATCGTGGTGCCGCGACGGTGCGTCACGCGGCCGTCGTCGGGCTCCAGCGTGCCGGCGAGCACGCTCAGCAGCGTCGACTTGCCGTCGCCGTTTTTGCCGACGATACCAATGCGGTCGCCCTCGCCCACGCCGAGCGTCACGCTATCGAAAATATGCTTGGTGGGAAACTCTAGGCTGACGGAATCGCATCCCAAAAGAATCGCCATATGCCCTGCTCCTTCGTAGAAATTCAACGTTGTCCATGATAGCAGCGAAAAGGCAGGCCGCACACGACACAAAAAGGCGGGCCATCTCCCACAAGAGATGACCCGCCTCTCCAATCAGTCCCGCGGCAACCGTGGCCGCCGCGGGCCTCAAGCATGTCCCGGACTAGGAGAACATGCCGGTGAGGTAATCATTCAGCCGCTTATCCTTGGGCCGTTGGAAAATCTCGTCAGTCTCGTCATACTCGACCATATCGCCCATGTAGAAGAACGCCGTGCGGTTGGACACACGCGACGCCTGCTCCATGTTGTGCGTCACGATGACGATGGCGCGGTCGGCAACAATCGACGACATGAGGTCCTCGATCGCCAGCGTCGAGATGGGGTCGAGCGCCGAGCAGGGTTCGTCAAACAGGATCACATCGGGGTTGAGCGCCAGCGTGCGCGCGATGCACAGGCGCTGCTGCTGACCACCCGAAAGCGCGTAGGCGCTCTTGTCGAGCTTGTCCTTGACCTCGTCCCACAGCGCTGCACCGCGCAGGCTCTCCTCGACCATACGATCAAGCTCGTCACGGTCGGTAATGCCGTGGCGCTTGGGCGCAAACGTGATGTTGTCGCGAATGGACTTGCGGAACGGGTTGGGCTGCTGGAACACCATGCCAATGGAACGGCGCAGCTCGTAGGTGTTTTCGGTCTTGGTGTTCACGTTGCGCCCGCGATAGTTGATCTCGCCCTCCACGCGGCAGCCGCGAATCTCGCGATTCATGAGGTTGAGGCTACGCAAGAAGGTCGACTTACCGCAGCCCGAAGGCCCAATGAGCGCCGTGATCTCGCCCTTGTGGAAGTCGAGCGACGTATTGTGCAGTGCATGGTGGTCGCCATAGTACACGTTGACGTCCTTGGTGGAGAGCACAACCTCGTCGCTCACGGCCTTGCCGCTCACGCGCACGCGCTTCTCGCTCTCCCCCACGCTCGACAGGAAGTCCCGGGTGTCGGACGATGCCGCTTCGGTTGCGGGCGTTACATTCATCTCGCTCATTCGGCCGTCATCTTCCTTGCCAGTTGCTTGCCCACAATGCGGGCGATTACGTTAAACAGCAGCACGCAAATCATCAGCAGTGCAGCGGTGCCCCAGACGATCTGCTGGGCCTCGGGGCTGCCCTCGCCATAGATCTTGTAGATGTGCACGGCGAGCGACTCGCCGGGACGGAACACGTTCCAAGCGCAGGTGGGGCTCGACAGGTTAAAGCTCAAGAAGTTCAGGCGAACCGGCGAGCTCATACCCGAGGTAAAAAGCAGTGCTGCGGCCTCGCCAAACACGCGACCGGCCGAAAGCACGATGCCCGTCACGATGGCAGGCATGGCCTCGGGGATCAGGATGTGCAGCGTGGCCTCCCAGCGAGTGAGGCCCATGGCCAGGCACGCATCGCGCTGGGCCTGCGGCACGTCCTCGAGCGCCTGCTGGATCACGCGCACCAGGATGGGGATGTTGAACATGGTGAGCGCGACGGCGCCGGAGATGATGGAGTACTTCCAGCCCAGCTGCACCGAGAACACCAGAAAACCGAACATGCCGACGACGATGGAAGGCAGCGAGGACAACGTCTCGATGGCGGTGGAGGCGATGTCGCGGATGGGTCCGTCCGGCGCGTACTCAACCAAAAAGACCGCTCCGCCCAGGCTGATGGGCACCGAGATGATCAGGGTGATCAGCAGCAGGTAGAACGAGTCGAACAGCTGGTAGAGCACGCCGCCCTGCGTTCCGTTGGCGCGCGACGGCTCCGTGAGAAAGCCCGGCTGGAACAGCGTCGAGATGCCCTCGAACAGGATATAGGCCACCATGGAGACGACGATGAGCATGACGATGGCGACGATCGCCGTCAACACGCCCGTGGCGAAGCGGTCCTGCTTTTGGACACGCCCGAGCCTCGCCTCGTCGATGTGGATACGCGTGCTAGCCACGAGCCTTCGCCCCCTTGCGGCCGATAAGGTGGATGATCAGGATGAAGATGAGACTCATGCCCATCAGCAGCAGGCCGAGCGCCCACAGAACATCGTCTTGGGCCGAGCCCTCGGCATAGACTGCCATGGACGTGGTGAGCGTGGTGGTGATGGTCGAAGCCGGCGACAGCAGCGACGTCGGCATGGCCTCGATGCCGCCGATGACCATGCGCACGGCGAGCGTCTCGCCAAAGGCGCGGGTCATGCCCAAGATAACCGCGGTCATGAGCGACGGCATGGCGGACTTGAGCACCACGTGCCAGATGGTCTGCCAACGGGTGTAGCCCAGCGCGAGCGAGCCCTGGCGGTAGCCGTCGGGTACGGCGCGCAGGCCATCGACCGAAAGGGTGGTCATCGTCGGCAGGATCATGACGGCCAGCACGATGGCGCCGGGCAAGATGCCCAGGCCCGTACTCACGTGGAAAACGCTCTTCATAAGGCCGACGACAACGTGAAAGCCGATCAAGCCAAAGACGACCGAGGGAATACCGGTCAAAAGCTCAATAAGCGGCTGAAAGATCTTGGAGCCAAATTTTGGTTGGATCTCGACCGCAAAGATGGCAGAGCCGATGGCGATGGGCAACGCGATGAGCGTGGAGAGCACCATGACCGCAAACGAGGTGACGATCAGGGGCAGGGCGCCGGTGTAGGGCAGGCCGTTTTTAGCCGTGTTGGCCAGGTCCCACTTGGTGCCGGTGAAAAACTCGACGACCGAGACGCCGTCTTTGACAAAAGCCGAGAGGCCCTTTTGGGCGACCATAAAGATGAGCGCGGCAACGACAAGCGTCACGAGCGCTACGCACGCGCCCGTGACGCACAGGCCCACGTTCTCAAGGTCGCGCTTTGGCAGCTGTTTTGCCATTGCAAACCTTTCCGGGGGCGACTACTTATTTAGCGGAGACCTTGCCGCTGGCGTCCTTGACGACCTTCATGGCAGAGACGGGGATGAAGCCCTGCTCCTCGACGAGCTTGCCCTGGACGTCGTCGGAAAGCATGAACTCCAGGAAGGCCTTGGTAGCCTCGTCGGCGTCCTTTGCACAGTACATGTGCTCGGTCGCCCAGATCTTGAAGGAGCCGTCGGTGACATTCTTGCTCTTGGGCTCCACGCCCTCGACCTTGATGGCGTTGAACTTGGAGTCGTCGAAGTGCGAGAAGTCGAGGTAGGAGATGGCGTTGTCGGTGCTGCCCATCTGAGTCTGGACGTCGCCGGACTTGTCGAGCTCGGCGTCGCCCTTAAAGTCGACAGCCTCGTCGCCAAAGACGGCAGCCTCGAAGGTGGCGCGAGTACCGGAGCCGGCCTTGCGGTTGAGGACGACGATCTTGGCGTCGTCGCCGCCGACCTCCTTCCAGTTGGTGATCTGGCCGGAGAAGATGCCCTTGAGCTGCTCGAGGGACAGGTCGTCGACCGTCACGTTCTTGGAGACGACGGGGCCCATGCCCACGACGGCAACCTCGTGGTCGACGAGCTTCTTGACCTGGTCGGCCTCGAGTTTGGTCTCGGCGAAGACGTCGGAGTTGCCGATGGTGACGGTGCCGGCGGCAACAGCGGTCAGGCCCTTGCCCGAACCGTTACCCGAGCCGGAGACGGAGACGTCCGGGTTGGCATCCATGAACTTCTCGGCAGCGGCCTCGACGAGAGCCTGGAACGAGGAGGCGCCGTCGTAGGTCACCTCGCCGGAGACGGACTCGGCAGCAGCGGCGCTACCCTTGTCGGCGGCGTCGGATGCGCCGGAGCCGCCGCAACCAACGAGACCGAGACCGACGATGCTGGCAAGACCACCAGCGAGGCCGAGGAACTGATGACGAGAATAAGCCTGATCGAGCATGATCTTCCTTTCATACATGCGACTCGCGGGCACCCCGCCCGCTTTGCTGTTTGGAAAGATACAACCCCGATCGGGCGACGACCGCCTTATCTGCGGTTTCTTACGGGCTATTGATAGACCCTTACCGCAAGCTCTGCCCAGCCTTTACAAACGGATAACAATCCAGCGCCGAACATGGCGCACCTTTTACACCAAAGGAACGTCCCCAATGACTACCCCACCGCAACAGAAAAAGCCCGGGCAAAAGCACCGGGCTCGTAATGCAAGTTTGTATCCAAGCAGGATATAGGGGTTTCCCAGGTGCCCGAGATTACCCCGAAAGAGGAGCGCCGCGTATTTTGGTACGCAAGCGACGGTTTGAGGGGCAAGGTCGGGTGCCTGGGGAAGCCCTACAGTTCAAGTTCGTTGAGGCGCAGGATCGCCACGATATAAATCTTGAGCGCCTGCTTGAGCTGGTCCTCGTTGGCGCACTCGTTGGGACCGTGCATCTGGCCGCCCCACTCGGGCAGCTCCAGGCCGGTCTCCTCGGGGCCAAACGAGACGGCGCGGGCAAAGTTGCGCGCGTACGTGCCGCCGCCCATAGCAAAGGGCTCAGCATGCTTGCCCGTAAACTCGTTATAGGTATCAATAAGCGCCTTCACGGCCGGATCGTCGGCAGACACCGAGAACGGCACCTTAGCGCGACCCAGCTGACACGTCACGCCAAAACGGCCCACGAGCGGGTCGAGCTGCTCGCGGATGGTATCGGCACTCGTACTGTCGGGGAAGCGCACGTCGATGACCTGCTCAATATGGCCATCCGCCACGCGGATGACTCCAGCGTTGCAGGTAAGCGGGCCAAACGCCGGACTCGTCGCATCGATACCTAGGCCGCGGCCATAGGCATCCGCATGCACAAAGGCCAGGAACTTGACGAACTCGTGCTCGGCAGGCGTCAGCAGACGCTCGTCGCGTGCACCAAACGCGTCCTCGGCCTCGCGCAGATACGCCACGATCAGGCCGACGGCGTTGATGGTGCCCTCAGGCATCGAAGCGTGGCCGCCAATACCGTGGGCGAAAATCTGCGCATGCCCGTTATCAAGCGCCGTGATCTCCAGGCGGTCGGCGTTCTCAACGGGCGCCGGCAGCTCATCGGCGGCAATCGCGAGCTCGCAGATGGACTGCGACGGAATGGCGTTGCTCGCCTCGGCACCGCTCCAGGACACAATGCGCCCGCCGTCGATCTTGGGGCTCACAAACGTCGCCCCAAACTGGCCCTTCTCGGCATTGCAGACCGGGAACTCGGCATCGGGCGTAAACAAAAAGTCGGGGTCTGCGTGGTTCTCCAGATAATGGTGAACGTCGGACATGCCCACTTCCTCATCGCAGCCCAGCAGTGCGCGAAAGGTATAGCGCGGCACAATGCCGTGCTTGAGCAGGTAGGCACCGGCGTAGAGCGACAACACCGCCGGACCCTTGTCATCAATCACGCCACGGCCGAGCAGCCATCCCTCGCGATGCTCCATCGCAAACGGGTCGGTGTTCCAGCCGGGGCCGGCGGGCACCACGTCCACGTGGCAGATGGTCGCGAGCTGCTTGTCGCCGCGACCCGGGATATCGGCAATGCCCACATAGCCCTCGTCGTCGCTCGTCTGGTAGCCGAGCTTTTGCGCAATGCCGAGCGCGCAATCGAGCGCATCACGAACCGGGCGGCCAAACGGCGCGCTAGGCTCCGCATCGGCAGCAACGGCTACGGACGGATAACTCACCAGCTGCTCGATATCGGCGACGACATCCTCCCAGACCTCGTCGACATACTCAGCGACGCTCTGCTCCACCTGATTCATGGACTGCCTCCTTACCAATGAGCGACGGGTACGCCCGCCCCTCACATCAAGTACTTATATAGCGAAAAGTTTAGCAAGCTCGGCCACCGAGTGCACCACTGCATCGGCACCCGCCGCCTCGTGCTCGCCCGGCGCCGCCGCGCCCGAATAGATACCGATGCACGGTACGCCCATTGCGTGCGCGCCCTCCACATCGTTGAAGCGATCGCCGATCATCACAGCATCGCACGCCGTCATACCGAGCTCTGCCAGGGCATCGCGGACCGAATCGGCCTTGGTCTCGCGCCCCTGCAGCGGATTCATGCCAGCCACCGCCTCAAACTGAGAAAGACCCAGCTCATGCACCATGTCGATACACTTCGCCTCCATGCGCGACGTCGCCACGGCCAAGCGCTTGCCCTGGGCGACCAACCCATCCAGCAGCTCGGGGATCCCGTCGAACACGGGATACTCCTCCGGTCCCAGCTCGTCAAAAAAGGCGCGGTACTCGTCGGCCACCACAAGCGACTCCTCGCGGGAGAAGCCATAAAAGTCGTGAAAACTCTTCCACAGGGGCGGCCCGATCATGCGACGCAGGTCACCCATCTGCGCCTCCGAAAACCCGCGTGCAGCCAGCGTCTTGCGCGTCGAGGTCATCACCGCCCGACCCGTATCGGCCACCGTGCCATCAAAATCAAACAGCACGACCGGCCGCTTGCATATCTCCAGCGCCTCCATCGGCATCCCTCTTCCCCAGTTGACGATTTCCACACCGACACTTCAAACTGTTGACTATTCAACAATTTAACCTAGCAATGTAGAGCAACTCCACTATACTTGTCGCACTTTGCTCTCAGAAGGCCGCGCCGTCGCGCCCCAACGAAAGGTGCAATTATGTCTTTTGCCATCATAACCGACTCCACGTCGGACATCTCCCCCGCCCGCGCCCAAGAGCTCGGCATTTACGTGATTCCGCTGCATGTGATTATCGAAGGCGAGGACCTGCTCGACCAGGTGCAGATTACCGCCCAAGAGTACGTCGCCCGCATGGCCGGCTCCGAGCAGCTGCCGCACACCTCGCAGCCGAGTGCCGGCGAGTTCAAGGCACTCTTTGACCGCGTGCTCGCCGACGGCCACGACAGCGCCATCTTTATCTCGCTGTGCAGCGAGTGGTCCGCCTGCTATGCCAACGCCAGCCTGACGGCCGAAACACACGAGCTCGACGTGCGCTGCATCGACTCGCGCACCGGCTCGGGTGCCGAGGGCCTGCTGGTGGAGTACGCGCTGGCCATGCGCGAGGACGGCCACAGCCTGGACGAGACCGAGGCGCAGATCCGCGCGACGCTGCCCGACGCCCACCTGCTGCTGATTCCCCGCACGCTCGAGAACCTCGTTAAGAACGGCCGCGCACCTAAACTCGCCGGCCAGCTCACCCAGATGCTCAACATTCGCCTGGCCGTTTCGCCGGAGTGGAAATCGGGCGAGATCAAGGCCATCAAAAAGGGCCGCGGTGCCAAGCGCATCGTTGCAAACACCATGGCTGACTGCCTCGAGTTTTTGACCGAGCACCCGGGCTCAAGCGTTCGCGTGCTCACGACCGGTGCTGCCGAGGAGCAGGAACTTGTCAACGAGGCGCTCGCGGGCCAGGACTACGTAGACGCCGGCACCGGCCCCATCGGCTGCACCATCGCCACCCATGTAGGCGTCGACGCCATCGCCATCAGCTACTGCCCCCGCTACCAGCCCATCCACTAGGGGCACCTTTACCGCTTGCGGTGGAATAGGGACTTTTTTTTGGCTTATCAGCCGCCAATCAATCCCTATTCCACCACAACTTGGAAATCGGCGATCAGCCCAGCGGACCCTGGAACAGTTCCTCATGCGAGCCCATTCTGACCAGTCGGATCACAGGATTAGTCTTATGCGGCAAGTACAGAACGACCACATCGACCAAACCATCGGATAGGTGGAAATCGATGTGGCCGTTGTAGTTTCCGCCCGGGTTTGAGAGCTCGTGGGCGCCATACTCCGCCGGAAGTGACCCATGAGCCACAAGCTCTGCAACCGCCGCTTTAAACTCACTTTTTAGCTGCGGATGGATGCGCATCGTCCGTTTGTAATCCGCCTTAAACTGAGCCTCGACTTTAATCTCAAACATCGCTAGCCCTCATCGAGGAACGATATAAGCTCATCAGCGTTATTGAATGACGGGCTGTCGTCTGGCAGAATCCCCAACTCATGAGCCTCGGCAATCACCATGGCGCGTCTCGTCGCCTCGTTGGGCACCTCCGCCCTTCCTACAATCTCAAAAGGAATCTTTCGCTGATTTACCAGCTGCCGAACGGCAAGATTGAGATAGGAATTGAGGCTGAGGCCGACCGAATCCAAGAACTCAGTCGCCTGCTCCTTGAGCCCCTCTTCGATTCGAACCGTCGTAGGCTTAACTGTTGCTGTAGACATTTGCGACCTCCTCGCCCTCGTCTTTTACACCAGTATACCCAGTTTAGATGGCAGACTGATGTTAAATAGCATCAATCTGCCGTTTTCATTACTACAACGACAGGCACCTCGCCCTACATCAGCCCGCTGAGCGCAATGTCGACGGCCTCGTTGAGGTCGTCGGTGATGTGCACCAGTTCCGGATCGAGCGGGCTGATCATACCGGCGTCCATCACCGGACCGTTAAGCCAGTCGAATAGGCCCTGCCAGTACTCGCTGCCTACCAGCACAAGCGGCATGCGCTTGACCTTGTGCGTTTGCACCAGCGTGAGCACCTCGAACATCTCGTCGAGCGTGCCAAACCCGCCGGGAAACACGATAGCGCCCGAGCTGTATTTGACGAACATGGTCTTGCGCACAAAGAAGTAGCGGAAGTCCATACCGAGGTTCACGTATTTGTTGAGCCCCTGCTCGTGCGGCAGTTCAATGCCCAAACCAACTGACTTGCCGTTGACGCTCGCCGCTCCCCTGTTGGCCGCCTCCATGATGCCGGGGCCGCCACCGGTGATAACCGCCACGCCGCGCTGGGCAATCTTACGGCCGACCGTGCGCGCCGCCTTGTAGAGCGGATCGGTCTTGGGCGTACGGGCACTACCAAAGATGGTCACCGCAGGCCCTAACTCGGCAAGTGCGCCAAAGCCATCGACAAACTCGGCCTGGATGCGCAGTACGCGCCACGGATCGGCATGCAACCAGTCGGTCGACTCCTCGGGCGCCAGCAGGTTGGCGTAGGTGTTGTCCTTAGGAATCATGGGGCCGCGCATGACCACGGGGCCGCGGCGGTACGTCTCGTCGTAGGCAGGCTCGCCCTCGACATTCTCGTTCTTAATCATGGGTGCTCCTATCGAGAAAAAGAAAAACGGGCGGGGTCGACGCCATGCGCCAAACACCCGCCCGAACATCAACTATTCGGTATGGTACCCACGATGTATCAAGTGCTTGCAAGCTATCGGTCAGCGGTCGCGCAGACGACGTCAGTGAATGTGACGTGCGGCTGCCGCTCAGCTTTTGCCGTTGCCCACGCGCTGCAAGCGTGTCTGTCGCCCTTAGTAATCCACCGCCGCAGGACTGTTCATCCAGTCACTCACGAACGCGCCGTAGCGGCCCTCGATAATGGCCTGGCGGGCACGCTGCATAAGGTTGAGCAGGTAGTAGATGTTGTGCATCGACAGCAGAATACCGCCGAGCATCTCCTTCTGCGTGACCATGTGGCGGATGAGCGCGCGGCTGTAGCCGCCCGTGCACACCGGGCAGGTGCAGGTGGGGTCGATGGGGCCGTCGTCGTGCGCAAAGCGCGCGTTACGGAAGTTGAGGCGACCCTCACTGGAGAACGCCGTACCCATGCGACCGGTGCGCGTCGGCAGCACGCAGTCGAACATGTCGATGCCCACGCCAACGCCGCGCACGAGCGTGGTAGGGTTGCCGACGCCCATGAGGTAGCGCGGCTTGTGCTTAGGCATGTACTCGGAAACCAGCGGCGCCAGCGTCTCGAACATAGTCTCGTGGTCCTCGCCCACCGAGTAGCCGCCGATGCCGTAACCGGGGAAGTCGCCGCACTCCTCCAGATGGCGCAGCGAGCGCAGGCGCAGATCCAGATGCATGCCACCCTGGACGATGCCAAAGAGCGCCTGGTCATCGCGGGTGTGAGCCTTGTAGCAGCGCTCGGCCCACATACTCGACAGCTCAACGGCGCGCTCAACGTAGGCGCGCGTGGCGGGATAGCCCGGGCATTGGTCGAGCTGCATGCAGATGTCGGAACCGAGCTTCATGGCGATTTCCATGTTGTCCTCGGGCGTCCAGAACACATGGCGGCCGTCGTAGTCGTTGACGATAAAGCGCACGCCCTCGTCGGTGAGCTTGACGGCGTCGTTGTGGCTGAACACCTGGAAGCCGCCCGAGTCGGTAAGAATGGGGCCATGCCAATTCATAAACTTGTGCAGTCCACCCAGCTCGGCGATGGTGTCCTCGCCGGGACGCATGGACAGGTGGTAGGTGTTGGCGAGCACGATCTGCGCACCGAGCTGCTTAACGGTCTCGGTGGGGATGCCCTTGACGTTTGCCTTGGTGCCCACGGGCATAAAGATCGGCGTCTCGATGTCGCCGTGCGGGGTGTGCAGCACGCCGGCACGCGCGTGCGTCGTCGGGTCCTCGGCGATCAAGTCGAATTTAAAAAGGCTCTGGTCCATAAACTGGAACTCCTTGGTTGCGGTTCATACGCAAACCATTATACGGGCAACCCGCAAGAAGCACCGACTCGACAGAAACTGACGCAAAGGGGTCATAGTCATTAGGGACGTTCTTAAACGACTAGCCGTCGGGGACAGTCTTCAGCGCCATCTTACAAAGGAGTGTCCCAATCTGCCGGCACTCAGGGACTGTCCCCAAGTGCCGGCAAGAGTGTCCCTTTCGACTAGTCATTTAAGAACGTCCCCAATGGCCACTTTTCGTCAGCAACGCAAACGCCGATGCCTTGGCAACGTCAGCGAGCGGTCGCCAGGGCGAACAAGTTGGCATGAAAAGAGGGCGGCATAGACCTTCTGGTCATGCCGCCCTCTTTGAATGACAAGTTGTCGCCCTGGTGACCGCGCAGCGTCGGCCCGTTACGGCGTTTGGTAAAACGCCGTAACTCTTAGGGCCGCTGGCCCATGCCACCCTCGAGGGTGACGGTCTCGCCGTTCATGTACTTAAAGTCGGGACCGCAGAGCTGAACGACCACGCGGCCGATTTCCTTCTCGACGTCGCCGTAGTGACCCGCCGGCGGCATGTGGACGTTGGCCTTAAACGCCTCGGGATAGGCATCCTGGAAGTTCTCGAGCGCAGCGGTCCAAGCAAGCGGGCAAACGATATTGACGTTGATGCCGTCCTTGCCCCACTCGTTGGCGGCAACGCGGGTCAGGCCGCGGATGCCCTCCTTGGCGGCAGCATAGCTGCACTGGCCATAGTTGCCAAACAGGCCAGCGCCCGAAGCGAAGTTGACCACGGAGCCCTTGGTCTCCTTCAGGTGCGGATAGGCCTTCTGCATGTACAGATAGGTAGCATACAGACCGGAGTAAATGGCCAGGTTAAACTGATCCATGGTGTGATCGGCGATGGTCACGCCCGAGGCGCTGGCCTGAGCATTGTTGACGACGGCGTCGATGCGGCCAAACTCCTCAATGGCCTTGTCGATGACGTTCTGGACGACGACTTCGTTGTCCTGACCGGCTGAAACATCGGCCTGAACAGGCAGAACCTTGACACCGTACTCGGCCTCGAGAGACTCCTTGGCGGCCTCGAGCTTAGCGACGTTGCGGCCGGTGATGACGAGGTTCGCGCCCTCCTTGGCAAAAGCGATATCGATGCCGTAGCCGATGGAGCCAGCGGAACCGTCCTTAAGCGTGGCCTTGCCGCCGCCGGTGACGATCACGGTCTTACCAGTGAAAAGTCCCATACAAAGTCCTTTCAAATCGCGACGGGCCCACCCGCCGACTGCGCGTATCCAACTTCACGCGCCAAAAGCTGAAATGCAACTTTAGCGGGTTCAAGTGAAAAATAAAGACCGCAGCAGGCGAACGGCACAACGTCATTCGGCGAAGGGAATGTCAAGCACGAACTGGATAAAGAGGCCGAATTTTTGTCAGCCAAACGAGCCATCGAACACGTTTTGAAACTTTGCTGCGGCGCGCGGGATGTCGGCGCGAGACTTTATCATAGGGTGACAAACAACGATGAGGAGCACATGCCTATGACAGACGAGCTGGACCCCCAGACTCAACAGCATATTGATGATTCCGCAGACGTCACCGCAGATACTGACGCTGTGACCTGCGATGGTATCGACATCGACAACCCCATCTTGGACGAAAGCGCTACGGCGGAAACCCCCGAAACAGAAAACGCCGATGAGCAAAACGACGATGCGCCCGCTCAGGACGACGCCCCGCAAGCAGCGGGCCCCATCGAGGTGTCTTCGGAAGAAGAGCTCGATGCCGTCATGGACTCCATGATGGATGCTGTCAAAGCGATGAAAGACGCCGTCGCCGATGCCGATATCGATGCCGAGGAAGAGGAGGCCGCCGAGGCGGCCTCGACCTTTGTGCCCGGCGAGACTCCGGTTGCCGACCAGGGCAGCACCATGCCCTCGTTTCTGCAGCTCGAGCACCCCACGATTGGCGCCGATGCGGTCGATCCGCACGCAGCAGGCTTTTCTGTGGTCGAGGGCGGTACCGGCAATATCGCCGCGCCGCAGGCTGCCGATGCGGACGCTGCCGACACCGCTCGCCCGACCGCCCCGCACTCCCCCGCCGCGAGCCGCGATCTGGGGACCGCTGTCTCGAACACTGCGAACGCCGTGGGCACCTTTATCGCCCAGGGCGCCTCGGCCATGCGCGAGATGAACGCCGCGAAAAAGGCACTTGCCGATGCCCGCGCCCACCTGGCCGAACTTGAGCAGCGCATTGCCGATCAGGCCGAGGAACTCGAGACGCGCCAGGATATCGCAGGCCGCTACGAGCAGATCGTCGCCGACCAGCGTCAGGCGATCGCCACAGCGCAAAAGACCGCTGCGGCAGCCGAAATCGATCGCGATGTCCATGCTTCCAAAGTAGCAGAGCTCAAGGATCAGCTCGAACAAATGAAGACAGAGGATGACGCGACTGAGCTCCGGCTGAAGGCCGCGCTCGATGCCGTGGAGGCCCGCGAGGCGAGCTCGCGCGAGACCGGCAACCGCCTCATTCGACGTCTTGAGGATTCCAAGCGCATCCGCGACAAGGTGAAGGCCGAGCGAGACGCCGGCATTGCCGCCGCACAACAAACCGTCGACGCCACGCGCGCCCAGCTCGAGACGCTGCGTCATGAGTATGCCGAGCTGCAACGCAATCCCTCGGCAAATCCCGCCAACTATACGGTGCGCACCAGCGAGCTCTCGATGCAGATCTCCGACACGGCAGATGCCCTGCGTAAAGCCGAAGAAGATGTCCCGCGCATCACCGCCGACCTTGAGCACTCGCTTGCCGCAGCCGAGCAGGCCGTCGAGCAGGCTCAAGCCCCCATTGCCGAAGCCAAACGCGCGCACCAAGCCGTGACGACTGAGGCTGATGCCGCGCGCGACGAGCTGCAGACGGCGAAGACTGCCGCCGCGACGCGCCAGCGCGAACTGCGCGAGAAGATCGCTGCCGAGGACAAGGCACGCCGCGACCAAGAGCAGAGCATCGCCAACGCCCAAGCAGATGCCGCGCATGCGCAGTCGATTATCGAACAGGCGACCGAGGTACACGACCACCCAGAGATCACTGAGTCGCTTGCAGGGTCCTTGGCCCGAGACAAAGCCGAACACGCCGAGACCGAGCGAGAAGTCGCCCAGCTCGAGGCCACCGAGGACGCGGTGCGCGAGCGTACCCGCGACTCACGCATCAAATTCACCGGCGCCATCGTCTGCATCGCCGCCGCAATCCTGGTGATCATCCTGATCTGGCTCTTCGCGAGCAAGTAAACCCGCTGCCAAAAACGCCCCAACGCAGTTGCGGTGAAATAGTTCCTATCTAGCCCTCAAAAAGGCCAATTCAAGAACTATCTCACCGCAACTTATTAGATTGCCGCAAGGTAGTCGTTGGGGACGTTCTTAAACGACTAGTCGACCAAGAACGTCCCCAACGACTAGTCAAGTGCCAAGCGCCGCAAGAGTGTCCCCTTTGACTAGTCATTTAAGAACGTCCATTACAGTTTGAGTCGTCCGAAAGGGCGGCTCTTTTCCGTTGCACGGCTATAC
>CATXWM010000014.1 GCA_958403205.1 uncultured Collinsella sp. | reverse complement strand
TGCGGGAACGGCCTATTTGCTCAATGTGTTCGGCTGAGATCGGAAATCAACCAATAACTGCCTTAGGAAAGGAATCAAGTAGGCTTTTCCCTCTTATATCAATGCAGATTCTTCCTTCTGATCCAAAACCATAATCTTGATGTCTAGTTGAATTGAGGGGGTGGGCAATAACTACCGAGCGAACAACTTGGAGATATTTGCTCGCGTCGTCGAGTTCACTTTGTTTAGAGAACTCAAAATCGTTTTTGATCTCTTTTCGAAGACAGTTCCCTTTAATTTGCCAGAACGCATCTTTTATCCAAGTAGCAAGTGCCACAAGATAAACGGTGTCCTTTGGGTTGGGCAAGAAGCCCTCGCCGATAGTGTAATTGAAATCTTGAATGCTGTATTTAGCCTTAAGGATGAGATCGGACATTAATTCATAATGATCGGAGTCCTTCCAGGGCCATTTCTTCCATATGCCGCCTCCGTGTTCACCTAAATCATCGGTGGTCTTTAGTTTTTCGATCGCTTGCATGTCACTCCTGTCTATTCGATTTGTTGCAGCGCTTCTTTTGTTGTCTTGATGTCAACATGGTGCCCATTAATGGCTATAATCTGCCAGCTATCCAAAGAATGAGTCCAAAGGTTGATTTGGAGGATTGGCGGCATAGGATTGACGGACCCTGAGTTCTCCCTTAAAGTAAGTCTTGTGATGAGGCCTTGCGACGGTACGTCCGGCTTGGTCCGTGGGAACCGCCGAAAGGCGGTTTTCGCGTTTAAGGGGTCCAATTGGATAAACCATTTAAATCTATTGATGAGCAGATTGCTATTCTTGAAAGTCGTGGGCTCGAATGCGATAACGATACTCGTTTAGTTCTGGAGCGTGAGGGATACTACCCGGTTGTTAACGGTACAAGGATTTGTTTCTTGGCCAATGGGAAGACTCTGGCCAAGAGGTTTTCGAAAAAGGGACCAAGTTTTCTGATATCTATCGTTTATTCGAATTCGATCGAACGTTGCGCCTGCTGATGTTTGAGTATTTTAACAAGGCGGAAGCAGTTCTTAAGACCGTCTGCTCTTATCGGTTTGCCATGGCTCATAAAGATAACCCAGAAGCATACCTTGATAGAGATTCCTATCGTGCTGATGCCGGCTATCGAAAAAAGATCGACACGCTTATCGGTGATTTCGAGAAGGCGCTATGTAGGTCTAAAAAATGGAATAGTGATTATAAAAGGGACTACATTCGTCATTATGAAAATAATCACGACAATACGCCGGTATGGATTCTTATGAATTACTTAATGCTTGGCCAGGCATTCAAGTTTTTCGAGTTTCAACCAGAAAGCATGGGAAATTCCATTGCCAAGTCGTTTTCTGACCTTTATTCCGAGACACATGAAGTCCATAAGCGCATCAGCCCACGAAGGCTAAGACTTTCGTACGATCATATTAAAGATTTCAGAAATATCTGCGCGCATGACGAGCGCCTGTTCTGCGCGAGGGTGTCTCCATCACGTGATGTCAATTTGGTGGGTGTCTTAGGTGATCTTGAGCTAGTGCTAACTGAGGATGATTACAAGATGCTGCGTCGCCAAATACTGCTTGAAGCTCTTAAGTTAAGTGACTCGCTCAGCAGAGATGCCAGTGCAAGGGTTCTTTTTGCTATGGGTGTCAATGATTTACCGAGCGTGTTTCCTACGGAGATATTAGGGTCGTAATCGACGCGAGCGATGAATTTACTATACAAGTTGGACGTGCGCGAATCGCGCAGAGCTGGTAGTAAAGGGGCCATTTCATGGCTGAGCCTCTCGGTGAGCAGCCAATAGGGCCCGGAGGCAGCTCCAGGCCAGCACTCCGCACATGTTTTGTTGGGGGTTCTTTTACGGGAACCCCAGTCAACAACAGCGAACTTTCTGGGGAATGTTGGGGAGGGGGAGGAGTAACTGACTGTTAGGGCGTTGGTCATTGGCGGCGTCCCGCCCGCGCTTCGTTGGCTATGCTTGATGCGGCAACTCCGGCATGAGGCCGTCCTGCGCTTCATCGAGGCTCGGCATCGAGGCCTTCTAGGAAACGTCCGCGAGGCTCTGCTCAGGTCAATCTTTGCATGGGCGTATTCTTCGATTATGCAGCCAGGGTGATTCTCGTCTGGTAAAACTGGCCGCGAAGTGATTATCACTCGACGTGTCTCAAGTGACTCATTAGTTTCCACGCGTTTCTCTATCATGTAATCGCTACGTCATGCGGTCGTTCGCACGGGTATCATGGTGAAAGCGATTTCAACGACGGGGGTGCTCGTGGTAAAGATGAAAGATGTGGCCGAGCTGGCCGGCGTTTCGAGCGCCGCCGTCTCGCGCTACCTCAACGGTGGATATATCTCGGCGGACAAAGCCGAGCGCATTAAGCAGGCAATCGAGCTGACCGGATACGTGCGATCCAGCCAGGCTCGCGCGCTGCGCACCGGTTCCACCAAGCTCATCGGCGTCATCGTACCTAAGATCAACTCGGAATCCGTGAGCCGCATTACCGCCGGCATTGGTCAGGTGCTCGGTCGCCGTGGCTACCAGATGCTGCTTGCCAACACCGACAACGCGGCCGATCGTGAGCTCGAATACCTCGATTTATTCCAAAACCATCCGGTTGACGGCATTGTTCTGGTGGCAACTATGATCACCGACGAGCACCGTCGCGCGATTGAGTCGTGCCGTGTGCCCATTGTGTTGATCGGCCAACATGTCGAGGGCGCGGCGTGCGTCTATCACGACGATTACGAGGCTGCCTTTGAGCTCGGCCGTGCGCTTGCGGGTCGGGTGGATGGCAAGATTGCCTACATCGGAGTTACCGAAGAGGACCGCGCGGCCGGTTATGACCGCCGTCGCGGTTTTGAGGCCGGCTTGCGCGCCGCGGGTAACCCGCTCGATGCCGCCTTGATTCGCCTGGGCTCGTTTACGCTCGACTCGGGCTATCGCGCTGCGCGCGAGCTGCTTGCCGATGCCCCCGATGTTTCGTTTATCGCGTGCGCGACCGACACTATGGCTGCCGGCGCCCTGCGCGCTCTTGACGAGGTGCGTGGCATGGGCGAGGGCGTGCGTCGCGTGAGCGGCTTCGGCGACAACGCATTTTTGCGCGCGCTGACGGGCGGCATTCCCACCGTGCATTACGGCTACCTGACCAGCGGCGTCGAGGCGACCAATATGTTGCTCAACGCGCTCGATGGCGAGGAGGGGGAGAGCGGTCTCAAGACGCTCAAGCTCGGCCATCAGCTTATGAATGTCTAGGCCTTGGGCACGTCTGCCTGCCTCTGAGACCCCTGTTTTTGCTTCAAAACTACCTTTCGCCGGCTTTTTCCTACCGTTCACCCTACTATGAAAACGATTACAGTTATATCAAACTGAAAACGATTACAGTGTATGTGTCAAAGATGGCCGGGTGCACATGCGCCCGTTGGAGGAAAGGGAAGTTATGGACTACCGCAAATCAGCCCAAGAGGTGCTCGACAACGTCGGTGGCGCCGACAACGTTGTTTCGGCCGCACACTGCGCCACGCGTCTACGCCTGGTGATTGCCGATAACGCCAAGGTTAACAAGGAGGCCCTCGAGAATGTCGATGGCGCCAAGGGCGTCTTTGAGGCCCAGGGCCAGCTCCAGATTATTTTTGGCACTGGCACCGTCAACAAGGTCTACGAAGAGTTCATCGCGCTCAGCGGCGTCGAGGCTGCCACCAAGGCCGAGGTAAAGGAGGCCGCGGCTCAGCAGCAGAACATCTTTATGCGTGCCATTAAGGTGCTCGGCGACGTCTTTGTTCCCATCATCCCCGCCATCGTGGCTTCGGGCCTGCTGCTGGGCATTATGAGCGCCCTCAACTTTATGGCCTCCAACGGCTTTATCGCGCTCGACACCAATAACTTTATTTATAAGATCGCCGACTTGGTCTCGGGCACGTCCTTTGGCATTCTGCAGATCCTGATCGGTTACTCCGCCGCTAAGGCCTTTGGCGCCAACCCGTATCTGGGCGCTGTCGTCGGTGGTGCATTCATCAACTCCTCGCTGCAGAGCGCCTACACGGTTGCTTCCGAGGGCGTTCAGACCATGGTTACTGTTATTCCCGGTGTGTACAGCTTTGAGTGGGTCGGCTATCAGGGCCATGTGATCCCCATCGTTATCGCCTGCGCCATTCTGGCCTTCCTCGAGAAGCGCCTGCACAAGATCGTTCCCGAGATGTTCGACCTCTTTGTGACTCCGCTCGTCTCGGTGTTCGTGACCGTGCTCGTGACGCTCGTTGCCGTCGGCCCCATCTTTGTCTGGGCCGAGAACGCCATCCTCGGTCTGATCCAGGCCCTGCTGACCCTGCCCTTCGGCATCGGTTCCTTTATCGTCGGCCTGTTCTATGCCCCCACGGTCGTTACCGGTATCCACCAGATGTACACCGCCATCGACCTGGGTCAGCTTGCCCAGTACGGTGTGACCTATTGGCTGCCCATCGCCAGTGCCGCCAACATCGCCCAGGGTGGCGCCGCGCTCGCCGTTGCCTTTAAGACCCGCGATGCCAAGATCAAGGGCCTGGCGCTTCCTTCGGCCCTGTCCGCCTTCATGGGTATTACCGAGCCTGCCATCTTTGGTGTGAACCTGCGCTTCTTTAAGCCCTTCATCGCCGGCTGCATCGGCGGCGGTTGCGGTGCCCTGGTCTGCGCACTCACCTCGCTTGCTGCTTCCGGCACCGGCGTTACTGGCATCTTCGGTATCCTGCTGTGCCTGGCCCAGCCCGTGCAGTACGCAATCATGTTTGCGGTCGCCGCGCTGGTTTCCTTTGCCGTCTCGTTTGTCCTGTACAAGGACGAGCCCAAGGCTTCCGAGCAGGCCTAAGAGCTTTTGATTGAGGGGCGCCCGCGGGTTGTATGCTCGCGGGCGTTTCCCGTATCTGGTGTCGATCTCTGGCGCCTTGTTACTTTCGATCCGTTAGGACTTTGATATGTCTAATGCACTTGGCCGCGACCTTGCAAAGCTGGTTGCCGCTGTTGACACCGCCGCCTCTGAGTGCGGTCATGACGCATATGGCCAGCGCTTCCATATTATGCCGCCGGCGGGCTGGCTCAACGACCCCAATGGTCTTTGCCAAGCGGGCGGCGTGTTCCATGCCTATTTTCAGTATGCGCCGTTTGATGTCGAGGGTGGCGTCAAGATGTGGGGCCATGCGACGAGCCGCGATCTTATGAAGTGGGACTATGTTGGCGCTCCGCTGCTGCCCGACGAACCGTTCGATTGCCACGGTGTGTATTCGGGCTCCGCGCTTGCCGAGGACGGTCGCATTCGCGTGCTCTATACGGGCAACGTTAAGCTTTCCGATGCGGACGGTACGTACGACTACGTCAATACCGGTCGACGAGCCGATACTGTTTATGTCGAGAGCGTTGATGGTCTTGCCGGTCGGGAGTTCAGCCAAAAGCGCGTGGTGCTGGCGTCCGATGATTATCCCGAGGATTTGACCTGCCACGTGCGTGACCCCAAGGTGTGGCGCGATGATGACGGGCGTTACCACATGGTGCTGGGCGCGCGTCGTCGCGTTGACGGTCCTCATGTCGAGAGCCGTTTTTGTGCCATGCACGGCGAGGGTGCCGGGCGCGATGTGGGCGAGATCCTGGTGTATGGCTCGGCCGATATGCTGAGTTGGGAGCTCGAGAGCCGCGTGTCTACGCCCGAGCGTTTTGGCTTTATGTGGGAGTGCCCGGGATACCTTGAGCTCGAGGCGGATGGCGGTGTACCGGCAAGGTTTCTGTCCTTCTCTCCCCAGGGGCTCGAGGGCGGTCGTTGGGACCGCGGCAACGTATACGCTGCTGGCTACATGCCTGTAACGGGCGACATTACCGGTGATAATGACGCTTATGAGCTCGGCGAGTTCCGCCTGTGGGACGCCGGTTTTGACTTCTATGCTCCGCAGGAGTTCACGGCCGAGGATGGTCGCCACATTTTGATTGGTTGGATGGGCATGCCCGACGAGCCGACCTATGACAATGCGCCCACCGTAGCGTGCGGCTGGCAGCACTGCATGACGGTGCCGCGTGAGCTCACAGCCGGTGCCGGCGGCGTGGTGCTGCAGCAGCCGGCACGCGAGATCGAGCGCCATTATGCCTCGGTGCGTGTGGGGGAGGGCTCGTTGGAGGTTGCCGGCGATTCCTGCTTTGACGTTGTTGTCGACGGTGTCGACGGCACGTTTACCGCGACCGTTTATGGCGAGCTGAAACTGGCGTTTGTGCCCGCCGAGGGCGAGCTGCCCTCGCGCTTTGAGATACGATTTACCGATGAGGGTCGCGCTTCTGCCGGCTGCGGTCGTACCGTGCGCTGGGAGCCTATCGACGAGGTACGTAACGTGCGCATTGTTGGCGATGTCTCGTCGGTCGAGGTGTTTGTGAACGATGGCGCGCTCGTGTTTTCGACGCGCATCTATCCCGAGGCCTATGGCGTGACCGTTGACGCTCCGGGCGCGAACGTGACCTATCACGCGCTCAACATCTAGGCGTTTCGTCGTATATCGGCGCTATACTGCAGCCGTTGCCCACGATGCGGGGAACACCCGTATCGTGGGTTTTTGCTTATGAAGGGATGGTGCCGCGTGGACGTGCAACAGCTAGAAGAGACTTGGGCTTTGAGAGCCGGCGCGCGTGGGGCGCGACTGGTTGCGGCCTCGCATGTGCCGGCGGCGCTGTCTCTGTTGGGGGTTGTACGTCCCGGCGATCGTCTGGTTGCGTTTGCCGATGACTTTGCCGATGCGTTTGCGCGCGGCTTTGATGGCTGCGACGTGGCTATGGTGGGGGAGCCGTCGGTTGCGGCGTTTGCTGCTGCGTCCGATGGCTTTGATGCTTCGTTTGATGCCGAGGGGCCGCACCTGTGGTGGTTCGTCAACTCCATTGGCGGGTTTGGACTGCGCGTGCCCGATCTTCGCGCGTTAGGCCTCGCAGCGCGTGCGGCTCATGCGCTGCTCGTGGTGGATAACACCTTGACTGGTGTCTTTGGGTGCGATCCGCTGCGTTTGGATGCCGTGCTGTCGCTCGAGGCGCTCGACCGCGTGTGCGCCGGCAAGGCTCCGCGCAAGTTGGTTGCCGTATCGGTCGCGCGCTCGCAGCTCAAGCGCCATCGCGTGGATGCCGCGGCTGAGTGCGCGCATGCCCTGCTTGAGGGCTGTGGCTTGGCCAAGCTTGATATGCCTGCTGACGAGGCCGGTGTACTGGAGCGCGGGCTGGACTCGCTCGATGTCCGCATGCAGGCGCATTTCGATCGCGCCCGTGCGCTAGCCGAGTATCTGGCCGCCAACGAGATGGTGCGCAGCGTGCGCTATCCCGGACTGAGCTCGCATCCTGATCATGCGGTTGCAACGGGAATCCTCGAGCACGGCTTTGGCCCGGCAGTTGAATTTGATCTTATCGAGCGTAGTGCGGGCGAGCTGTTCGATGCTTTGTCCGGGGAGTTTCGCACATCGCTCGCCGGCGGCGCAACGACGCGCCTTTCGGCTCCACGCGGCAAGCAGGGGAGCACCGTCCGCCTCTTCGCCGGCACCGACGACCCCTTGATCGTGGCCGCCACCCTAGATAACGCCCTCCGCAACTAGCTAAATCATCCTCGACTCCATAAGTTGCGGTGAAATATGGATTGATTTACGGCTTTAACCGCATAAACAGTCCCTATTTCACCGCAACTTATGAGAAGGGGTTGTGTGGCTATAAGGCCCCGTCCTAAATTGGCTATTCTTTTATGCTGGCGATGAGGTCGTTCGCTTTTGTGGCGATGACGTTGTTGATGTCGGCCTGCAGCTCCTCGTAGACCGCTATGGCTCGCTCTCCGGCGGGGGTGAGGGTGGATCCGCGGGCGCCGTCGCGCTCGATGAGCTTGCAGCCCAGCTGGCCTTCGGCTTCGTTCACGATGCGCCAGGCCTTGGAATACGCCATGCCCATGCTTTTAGCGGCTCGGTTGAGCGAGTGTTCGCGGGCGATACCTTGCAGCAGCAAGACGCAGCCGTGGCCGAACACGCCCGGCAAATCCTTGTCGCACGCTTGAATGACCAACTTTGCCGTCGTCTTGTACTCCATACGCTCCACGTCTCCCCGCTAAAGTGTTTGCTGGGCAAACGCAAAGCCTGCGTCAAACCCTCGTGTGCTCTTCTTAAATCATGCATTGTAGCAGTCAAAGTGCGTTAAGATACTTCCCCAGTATTGGGCGCCCAAGGTTGGGCTGGGTCCTACGAGGCCTGCAGCCGACCGGTCGCATGGAAAAAGGAGAAACATGGCTACGTTCTTTCCCGGTGAGTCCCACACGTTTTCGGAGTATCTGCTGGTCCCTGGTTACTCGTCCTCGCAGTGCATCCCCAACAACGTTTCTCTTAAGACGCCGCTGACCCGCTTTAAGCGCGGTGAGAAGCCGGCAATCACCCTGAACATCCCCATGGTTTCCGCCATCATGCAGTCCGTCTCGGGCGTCGACATGGGTGTCGCGCTCGCTACCGAGGGCGGCCTATCCTTCATCTACGGTTCCCAGAGCGCCGAGTCCGAGGCCGCTATGGTCAAGGCTGTCAAGGATCACAAGGCTGGTTTCGTTCAGTCCGATTCCACACTGACCCCCGACATGACCATGGAGCAGGTCATCGAGCTCAAGGAGAAGACCGGTCACTCTACTATGCCGGTTACCGACGACGGCACCCCCAAGGGTAAGCTCCTGGGCATCGTCACCAGCCGTGACTATCGCCCCAGCCGCGATGACCACCAGACGAAGGTCTCCGAGTTCATGACCCCGCGTGAGCAGCTCATCGTGGGCGACAAGAACATCAGCCTTAAGGTTGCCAATGACGTCATCTGGGACAACAAACTCAACGCCCTGCCCATCGTCGACGATAACGATCACCTCATGGGCATTGTGTTCCGCAAGGACTACGACAGTCACAAGACCAACCCCAACGAGCTGCTCGATAACGACAAGCGCTACATGGTCGGCGCCGGTATCAACACCCGCGACTATGCCGAGCGCGTGCCGCTGCTCATCGAGGCCGGTGCCGACGTTCTGTGCATCGACTCCTCCGAGGGATTCAGCGAGTGGCAGAAGCGCACTATCGAGTGGATTCGCGCCAACTACGGCGAGGACGTCAAGGTCGGTGCCGGTAACGTCGTCGACGCCGAGGGCTTCCGCTTCCTGGCAGACTGCGGTGCCGACTTCATCAAGGTCGGTATCGGCGGCGGTTCCATCTGCATTACCCGCGAGACCAAGGGTATCGGTCGTGGCCAGGCCACCGCGCTGATCGACGTCTGCCGCGCTCGCGACGAGTACTATGAGGAGACCGGTGTCTACGTGCCCGTGTGCTCTGACGGCGGTATCGTCTACGACTACCACATGACGCTCGCCCTTGCCATGGGTGCCGACTTTATGATGCTGGGCCGCTATTTCGCCCGCTTTGACGAGAGCCCGACCGAGCGCGTCAACGTCAACGGCCAGTACATGAAGGAGTACTGGGGCGAGGGTTCTGCGCGTGCCCGCAACTGGCAGCGCTACGACCTGGGCGGCGCCGCGAAGCTCAGCTTCGTCGAGGGCGTCGACTCCTACGTCCCGTACGCCGGTTCCCTTAAGGACGGCGTGGGCGGTACGCTCTACAAGGTCAAGTCAACGATGTGCAACTGCGGCGCCCTCTCGATCCCCGAGCTCCAGGAAAAGGCACGCCTGACCCTGGTAAGCTCCACCTCCATCGTCGAAGGCGGCGCCCACGACGTAGTCGTGAAGGATTCCCAGCAGAGCGTTTCCTATCGATAAGGTAAGAGCTGCATATCAAAGGTTGATTCTCAGCCACGTTATTTAGATAAAGCGAGATGCCCGCAAGTCGCAGGCATCTCGCTTGTTGTATTTGCTAGAATCATCCAAGTTAACCCTAGGGTCGGGCGGCTAGGCTTTGCTCGCTGCAAGTTCCGCACGAGCCGAAGGCCACTTAATGTGGCCTTCGTGCGAGCAGGACTGTCCGCAGCAGCGAGTAAAGCCTAGCCGACCGGCCCCAATCAAGTTAAAAGGAGCTGATATGTGCGATTGCACAGATCATAAGGACGAGATCCCTGCCTACGACGCGCAGGCCATTGAGTCCAAGTGGATGAAGGCCTGGGAGGACTCCAACCTCTTTGCCGTCGACACCGACGACAGCAAGCCCAAGAAGTACGTGCTCGAGATGTTCCCGTATCCGTCAGGCGACCTGCACATGGGCCACGCGCGCAACTATACCATCGGCGATGCCATGGCCCGTCAGGCCCGCATGCGCGGCTACGACGTGCTGCACCCCATCGGCTTCGATGCCTTTGGTCTGCCCGCCGAGAACGCCGCCATCAAGCACAACACGCAGGCTGCCGCCTGGACGTATAAGAACATGGATCAGGCGCTTTCCACGATGAAGCGCATGGGCTTCTCTTACGATCTGGATCGCATGGTCAAGACCTGCAGCCCCGACTACTACCGTTGGGGTCAGTGGATCTTTGAGAAGATGTGGGAAAAGGGCCTGGTCTACCGCAAGAAGAACCCGGTCAATTGGTGCCCCACCTGCAAGACCGTTCTGGCCAACGAGCAGGTCACCGAGGGTAAGTGCTGGCGCTGCGGCACCGAGCCCGAGAAGCGCGACCTGGAGCAGTGGTACTTCAAGATCACCGAGTACTCCCAGGAGCTGCTCGACGATCTGGAGAAGCTCCCCGGCTGGCCCGAGCGCGTCAAGCAGATGCAGGCCAACTGGATCGGCCGCTCCGAGGGCGCCGAGGTCGACTTTACCCTGTGCGACAAGGATGGCGAGCCCATCGAGGGCGACGAGGGTAAGATCACCGTCTTCACCACGCGAGCCGACACGCTCTTCGGTGTCTCCTTCTTTGTCCTGGCTCCCGAGTATGCGCGCCTGCACGAGCTCGTCGAGGGCACGGAGTACGAGGAGGCCGTGACCAAGATCGTCGAGGACTCTAAGCATATCTCTGCCGTCGAGCGTGCCCAGGGCACCCTCGAGAAGCACGGTGCCTTTACCGGCCGCTACGTGGTAAACCCCGTCAACGGCGAGAAGGTCCCCGTGTGGGTTGCCGACTATGTCGTTGCCGACTATGGCACCGGCGCCGTCATGGCTGTTCCCTGCGGCGACCAGCGCGACTTTGAGTTTGCCCGCAAGTACGACCTGCCTATTGTGCCGATCATCCTGGACGATGACGATCGTGCTGCCGTCGAGGCTAGTGGCGAGACCATCGATACCTTCCATGCCGAGACCGTCGACTGGGATTGCGCCCACGCTGCCGAGGGCACGCTTGTCCAGTCCGGCAAGTACACCGGCATGCGCGGCGGCAAGCACTCCGAGGGCGAGGCTGCGATCGTGGCCGACCTCGAGGCCATGGGCTGCGGTCGCCGCAAGGTCGAGTTCCGTCTGCGCGACTGGCTCATCAGCCGCCAGCGTTACTGGGGCAACCCCATCCCGGCCATCCACTGCGAGCACTGCGGCATCGTGCCCGTGCCCGAGGACCAGCTGCCGGTGACGCTGCCCGAGAACCTGGACCTGGGTGCCGGCGAGACCCTCGCCGAGTGCAAGGAGTTCTACGAGACCACCTGCCCGGTCTGCGGTCGCCCGGCCAAGCGCGAGACCGATACCATGGACACCTTTACCTGCTCCAGCTGGTATTACCTGCGCTATACCGATCCGCACAACACCGAGCTGCCCTTCTCCCGCGAGGCCGCCGACCGCTGGATGCCCGTCGATAACTACATCGGCGGCATCGAGCACGCCATTCTGCACCTGCTCTACAGCCGCTTCTTTACCAAGGCGCTGCGCGACCTGGGCCTGCTGAGCGTGGACGAGCCCTTCACCAACCTGCTGTGCCAGGGCATGGTCAAGGACGAGAACGGCGACACCATGTCCAAGTCCAAGGGCAATGTGGTGCCCCCGAGCTCGGTTATCGAGCCCTACGGCGCCGACACCATGCGTCTGGCGATCCTGTTTATCGCCCCGCCCGAGAAGGACTTCGACTGGGATCCCAAGGCCGTCGAGGGCGCCAACCGCTTCATTAAGCGCGCCTGGCGTATCGTGTGGCAGCTCGTCCAGTCTGGCGACGCCAGCGTGGCCTTTGATAAGTCCGCGCTCGACGAGGTCGCGATGAAGCTCTATCGCGAGCGTCATCGCACCATCGCCAAGTGCACCGAGGACTTCGACCGCGGCCAGTTCAACACCGCGATCTCGGCTGTAATGGAACTCGTCAACGCGGCGAGCGCCTACCTCAACGCCACCGAGGGTGCTGACCGCGACAAGGCCCTGTGCTACGGCGTGGCCAAGGATATCGTGAGCGTCCTGGCGCCCATCTGCCCGTTCTGGGCCGACGAGCTGTGGCACGAGGCACTCGGCTGCGAGGGCAACGCCTACACCGCCGCCTGGCCCGAGTTCGACCTGGCCGAGTCCATCGAGGACACGGTGCAGATCGTCGTCCAGGTACTCGGCAAGGTCCGTGGCCGCATTGACGTGGCCCGCGATGCCTCCAACGAGGAAATGCAGGCTGCCGCCGAGGAGGCCGTTGCCAAGTGGCTCGAGGGCAAGACGGTCGTCAAGGCCATCTGCGTGCCTGGCAAGCTGGTCAACTTGGTGGTCAAGTAAGCGCTGCGCGCTTAGCTGACGCATAAAAGACGAGGGGCGATCCGGTTGGGTCGTCCCTCGTTTTGCATGTACCTGCCTAGGTGCCTTCGATCAATTGTCCTATTCTTATGGAGAAGCTGTGCACACGCTGACCTGCAGATTCGTACTGTGCTTGCACGTTTCCGCAGCTATTGGTATAGTTTGCTTGCAAATGAAGTTGTAATTGAAAGAAGTGGGGTTTCGGCCCCGCTTCTTTTTTGTATGGATGGAGGTGCCGCAATGGTCAAGACCAAGACCGAGCAGGCGATCATCGACGCGCTCGAGGCCGTCGCTCCCCAGCACGATGTCGACATCGTCGACGTCGAGCTCGTGGGTGCCACCAAGGCCCCCTGCGTGCGTGTGCGTATCGAGGGTGCCGAGGGTCAGAGCCTGTCGCTCAACGACGTCACGGCCAACACCAAGTGGGTCGGCGATGTGATTGAGGAGCTCGATCCCATTTCTTCGAGCTACACGCTTGAGGTGTCGAGCCCGGGTATGGCGCGCCCGCTGCGCCGCCCGCGTGACTTTGCCCGCTTTGTGGGCGAGAACTGCGAGCTCACCTCCACCGCCACCGAGGGCCGTCGCAAGTACGCCGGCAAGATTGCCGCCGCCACCGAGACGAACGTGACCCTCGAGCTCGAGGGCGGCGAGTCCGTCACCCTCGATTTCTCTGATGTTAAAAAGTGCAAGTTGAAGCCCACCTACGACTTCAAGCCCGCGAAGGAAGGAAAGTAAGATGGCAGCATCCGACATGATGTCCGCCCTGATGGAGCTTTGCCAGGAGAAGCACATCGACCAGCTCTACCTGATCGACCGCCTGGAGCAGTCGCTCGCCAAGAGCTATGCCGAGATCCTGCATCTTGAGTGGGGCGCCAAGGTGACCATCGATCGCACCACCGGCAAGATCTACGTCTACCGCCTGGAGCCGATCGACGATTCCATGGACGAGGAGGGCAACTTCACCGAGTTCGAGGAGATCGACGTCACCCCCAAGAATACGAGCCGCATCGCTGCCCAGCACGCCAAGGCCGAGATCAACGCCATCGTGCGTAACTCCGCCCGCGAGCAGATCTACGAGGAGTTCTCCGGCCGCATCGGTGACCTCATCAGCGGTACCGTGCTGCAGTCCACGCCCGACTTCACGATCGTCAAGATTCGCGAGGGCGTCGAGGCCGAGCTGCCGCACTTCGACCAGCGCCGTTACGAGAACGAGCGCAACGAGCGTCCGATGGGCGAGCGCTACCTGCACAACCAGCACATCAAGGCCGTGATCATCGACGTTCGCGACCCCAACTCCAACCTGCAGCCGGTTCGTGGCGAGCACAGCCGTCCGCCGATTGTCATCTCCCGTACCCACCCCGAGCTCATGCGTCGTCTGTTTGAGCAGGAGGTGCCTGAGATCTATGAGGGCACCGTCCAGATCAAGTCGATCGCCCGCGAGCCCGGTCAGCGCTCCAAGGTTGCCGTCCACTCGCTCGACGACCGTCTGGATCCCGTGGGCGCCTGCGTCGGCCCCAAGGGCAGCCGTGTTCGCGCTGTCGTGGGCGAGCTCCGTGGCGAGCGCGTCGACGTCATCCTGTGGGATGCCGATCCTGCCGTCTACGTCGCCAACGCCCTGTCGCCCGCTAAGGTCACCCGCGTCCTCATCGACGAGGAGAAGGCCTACGCCGGCGTCATCGTGCCCGACGACCAACTGTCCCTCGCCATCGGCAAGGAGGGCCAGAACGCCCGCCTCGCCGCGCGCCTGACCGGCTGGCACATCGACATCAAGTCCGAGACCCTTGCCGCCGACATCCTCAAGAACGTTCCCGTTCACGAGGAGCCCGCCGCCGACCTGATCGGTGACGAGGAGGACGAGGACGTCCGCCGCTGTGAGTATGTGTCCGAGGACGGCATCCAGTGCCGCAACCAGGCTCGTCCCGGCTCCCGTTTCTGCGGTGTCCACGACACCGACGCCTTCGATGATGCGGAGGACCTGATCTAGCGCGCGGTCGCGCCGGGCGGGTCCCGGCGCGTCTCACACGCTCGTTCAGTCTCTAGGCACCCAAGGTGCCAGAAAGGGTAGGTGAAGTCATATGGCAAAAGTCCGTGTGTCCACCCTGGCCAAAGAGTTCGGCATGACCTCCAAGGAACTGATGGGTCATCTCGCCGATATGAAGATTCCCGCTAAGTCCGCTTCCTCCACCTTGGAGGACGCCTATGTCGCTATGGTCCGCAAGCAGCTCGCCTCGGTGATCGAGGCCCGCGCTCAGGAAGTCGAGGCCGCCAAGCGGGCCGAGGAACAGGCAGCTGCCGCCGAGGAGGCCGCACGCGCCGCCGAGGCCGAGCGCGAGCGCATCGCCGCCGAGAAGGCACGCGAGGAGGAGCGCCGCCAGTTTGCCGCAGCCCAGGCAGCCGAGGAGGCTGCCCGCGCCGAGGCCGAGGCCAAGAAGAAGGCCGAGCAGGAGCGCCTTGCCCGCGAGAAGGAGGAGGCTGCCCGCGAGGCCCAGCGCCGCGCCGTTCCCGCTTCCGACTCCGGTTCGCGCTTCCGTTCGCTTCTCGACCAGATTGCCGCACAGGAGACCGTGCTCAAGGAGAAGAAGGACGCCGAGGACAAGGCCAAGGCCGAGCGCGCCGCCGAGCGCGGTAACCGTCGTGGCGGCAACAACGACCGCCGCGGTGGCCGTCGTAACGATCGCAACGCCTCCGACAACAATTCCGAGCGCAACGCCTCCGAGAGCCGTCCGCACAGCCATCGCACCAATGCCAGCAACAACGTCGCTGCCGGCATGGACTTCCCCAACCCCGATAAGCAGGGCAAGGGCAAGAAGCGCAAGGGCGGTCACAACAACGAAGAGGACCACTACAGCCGCATGGCTCGCGAGGCCGAGGAGTACAGCCGCGAGAAGGTGCTCGAGGAGGCTCGTGCTGCCGTCGAGGAGGCCTCTCGCGAGTCCACTGGTCGCCGCAAAAAGCGCAAGGAGAAGCGCGAGCGCGAGGCCGCAAAGGCTCAGGAGGAGCGCAAGATTGAGGAGGCGCTGGCCCAGGGCGTGAACCCCGAGGAGCTCGACGCCATCAAGGTCTCCCAGGGCGTTACCGTCCAGGAGCTCGCCGAGGCGCTCGACGTTCCGGCCAACGACATCATCAAGCGCCTGTTCCTGCTGGGCACGCCGCTTACCATGACGCAGTCCATGTCCGACGACCTCGTCGAGCTCGTTGCCGACGACCTGGGTCGCCAGATCAAGATCATCACCCCCGAGGAGGAGAACACCTTCTCGTTCTACGACGATCCCGCCGACCTTAAGCCGCGCGCCCCGGTCGTCACCGTCATGGGCCATGTCGACCACGGCAAGACGAGCCTCCTCGACGCCATCCGTCACACCGGCGTCGCTGCCGGCGAGGCGGGCGGCATTACCCAGGCCATCGGCGCTTCGCAGGTCATGATCAACGACCGCAAGATCACCTTCATCGACACCCCCGGTCACGCCACCTTTACTGCCATGCGTGCCCGCGGCGCCAAGGTGACCGATATCGTCATCCTGATCGTGGCTGCCGACGACGGCGTCATGCCCCAGACCATCGAGTCGATCAACCACGCCAAGGCCGCCGGCGTACCCATCGTCGTCGCCGTCAACAAGATCGATAAGCCGGGCGCCAACCCCGACCGCGTGCGCCAGGAGCTCACCGAGTACGGCATCATCCCCGAGGAGTGGGGCGGACAGAACATGTTCGTCAACATCTCGGCCAAGCAGAAGATCGGTATCGACGACCTGCTCGAGACCGTCCTGCTCCAGGCCGATGTGCTCGAGCTCAAGGCCAACCCCGATACCTTCGCTTCGGGCAACGTCCTCGAGGCTAAGCTCGACAAGGGCCGCGGCTCGGTTGCCACCGTGCTCGTGACCCGCGGCACCCTGCGCGTGGGCGACACGCTGGTCGCCGGCCTCACCTATGGCCGCGTCCGTGCCATGCTCGATCCCAAGGGCAACGCCGTCACCGAGGCCGGTCCCTCCGACGCCGTCGAGATCTTGGGCCTGCAGTCCGTCCCCAACGCTGGCGATGAGTTCCGCGTGTTCGAGGACGAGCGCGAGGCGCGTGCGCTGGCCGACGAGCGTTCGCTCAAGGCCCGTATCGAGGAGCAGAGCCGCGTGAAGCACGTGACGCTCGAGAACCTCTTCGAGACCATCGCCGACGCCGAGGTCAAGGAGCTCAACCTGATCATCAAGGCCGACGTCCAGGGCTCCATCGAGGCCCTTCAGGACTCCCTCGACAAGATGGATCAGTCCGAGGTGCGCATCAACACGATCCACTCCGCCGTTGGTGCCATCAACGAGACCGACGTGGTCCTGGCCGATGCCTCCAACGCCATCATCATCGGCTTTGGCGTCCGTCCTGACGGCAAGGCCCGCTCCGCCGCCGAGCGCGAGGGCGTCGAGATCCGTTGCTACGACGTCATCTACAAGTGCCTCGAGGACCTCGACGCTGCCCGCATCGGTATGCTCAAGCCCACCGAGGTTGAGGTCTCCACGGGCACTGCGACCGTCCTGGACACCTTCAAGGTGCCCAAAGTCGGCATCGCCGCCGGTGTCCGCGTCGAAGAGGGCGAGATCGCCGCGACCGATTCCGTACGCCTGGTGCGCGACGGCATCGTGGTCTTCAACGGTAAAATCGCCTCGATGCGCCACTACAAGGACGAGGCCAAGAGCCTCAAGAGCGGCTCCGAGGGCGGTATTGGTCTGGAGAACTTCCAGGACATCAAGCCTGGCGACACCATTGAGGGCTACCGCATCGACCAGGTTGCCCGTACCGAGTAGGGGGTAGCGCTATGAAGCAAACGCAGGCAACCCGCCGTCTGGGCGAGCAGCTTCGCGAGAAGCTCGGTTATATCCTGCTCTTTGAGGTTTCCGATCCGCGTCTCGACCTGGTCACCCTGACCGCGGTCGAGGTCGCGGTGGACCGCTCGTTCGCGCGCGTGTACGTGTCGTGCGACGCGAGCCGCTACGACGAGGTCATGGAGGCGCTCGCCAGCGCCAAGGGCCGCATCCGTAGCCTGTTGGCCCGCTCGCTCGATTGGCGCGTCACGCCCGAGCTCGATTTCCGCATCGATCGCTCGACCGATGAGGCCGAGCGCATCACGCGTGCGCTGGAAAACGTTCCCGCCACGCTTGCGATCGAAAAGGACGAGGACGGCTATCCAATAGCGGATGCCGCCCAGGAGGCAGCTTTAGATGAGTAATTCCGCCGACCTCGCATCGTGCGAGTCTGCAGATATTCAGCGACGCATCCTCGAGCTCATCGAGGGTGCGTCCTCCATTGCGATTTCGGGACATACGTCTCCCGATGGTGACGCCCTGGGCTCCGTGCTGGGTCTGGGCTTATCGCTTATGAAGTTTTTCCCCAACAAGGACATTGTCTTGCTGCTGGCAGACGATGACCCGGTTCCGCGCATCTACCGCTTTATGGAGGGCGCCGACCGTCTGGTGCCGGCATCTGCGTATACCGGCAATCCGGACCTGTTCATCTCGGTGGACGTGCCGGTTGTCGAGCGTCTGAACAACTCAGCCGAGGTGCTCCGCCGCTCATCGCATGTGGTGTGCTTCGATCACCATCCGGCGCGCGAGGAATTTGCCGAGCTGAGCCTGAGGTGCGTCGGCGCCGCAGCCTGCGCCATGATCATCGACCGCTTTTTGGACAATTGCGGCATTGTGGCTCGCGATGGTGTCGCGACCTGCCTGCTGTGCGGCCTGGTGACCGATACCGGTCGGTTTCAGTACCAAAACGCCGATGCCGCTGCGTTCCATGCCGCCTCGCGCCTGGTCGCGCACGGTGCCGATCCCGCGCGTGTTGCGCTCGAGGTCTACCAGAGCATGCGCGTGGAGTTCTTGCATCTCAAGTCCATCGTTATGGGCCGCATCAAGACCGTGGCGCACGGTCGCGTGGCATATAGTTATGCGTACCAGAGCGACCTCGAGGCCTGCGGCGTCACTTCGGACGAGTGCGACGGTCTGGTCGATGTGGTGCGCTCGGTGATGGGTGTGGAGGTTTGCCTGTTCCTAAAGGGCATTGAGGGCGATACCAAGGTACGCGGTAACCTGCGCTCCAAGGGTGACCTCGATGTGTCCGAGATCGCTGCCAACTTTGGCGGTGGCGGGCATCATGCCGCCGCCGGCTTTTCCAACAACGGAACGATTCGCGAGACGCTCGCCGTGGCACTTCCCATGCTGGCCGAGCTGGTGGGGGAGGATCCCGCTTCGGTGACCGTCGAGCTCTAACATTTTGGATGGTACATGGCTCGTCGTACGCCTTCTCAATTGAATATGCTGCTCGCCGTCGATAAGCCGGTGGGCTGCACGTCCCACGACGTGGTATCGCAGTGCCGACGCGCCCTCCATGAGCGACGCATCGGCCATGCCGGTACGCTCGACCCCATGGCCTCGGGTGTCATGGTGGTGGGCGTGGGCCAGGCGACCCGTCTGCTGGGCATGCTAACCCTCGATACCAAAAGTTATGTTGCCGACATTTCGTTTGGTGTCGAGACCAATACCGATGACGCGGAGGGCGAGGCCGTCCGCACGGTGCCCGTTGCCCCCGAGCTGCGCGATCTCGCTTACGCCCGTGAGCAGCTGGCCGCTATGCTTGGCCCGCAGATGCAGGTGCCGCCAGCGTTTTCGGCCATCTCGGTCAATGGCGTTCGCGCCTATAAGAGTGCTCGCGAGGGCAATGCGGTTGAGTTGCCCCCGCGCCTCGTCGAGGTCTATGCCGCCGACCTGATCGCCGTGAGCGGCGAGGGCGATACGTGTGTTTGGACCGTGGCGTTTTCGGTAAGCAAAGGCACCTACATTCGCGCGCTCGCTCGCGATCTGGGTCGTGCCTGCGATAGCGCTGCACATATTTCCGCGCTGCGCCGTACGGCCTCCGGCGTGGTTTCCATTGGCGCCTGTCATGCGGTAGAGGAGCTCTCTGCCGAGACCGCTGCCGGTTTCGCTCTGGATCCCATCGCCGCCCTAGGTGCCACGCGTGTCGATTTGTCGGGTAATCTTGCAGACGACCTGCTTTGTGGCCGCCGCATTCCCGTTGAACGCGCGCTTGCGGACTTCGATACGGCGAAGGCGCCGTTCGCGCTCGTACTCGATGGGGGATTGAAGGCGCTTGCTCGTATCGAGGGCGGCCGCTTTGTGATGGAGCACGTCTTTCCGCAGGCGATCGGCGGTGTTCGATGATGCTGACGCCCCACGAGCTCGCGCGTATCTTTTTCGCGGGTGAGTTGGATGAGGCCCGTATCGTTTCTGCCGATGCATTTGATGGGTGCGAGTTCTTGGGTGCCTCGTCGATCGCCATTGGCGTGTTCGATGGCGTACATCGTGGGCACCAAGAGTTGATCGATGCGGTTATTCGCGATGCACATGATCACGGCAGCAAAGCGGTCGTGGTCACCTTCGATCCTGATCCGGACGTCGTGGTGAGTCCGTTGCCCGCCCAAAAATTGATGACGACGGCCGACCGCCTGCATGCCCTGGCTCAAACCGGGGTCGATGCGGTGCTGGCCGTTCCCTTTACGCCCGCCGTGGCGGCACTCGACCATGTCGGATTTCTGGCGCTGTTGTCGCGCGTTATCGACATTCGCTCCATTCGTGTAGGCAGCGACTTTAGGCTCGGCCGCGGCGGCGCTTCGGGCGTTGCCGAGATGCGCGCCTGGGGTACTGAGCATGGGGTTGACGTTTACGGTCACGACTTGCTCTGTGTTAACGGGCAGACCATCTGCGCCACGCGTATCCGCCATGAGCTGGGTCAGGGCCATGTGGAGCTGGCCGCCGAGCTTCTCGGTCGTCCCTATATGCTGCGCGGCGTTGTGGCGGCTGGCCGTCACGAGGGTTCCGACATGGGCTTTCCCACGGCAAACATCCAGGTGCCCGACGGCATCCAAGTGCCTGCCGATGGCGTCTATGAGGGTCTGGTGCTGGTCGACGATACCGTATGGCCTGCTGCCGTCAACGTGGGGCTGCCGCCGACCTATGCTGATGATGCCGCCTCGGCGCATCTCGAGGCCAACTTGATCGGCTATGCGGGCGACTTGTATGGCGCCTCGGTGTCGCTGGCGTTTACGCGCTGGCTGCGTCCGTCTCGCGTGTTCGATTCCCTGGACGAGCTTATCGCGACCGTCGAGGGTAATATCGACGATATCCGTCATAACTTGGGTGAGCAGGGGGTGAGTATCCGTGATTAGTGATGAGGAAAAAGATCAGGTACGCGCGGCGTCGGACCTGGTTGCCATCGTGCAGGAAACGGTTGAGCTCAAGCCCCGCGGCCATGAGTTTTGGGGCTGCTGCCCGTTTCATGGCGAAAAGACCCCATCGTTTCACATTATTCCTGCCACGCAGGTGTGGCACTGCTTTGGCTGCGGTGAGGGCGGCGACGTCTTTACCTATATCATGAAGCGCGAGAACCTGAGTTTTCCCGAGTCGATCCGCTACCTGGCCGACCGTGCGGGAATTGAACTGCACGATACCGGTGCGCAGCGCGATCGCGGCACCAAGCGTGCCCGCATCTACGACCTGTGCGCCGAGACGGCTCAGTTCTACCACACCATGCTTATGCGCGGTAAGGACAGCCGTCCGCGCGAGTACTTTGCCAGTCGTGGCATGGGCGGAGATGTCTGTCGCCGCTACTGCCTGGGCTTTGCGCCGGGTCACAACGCGCTGGTATCGCACCTGTCGCAGGCGGGCTTTACCCCGCAGGAGATGATCGATGCCAACGTGGCCGTGAGCCGCGGGCGCGGACAGCTCGCGGACCGCTTTTACGACCGCGTGATGTTTCCCATCTTTGATGAGCAGGGTCACAATATCGCCTTTGGCGGGCGCATCATGGGCGATGGTCAGCCCAAGTACCTCAACACGGCCGAGACGAGTGTGTTTCATAAAAAACGAAACCTCTATGGCTTTAACTGGGCCAAGGAGTTTATCGTCGCGCAGGATACCGCCATTGTGGTGGAGGGCTATACCGACTGCATCGCCTGCTGGGAGGCAGGGATCAAAAACGTCGTCGCCACGCTGGGCACAGCGCTGACGGAACATCACGTTAAGACACTCACCCGTTTTGCCAAGCGCATTGTATATATGTTCGATGGCGACGCTGCCGGTCAAAAGGCTGCCCGTCGCGCGATTCAGTTTATCGAGCAGGATTCGATGGACCTTCGTTGCGTGGTGCTTCCCGACGGCAACGACCCCATGGAGTTCATCACGGCGCATGGCGGCCAGGAACTTCAGGCGCGCATTGACGCGGCCGAGCCCCTCATGGACTTTGTCTATCGTTCGCTGCAGGAGTCGAGCGACATTACCACGCCGGGCGGTCGCGCCAAAGCGCTCGAGGACGCGCTGACGCTCATCTACCCGCTGCGTGACAGTTATATGATCGACACGTACTTTATCCAGATTGCCGATCTGCTGGGTTTGGACCTGGAGACCGTGCGTGCGAGCTCCGGCCGTGTGTTTCGCGATGTCGCCAAGCGAGAGGACGCCGAGCGCCGGCGTGAGCAGAGCTACGAGCGTCAACGCGCGCAAGCCGAGCGCGCGGGCGGTTCGCAGGGACGAAGTTCGGGCGGCGGTGCGGCCGGTGCGCGCAGTGCCGGTCGCGGTGCCTGGGCCGCGGGCGCGACGCCGCCGGTGTCCGCACCGGTCGAGGAGGACCCGTACGACTACGTTCCGCTTGATGCCTATGGGGCAGCGCCGGTGGAGGTCGACGAGGATCTGCCGCCAATCGATGTGCCAGCGGGGATGGAAAGCGCGGCACCCGTTGCCGATAGCTTAAGTGCGGCGGCAGCTCCGTCGATGCCGATTGTTTTGACCGATCTGGAGCGGAAATCCCTGGCGGGGGAGCGTGAGCTGCTGACGATGCTCACGAGCTACCCCGATCTGTTCCGCACGTATGCCGATCGCATTTGTTCTATCGAGTGGGTCGACCCGCGTCACGAGTCCATTGCGTGGGCCGTGCTGGCAACGCCGCCGGGAACCGATCCTGCGGCATGCATGGATGCGGCACGCGCGGTGTGTCCCGAGGCGGCATCGCTTGTCAGCGCCGGGCGCATCTCGGCAACGAGTAAGCACCCGACCGAGACGAACATCGTCTTTATGCTCGATACGCTCGAGCTCTACACCATCAAACGTCGCATGCGAGCCGCGCAGGCCAAGTTGCGTCAGGACCGTTCACTCGACGATGAGGCCCGTCGCGTGCTGACTATGCAGGCGGTGCAAGATTCACAGCGCCAGCGCGAGCTCCAAAAGTCGATTGGTGGCGTGGCCGACCCGTTCCGTTTGATCGGTTTGGAGACCGCAGGCACCGAACAGGCCTAGATGTTGTGGTCAACCAGCGTATTCTCGCCTATATCCTGTCTTTATTTTGGGTATAGACGTCTTTGTGTGTGCTAAAGTATTGAATCCTGTGGACTACGAAGGGAGAATCTGTGCCAAAAAAGACTGAGAGCACGGGTACTGGGCTGGAATCCTACGTTGCTAAGCTCATGGGCAACGGCTCAAACAGGACTTCGGTAACCGAGGACGAGATTCAGGTCGCCCTGAAGGATATCGATGTCTCTGATGAGCAGCTCAACGCGGTGTATTCCGCGCTGCGCAACAGCGGCATCCAGATTATCTCCGCGAGCGGAAACGACGACGCCCCGATGGACGTCGACGATGACGATAACGATACCGACGATTTCGACGATGACGAGCACGATTCCGGCTCGCTCGACGATCACGAGCTTAAGATGGCCCGCCAGGCCGATGCCGAGATGGGCTCTTCCAAGAGCAAGAAGAAGCGCACCGTGCGCACGTCTCGTTCGCGTTCGCGCGTGCGCGGCATCGATGCCTCCACGGTGATGCTGACCGGCGACCCGGTTCGTATGTACCTCAAGGAGATCGGTAAGGTCGACCTGCTGACCGCATCTGAAGAGGTCGATCTGGCCATGAAGATCGAGGCCGGTCTCGAGGCTACCGAGAAGCTCGAGGCTGCCGATGCAGGCGAGATTGAACTCACGCGCGCCGAGATGCGTCGTCTTACGCGTATTGAGAACGTTGGTCTTGAGGCCAAGCAGGCGCTCATCAGCGCAAACCTGCGTCTGGTCGTCTCCATCGCCAAACGCTATGTCGGCCGTGGCATGCTGTTCCTGGATCTGATCCAGGAGGGCAACCTCGGTCTGATCCGCGCCGTCGAGAAGTTCGACTACCAGAAGGGCTTCAAGTTCTCCACGTACGCCACGTGGTGGATCCGTCAGGCCATTACGCGCGCTATTGCCGACCAGGCCCGTACCATCCGTATTCCCGTGCACATGGTCGAGACCATCAACAAGCTCGTCCGCGTGCAGCGCCAGCTCCTCCAGGACCTGGGTCGCGACCCGACTCCCGAGGAAATCGGTGCCGAGATGGACATGAGTGCCGACCGCGTCCGCGAGATCCAGAAGATTTCGCAGGAGCCCGTGTCGCTCGAGACCCCGATCGGCGAGGAAGAGGATTCCCAGCTGGGCGACTTCATCGAGGACTCCCAGGCTATCGTTCCGCCCGATGCGGCCAGCTTCTCCATGCTGCAGGAGCAGCTCACTCAGGTGCTCGACTCGCTTGCCGATCGTGAGCGCAAGGTTATCGAGCTGCGCTTTGGCCTTGTCGACGGACATCCCCGTACGCTCGAGGAAGTCGGCCGCGAGTTTGGCGTCACGCGCGAGCGCATCCGTCAGATCGAGTCCAAGACCCTGGCTAAGCTCCGCCACCCCAGTCGCTCCAGCAAGCTGAAGGACTATATCGAAAGCTAGTCAAGCAAGAGGCGCCCTCAAGCACATCCGCTTGGGGGCGCTTTCATGTAGTCGTTGGGGACGTTCTTGAATGACTAGTCGTTTAAGAACGTCCCCAATGATTAGGTCGGAAAATTTCTTAAAAAAGTTCTTGCCCTGAGCTGATTCGTCCGTATAATAAACTTCGTTGCTTGAGAGCACGCACCTATTCCTCGGTAGCTCAATGGTAGAGCACGCGGCTGTTAACCGCGCTGTTGTAGGTTCGAGTCCTACCCGGGGAGCCAGAATTTCCTGCCCTTTCTGTTGGGCTTTAAATTCCTCGGTAGCTCAATGGTAGAGCACGCGGCTGTTAACCGCGCTGTTGTAGGTTCGAGTCCTACCCGGGGAGCCAGGTTGTAAAACCCGTCGCTTATGCGGCGGGTTTTTTATGCCGCGATCGCCGTTCGCGAACGTTACCGTATCAACATTTCGTGTCGAGGATGTAATCCCGAGGCCCGCCACCTCAACATGGCGCGGTCGTTGTAGAATATTGCAATGATTGCTCCCACGACATGGTGCCGCGAGCACCAAGAAAAGGAGATTCTTGTGTCTGAGACCATTAACGGCAGCCTAAGCGTCTCGAACGACGTTATTGCCGATATTGCCGGTTATGCCGCGATGACGTGCTATGGCGTTGTCGGTATGGCTGAGCAGCTCCAGGGCGCCGAGAGCGTGCGCCTGCTTGCCGGTCAGCGCCTCCGCAAGGGCGTGCTTGTCTCCGCCGACGAGAACGGCCTTACGGTCGATCTTCACGTCGTGCTCGAGAACGGCGTCAACATGAAGTCCGTCTGCCACAATCTTTCGAGCTCCGTTGCCTTCACCCTGCAGGAGATCGCCCAGATCGATCCCGCCAGCCTTAAGATCGGCATCCATATCGACGCGCTCAAGAGCCGTCTGAACTAGCATCCGAAAACGGAGATTCAAATACCCATGATTGCAAAGACCATTCGCACCTGTTTTCCTATCGCTGCGGCTGCCGTTTCCGACAAGGCCGAGGAGATCAACAAGCTCAACGTCTTCCCCGTACCCGACGGCGACACCGGTACCAACATGTCGCTCACGCTTGCCTCGGTGACCAAGGAGCTCTCCGCCCTTCCTGCCGACGCCGACATGGAAGCCATCGCCGGCGCCATCACCCACGGCTCCCTGATGGGTGCCCGCGGTAACTCTGGCGTTATCACGTCGCAGATTCTGCGCGGCGTGGCCGAGGGCCTTGTCTCTGCCGACGAGCCTATTACGTCCGCCAACATTGCCTTCGCCTTCCGTCGTGCCGTCAAGGTTGCCTTCCAGGCTGTCCGCAAGCCCATCGAGGGCACGATCCTCACGGTCCTGCGCGATGTCTCGACCAAGGCCGATGAGTGCGAGAAGAAGAAGTTCTCGGCCGAGGATGCGCTCGATGCTATCGTCGTCGAGGCGTACCAGTCCGTCGCCCGCACGCCCGATTTGCTGCCCGTCCTCAAAGAGAACGGCGTGGTCGACTCAGGCGCCTTCGGCTTTGCCATCTTCCTGGAAAACTTTGTTGCCGCCGCGCTTGGTCGCAGCACCGTTGTCGAGGATTTCTCCGCTACGTTTGACTCCGCCGGCTCTGCCCGCGATGCCGCTCTTGGCCGTGTTGAGATCGAGGCTAACGACGACTGGGAGGGCTCGGAGTTCCGTTACTGCAACGAGTTCCTCTTTAAGGCCGACGCCCCGTTTGACGAGGACGAGTGCCTTAAGTTCCTAGGCTCCATGGGCGACTGTGAGCTGCTCGTGGGCGCCTATCCCGACTACAAGATCCATGTGCACTCTAACACCCCCAACCTGGTGCTCGAGCACATGCTGCAGCTCGGTCAGATCTATGAGGTCTTTATCCACAACATGGAGATGGAGGCTCACGACCGTACCGCCAAGATCCACGAGGATCAGGAAAAGGCCGCCGAGCCCGCCAAGGCGCTGGGTTTTGTTGCCGTTGCTGCCGGTTCCGGTGAGGCCGACATCCTCAAGTCCCTCGGCGTCGACGTCATCGTCTCGGGTGGCCAGACCATGAACCCCTCGACCGCCGACCTGCTGGGCGCGGTGGACCAGGTCAACGCGACCTCGGTCATCATCTTGCCCAACAACGGCAACATCCGCATGGCCGCTGAGGCTGCTGCCTCAGCCTGCACCGACAAGAAGGTCGCCGTCGTTCCCACCAAGACCGTCCCGCAGGCCTTCTCCGCGCTGTTCGCAGTCCTGCCCGATTCCGAGCTCGAGGATGCCGTCGCCGCCATGGTCGACGCCATCAGCGAGGTCCGCGATGGCGAGGTCACCCGCGCCGTGCGCGACTCTAGTGCCTCTGACGGTTCTCCGATTCACTCCGGTGACGTCATGGGTATCATCGCCGGCTCCATCGACGTGGTCGGCTCCGACGTGAAGCAGGTCACGCTCGACTGCATCAACCGCATGCAGGAGGAAGAGGAGGGCGACGCGCTGACGATTCTGGCCGGCGAGGAGCTGTCCGATGAGGCCTTCCAGGAGATCGTCGACGCCATCGAGGAAGCTCAGCCCGACTTGGAGATTGACGCCCATCGTGGCGAGCAGCCGCTCTATCCCGTGATCTTCTCGATCGAGTAGGCATCTGCCCATGTCCGAGCTCTGCTCCGTGCCGCGCGTCTCGGAGCGCTTTGCCCAGAGCAATGCGCTCGACGAGGATATCGCGCGACTCAAATATGTTTCGGGTAAACGTGAGGAGGCCCTTCGCCGTCTGGGAATTAGGACGGTGGGGGACCTCCTTCTCCATATCCCTCATCGATACCTCGACTTTACCCGTTCGTGGTCCATCGAGATGGCGCCCATCGGTACCGTGTGCACCATCATCGCCACGGTCGACCGCATCGTCCAAAAGCAGCCGCGTCCGCGCATGCAGGTGACCGAGGTATCGCTGGTGGACGAGACGGGCGTGTTGCAGGTCGCCTTTTTCCGCCAGCCCTGGATTGCCCTGCAGCTTAAACAGGGCGACCGCCTGGCCGTGATGGGCAAGGTCGAGTTTGCCTACGGTTTTAAGCAGATGGCCTCGCCGCACTTTGAAAAGCTCGATGACGGGCGTGCTGCGGGCACCATCCTGCCGGTCCATTACGTGAGCGATGGCGTGAGCCAGGCGTGGATGCGCCGCATCGTAAGCGGCGCGCTCGAGGTCGTCGGCAATCCGTTCGATCCGATTCCCGCGCCGCTGCGCGCAAAGCGGAAGCTCATGAGCAATGCCCGCGCGTTGCGTTCGATCCACTTTCCATCGAGTATGGCAGAGCGCGATATCGCGCGCGCACGGCTTGCCTACGAGGAGTGCCTCTACCTGCAGCTGGCGCTGCGCCTGCGCAACGTCGGCGGCCTGGTCGATGTGGTTCCCTATGCCCACACCGCGGGCGAGCACCTGGCCGCGCTTAAGCAAGCCCTGCCGTTTTCGCTGAGCGACGAGCAGGAGACCGCGTTCCAAGATATCCTGCGCGATATGTGCGATGGTGGGCGCGTGATGAACCGCCTGCTGCTGGGCGATGTCGGTACCGGTAAGACCGCCGTTGCCGCCTGCGCTCTGGCTGTGGCTGCCGATAGCGGTACGCAGGCCTGCGTTATGGCGCCCACGGGCGTGTTGGCGCGCCAATATGCCGATAAGACCGGCCCTCTGCTCTCGCAGGCGGGCATGTCCTGGGCGCTTCTGACGGGTGCCACGCCGGCCTCAGAGCGCGAGCAGATCCATGCCCAGCTTGAATCGGGCGAGCTCGACGTCCTCTTTGGAACCCACGCGGTGCTTTCGGATAACGTTGCGTTCAATCATCTGTCGCTTGTCGTCATCGACGAGCAGCACCGGTTTGGCGTTGGCCAACGCAACGCCCTACGCGCGAAGGGCCCCGGTGCGGACCTGCTCGTTATGACGGCGACACCGATCCCGCGTACGCTGGCGCTTTCGGTCTACGGCGATCTGGACACGAGTATCATCCGCCATCGGCCCGTCCCTGGCGCTGGCGTGACGACACGCGTGCTCACCGAGTCGAGCCGCGACCTCGCCTATGGCGCCATCCGCGAGGCGCATGAAAAGGGTCAGCAGGCCTACGTGATTTGCCCGCTCGTGGAGCCGAGTGACTCGGCCGATGAGCTTGAAGACGTGCCCGGTATCGCCCGCGACGACGAGGGCCGCGTGACCGTGCCTGTGCCGCTGCACGATACGGCGACCGAGCTCGATCGCCTGCGTCTGGCGTTGCCGGGTCTTGCCATCGAGCGCCTTCACGGCCGTATGCCAGCGGGGGAGAAGGATCGCGTGATCGACGCCTTCAAGCGTGGCGAGATTGACGTGCTCGTTTCGACTACGGTGGTCGAGGTGGGCGTCGACGTGCCCAACGCCACCGTCATGGTCATCGAGAACGGTGAGCGGTTTGGCTTGGCGGCGCTGCATCAGCTACGCGGTCGCGTGGGCCGCGGCAGCGTGTCGGGCACGTGCCTGGTCATGACGCACTCCAAGGGCAACGGCGGCGCCTCGGCGGCGCAAGACCGTCTCCAGTCGCTCGAAAAGACTTCGGACGGCTTTACGCTCGCCCAGATGGACCTGCGTCTGCGCCACGAGGGCGAAATCCTGGGGTACCGTCAGCACGGTGGCGTGACCTTGCGCTTTGTGGACCTGGATGCCGATGAGGACCTTATCGAATGGGCCCATTTGGACGCGGTCGAGCTCTTGCGGTATGCTTGCAACCTTGACTCTGTGGCGACGCGTCCCTTGCGCGAGGCGGTCGCCATGCGTTATCGACATATCTTTAAGGAGGTCAGCGGAGGATGAGAATCATCGGCGGCGAATGGCGCGGTCGTAAGATCGAGGAGCCCCGTGGTCGCGATGTCACCCGCCCCACGACTGATCGCGTGCGCGAGGCGTGCGCATCTATGGTCATGTCGGCATTCGATTTCGATTTGGACGAGGTTCGTGTGCTGGACGCCTTTGGCGGCTCCGGTGCCTTAGGGTTAGAGATGCTCTCTCGTGGGGCCCGCTCGCTCACGACGTTTGAGATCGATCGCAACGCCGCGCGGCTCATTACCAAGAATATCGAGTCGCTCTGCCGTGACCGTGCGCGTTGGCGTGTGGTCACGGGCGACATGCTGGCAAGTGCCTCGCGCGGTCGTGTACCGGGCGGCCCCTTTGATTTGGTCCTGCTCGACCCGCCCTATGCTTTTGGTGCCGAGCCGGTCGAGGAAATGCTGCAGAACCTGGCTCAGCAGGGTCTGCTTGCGCCTGGCGCTTATGCCCTGTTTGAGCATGCCTCCGCCGATGCGGGCGCGCATCCGGCAGGCTTTGAGACTGTACGTGAGAAGCGCTACGGCATTACCTCGGTCGACCTGCTTCGTTGGGTCGGCGATGACGACGGTGAGGACGATAGTGCCGTCACCGATGCCGATAACAACGATGCCACGACGTTTCAGGAGGACGCCCATGAATGACACCATCAACCGCGTGATCGTCCCGGGCACCTTCGATCCCATCACGTTTGGCCATATCGATGTGATCCGCCGCGCCCGCCGCATCTTTCCCAGCGTGATCGTCGCTGTTGCAGAGTCGCAGGGTAAAAACGGTGTGGGCACCACGTTTATGCTCGATGAGCGCGTGGCGCTGGCCCGCGAGGCGCTCGGTAATATCGACGGCGTCGAGGTCCTGCCCTTTACCGGCCTCTTGGTCGACTTCGCTCGTGAGCAGCGAGCGGGGGCCGTGGTCAAGGGCCTGCGCGCCATGACTGACTTTGAGTACGAGCTGCAGCAAGCCGACCTCAACTACCGCCTGGATAACGAGCTAGAGTCCATCTTTGTCATGAGTGCGCCGCAGTACGGCTATATCTCGAGCTCGGTCGTTCGCCAGATCGCCTCGCTCGGCAGCGATGTATCGACGTTTGTCCCGCCTAATGTGGTCGAAGCGCTCAAATATCGCTTTTCGTGACGTTTCTTATTGCCTGGTGGCATGTGGTAAACTAGCACGATGATATGTTACCTATGAAAGGAGACCGGATGCCGGGCGAGAATTTTCCTGGCGATAGGATCGTCAGCTTGGTCGATGAGCTCGAAGGGCTGATCGAGGAAGCCAAGCCGCCTTTCGGCAAGAACGCTCAGTTCAAGGTCATCGACGCCGACGTGTTCTTCAACATCCTCGACGAGATCCGCATGAGCTATCCCGAGGAGTGGCAGAAGTCCCGCCGTATCCTTAAGGAGCGCGAGGAGCTTATGGCTTCCGCCGCCGCTCAGGCCGATTCCATCATCGCCGACGCTCAGCAGCAGGCCCTCACCATTGCCGGTGAGCAGGAGATCGTCCGACTTGCGCAGCAGCAGGCCGACGACATCCGCGATCGTGCCCAGCAGTACGAGCGCGAGACGCGTTATGCTGCCGAGGACTACGCAGAGCAGGTCTTTACGCACCTGGAGGAGAACCTCAAGAGCCTGACCGGCACCGTTACCCGTTGCCGTCAGCAGCTCAACGAGGGTGCCGCCCAACAGAATGGTCAGTGGTAATGGCTGAGTTCCCGAGCGTTACCGTCGATCTTTCCGAGCAGCTCGAGTTTCCTGGAGATTCGTATCCGCTGGCCGGTAAGGTCGATGTCGCCACCTACACGGTGGGCGAGAAGGAGTACCAGCTTCAGGACGGCATCGACTACGACGTTGTCTTTACCAATGCCGGTACCGGTGTCTTGCTCACGGGCATGGTCCGCGCGCACGCCACCGGCGAGTGCGACCGTTGCCTGGAGCCCGCCTCGTTTGATATCGCCGGCGAGATCGAGGAGTTCTACCTCTTTGAGGAGCCCGAGGATCCCGAGGCCTACGAGGACGGCTACGAGCTCCTGGGTGAGGATCGCATCGTCGATCTGGGTGAGCCCATCAATGACGCGGTCGTTATGGACACGCCGTTTGTGGTGCTCTGCAAGCCCGATTGTCGCGGTCTGTGCCCCACTTGCGGTTGTAATCTCAACGTCGAGCAATGCGATTGCGCCGCCCAGGCAGAGGCAGAATGGGCCGCTGCCACGGAAAATCCATTTGCAGCATTGAAGAATCTCAAGCTTGATGAGTAAAACTGTGGTAGTATCGCTACTTGCGCGTAATCGCCACACTGGATAGTTCATAAGGAAGGTCACTATGCCCGTACCTAAACAAAAGCAGGGTCGTATCCGCACTCACACCCGTCGTTCCGCCAACATGAAGATCTCGGCTGCGGCTCAGTCCACGTGCCCCCGTTGCGGCGCTGTTAAGCTTCCGCACCACGTGTGCCCCAGCTGCGGTTTCTACAAGGACCGCGAGGTTATCGTTACCGAGTAACGGTATACTCTGGATGCGATGCCGTTCCAAATGGAACCACAATGGCCGGCTCAATGAGTCGGCCATTTTTGTATAAGGAGCATGTATATGAGTAACGTTCGCGTTTGTGTAGACGTTGTGGGCGGAGACGAGAAACCTCAGGTTGTTCTCGATGGTATCGAGGCTGCGCTTGCCGCCGATCCCGATATCGAGGTCTTGGCAGCTGGCCCCGCCGAAATCGTCAATCCCTTTGCAGCTTCCCATGCACGTGTTGAGGCTCTTGAGGCACCTGACGTTATCGCCATGGATGACAATCCCATTCGCGCCGTGATGACCAAGCGTAAGTCGTCGATCGTGCTGTCGTGCCGCGCCATTAAGAAGGGCAACGCGGATGCGTTCTTCTCTGCCGGCTCCACCGGCGCCATGACCGCCGCTGCCACCGCCTACGTGACGCCGTTTAGGTATCAGGTCGAAGGCAAGAAGCAGCCGGTGCGCCCCTGTCTGACCAATGCGCTGCCCAATCGCGCCGGCGGTCTGACGGTGCTGTGCGACATGGGTGCCAACCCCGATGTCGAGGTTGACGATATGGTGCGCTTTGCGCAGATGGGCAGCGCCTATGCCCGCGTCGTCCTGGGCATCGAGCATCCTCGCGTGGGCCTGCTTGCCAACGGCACCGAGGACGAGAAGGGTTCCAACTTTACCAAGGCCTGTTTCCCCGCTATGAAGGCCGCAGTTCCGGGCTTTGTGGGCAACTGCGAAGGCACCGACCTCACCTCGGGCAATTTCGATGTCGTTGTTGCCGACGGCATGTCGGGTAATATCGCTCTCAAGGCTACCGAGGGCGCTGCCAAGTTTTTGCTGCAGGAGCTCAAGGGTGCCTTTATGGCTTCGCTCGGCACCAAGATCGCCGCACTGCTCATCAAAAAGCAGATGCGCGAGATTAAGGCAAAGCTCTCGGGCGATGCTAAGGGCGGCGCCATTCTGCTGGGCTTGCGTGGCGTGGTGCTGATCGGCCACGGTGCCACCTCGGTCGAGGCCGTAAAAAACGGTACGCTCGCTGCGGCGGAGGCCGTGCGCGCCGGGCTGGTCGAGAACGTCGCCAACTCTATGGACGGCATCGTTTTGTAGGAGCGAGTTAGCGCGCTGTTATGTGCCTCGCGGCCTTCGTCGTGGGGTAGAATCAAAACCGTGTCTTGACGCCGCGATTGCGGCGCCAGCGCGTTGTTGTTCATGCAATACGAGAGGAAGCGCTATGGACCGCTCCGAAATCTTCGATAAGATCGCCGAAGTCACCGCTGACGTTCTGGGCGTCGATGTCGCTGACATTAGCGACGAGACTACCTTTGACGATCTCGATGCCGATTCGCTCGAGCGTCTGCAGCTGGTGACGGCCATCGAGGACGAGTTCGACTTCGAGATCGATGACGAGACCCTGCTCTCGCTCAACTCTGTCGCCGACGCCGTCGACGCTATCGAAGCTGCCAAGGAGGCCTAAGTCTTGGCTTTATCCGAACGACTTACGCGCGCCCAGGAAATCCTGGACCACGAGTTCAACAATAAGGTGCTGCTGCGCGCGGCGCTTACGCATCCCTCGGCAGTCGAGGGCCAGCCGGTTTCTGCCAGCTATGAGCGCCTTGAGTTCTTGGGCGATTCCATTTTGGGCGCTGTGGTCGCACGCTCCCTGTTTGAGTCCTATCCGGAGTTTGACGAGGGTAAGCTCACGCGCTTGAAGGTGTCGCTTGTCTCGGGCGCTACGCTGTCCGAGGTTTCTCATGAGCTGGGCATCGACGACATCATCATCTTTGGTGCCTCCGAGACCGGTACCGGTGCGCGCGGCCTGCATTCGGCCCTCGAGAACGTCTATGAGTCGCTCGTGGGCGCGCTGTACCTGGATGCCGGCTGGGATGCCGCGGCGGAGTTCATTCACCGTACGCTTAAGCCGCATTTGGCTTCCGAGCGTGCCGAGCATCCTGCGAACCCCAAGTCGTTTTTGCAGGAGTGCGTGCAAGCCGACGGTCACGAACCCCCGGCGTATAAGCTCGTTGGCTCCGAGGGCCCGGCGCATGCGCCCACCTTTACCGCTGTGGTGTTGATCGATGGTATTCGCCAGGGTCGCGGCTCCGGCTCCTCAAAGAAGGAAGCCGAGGGAGCCGCCGCGCTCGAAGCGCTCGACCGCATGGGTTACACCACCAACGGCGTGATTCTGAATAAGAAGCACGTGTAAGCGAGGAACCGTGTATCTCAAGTCCCTCACGCTCAAAGGGTTCAAGTCGTTTGCCGACCGCGCCCATATGACGTTTGAGCCGGGCCTGACCGTCATCGTCGGTCCAAACGGCTCGGGAAAATCGAACATCTCTGACTCGATTCTGTGGGTCCTGGGCGAGCAGAGCGCCAAGCAGTTGCGCGGCCAGGCCATGGAGGATGTCATCTTCTCGGGCTCGTCAGCGCGCAAGCCGGTGGGTGTCGCCGAGGTCACACTGGTGCTCGATAACTCGGACCATATGTTGCCCGTGGACTTTGACGAGGTCGCTATCACTCGTCGCATGTATCGCTCGGGCGAAAGCGAGTACCTCATCAACTCGAGTCCGTGCCGCCTGATGGACATTCAGGATATCCTGCACGATTCGGGCCTGGGCAAGGATACGCATTCCATCATCAGCCAGGGCAAGCTCGACGCCATTTTGCAGAGCCGCCCCGAGGAGCGCCGCGCCCTCATCGAGGAGGCCGCCGGCATATCCAAGCACAAGCGCCGCAAGGAGCGTGCGCTCAAAAAGATTAAGTCGATGGACGAGCACTTGATGCGTGCCCGCGACATCAATAAGGAAATCGCCCGTCAGCTGCGACCGCTGGAGCGTCAGGTCGATCGTGCGTGCAAGTACAAAGAGCTGTCCTCGCGCGCGAACGAGCTTACGCAGATGCTGGCCGTCGACGAGCTGCGTTCGCTGCAGTCGCAGTGGAACGACCTGGAGAGCCGCTCCAAAGAGGGCGCTGCCGAGCTGGAGCTTGCGCAGTACCGCTTGGGCGAAAAAGAACGCGAGCTCGAGAAGCTTCAGGTTATGCTCGAGGAAAAGGGCCTGTTTGTGGGCGATCTGGGCGAGCAGCGCCGTCATATGCAAGATGTGGTCGGCCGCATTAACTCCGACATGCGTCTGCTTGAGGAAAAGGGCCACAACATGGTGTCGCGCCTGTCTGACATGCGCGGCCAGATTTCGAGCTCCGAGCATCAGCGTCGTCGCGTGGTCGAGGAGCTCGAGGACGCGCGTGCGCAGCTTGAGGAAGTGACCGGTGCGCACATGCAGGCCCAGGAGGACGTTGACGCCGCTGGTCCTGCCGCCGCTGAGCTCCACGAGCGGCGCGTGGCGCTCGACAATCAAATTTCGCAGCTTACGCGCGAGCAGCGCGATGTGCAGCGCGTGGCCGATAACGCCGCGCTCGAGCTCGCCAAGGTGAAGGACTCACTGAGCAACGCCGAGGTCGAGGACAACATGTATGCCTCGCGCCTGGAGCAGATCGATGAACAGCTCGAGGAGGTCACGGCCTCGCTCGAGAGCCGTCGCGACCGCGCCGAGGAGCTTGAGGGCGCTCTTGAGGAGGCGCACCAGGCCCAGGTCGATGCGCGTGAGGCCGCCGAGGTCGCCCGTGCGGCCCTGAAGGACTTGCGTGCCCGCGAGAGCGAGGCGCGCAACAAGCTGTCCGAGGTGCGCTCGGAGCTTGCCAGCCAAAAGAAGCTTGATGCCCGCATGGCCGACAGCTCGCCGCTCGTGAGCCGTCTGGTGGGTGCGCTGGGCGACGATGTCTCGGGTCGTCTGGGCGACGTGCTCGAGGCCCCACGCGAGCTTGAGGGCCTGGTTGAGCAATTGCTCGCCGGCGATATCGATGCGCTGCTGTTTGATGACGCCGCCACGCTTGAGTGTGCCGGTCGTGCGGCTTTGGACCAAAAGAAGGCTTCGGGCGAGGCGCTGTTGGTGGCGCGTGGCGTGAGCGGCTCTACCGCCGCTGAGGGCGCTGCCGGTTCGCGTCTGGTCGATCGTCTGTCCGTGCGCTCCGGTTATGGCCCGGTTGTCGAGGCCCTGCTCGGCGGCTATTACGTGGTCGATGACTTGGCTGCCGCGCTGGCGGCACCAGTCGTTGACGGCGTGACCTATGTGACTCCCGATGGCGCCCGCGTGAGCTGTGGCGGCCTGGTGCGCGTGGGGCTCGATGCCGGCGAGGCTTCGGGTGCTCTGGAGCGCAAGCGTCGCATTCGCGAGTTAGAGGGCATGGAGCCCGATCTGGCTGCCGTGTTTGAACATGTGTCGGATCAGGTCGTCGAGGCCAATGCGGCCGTCGAGGAGGCGCGTGCCGCCGAGGGCGATGCCGCCGGCGAGATCGCCCGTCTTGAGGGCGAGCGCCGCTCGCTGCTTTCCGAGATCGGCCGCTTGGAGCAGAGTGCCAACAATGCCGAGGTCGAGCGCGTGCGCATCTCCAAGCGCCGCGAGCAGGCCGCCGAGGCCGTTCGCGCTGCGCGTCCACGCGTTGACGAGCTCACCCGTTCGCGCGACGAGGCCCGTGCGCAGGCAAGCGACCTGGGTCTCCAGATTGCCGAAGCCAACGACGAGCTCGATCGCGTGCGCCGTGACGATTCCGAGGCAGCCGGCAAGCTCGCCAATGCCAAGGTCCGCCTGGCTCAGACGAGCGAGCGCCTGCGTTCGCTGAAGGGCCGTGTGCCCGACCTGGAGCATCGCCTGGAGGGCATCGACCGCCGTATCCGCGGAACACGCCAGGCCTCGCGCTCGCTCGAGTTGCTGCGCCTTCGCGTCGACCCCATGCACGAGCGCTATTCGGCCCTGCTGGAGCGCGCGTCGGATTGGGCAGCGCGCCTGCGTGACCAGGCCTCTCTGGAGGAGGCGGACTCCGCTTCGCTCAAGAAGACCATCGAGGATGCCAAGGCAGAGGTTGCCCGCGCTAAGGAGCGAGTCGATACCGCCTCTGCCACGCAAAACGAGTTCAAGGTCGCGCGTGGCAAGCTCGAGGTGCAGGTGGAGGCGGCCATCAAGGCCATTACCGCCGATGGCACCACGGTGCTGGAGGAAGCGCTCATGCTTCCTGCGCCCACCGACCGTGACGCTGCTGAGCGCGAGCTCAACCAGCTCGTGCGCCAGATCAACAACCTTGGTCCCGTTAACCAAGTTGCCATGGAGGAGTACGAGCAGCTCAAGCGCCGTGCCGATTATATCGAGGAGCAGCTGGCCGATCTGGAGAGCGCGCGCAAGGCGCTCACCAAGATTACCGTGGCCATCGACCGTAAGATGCGTAAAGCCTTCCTGGTGACCTTTGAGAAGGTCGATGCGAACTTCCGCGAGATCTTCGCCATGCTGTTCCCGGGCGGCCAGGCGCATCTGGAGATGACCGACCCCGAGCATCCGGCCGAGACAGGCATCGAGGTCGTGGCGCAGCCGCGCGGCAAACGCATTACCAAGATGATGCTCATGTCGGGCGGCGAGAAGAGCCTGACGGCGCTCGCCCTGCTCTTTGCCGTGTACCGCACGCGCACGGTGCCGTTCTATGTGCTGGACGAGGTCGAGGCGGCACTCGATGACGCCAACCTGTCCAAGCTCATCGGCGCGCTCGATGTGTTGCGTTCCGATACGCAGCTCTTGGTCATTTCGCATCAGCGCCGTACTATGGAGGACGCTGACGTCCTCTATGGCGTCTCGATGCAAGCCGACGGCGTCAGTCGCGTCGTCTCGCAAAAACTCGATCGCGAAACCGGAAAGGTCGTGAATGCATAATGGGATTCTTCGATGCTCTCTCGCGCGGACTTGAGCGCAGCCGCGAGGCCCTCAACGAGGTCTTTTACTTTGGCGGCGAGGTCGACGAGGATTTTTGGGAGGACCTGGAGGACACCCTCGTCATGGGTGACATGGGCGCCGAGGTCGCCATAAAGGTCTCCGATGACCTGCGTGATGCCGCGGCTAAGAAGAACCTCAAGACCGCCCCGCAACTCCGTCGCGCCCTGGCCGAGCAGCTTGAGCAGCACTTTGTGCCCATCGAGCGCGATCCGTTCTCCGATACGCCGAGCTGCGTGCTGTTTGTGGGCATTAACGGTGCCGGCAAGACCACGACGGTCGGTAAGATCGCGAGCGCCATGGCCGCCCGCGGCAAGAACGTCGTGATCGGTTCGGCCGATACCTTCCGCGCTGCCGCTATCGAGCAGCTCGATGTGTGGGGCCAGCGAGCTGGCGTCCCCGTCATCAAGCGCGACCGCGGCTCCGACCCGGCAAGTGTTTGCTACGACGTGCTCGACGAGGCCGACAAGCGCGGCAGCGACCTGGTGCTCATCGATACCGCCGGTCGTCTGCACACGAGCCCCGAGCTCATGCGCGAGCTTGCCAAGGTGGTCAATGTGACCCGTAAGCGCGCCGCCAATATGGCCGCCGGCCCCATGCCCGTCTATGTCGTGCTCGTGATCGATGCCGCAACGGGCCAAAACGGCCTCAACCAGGCGCTCGAGTTTAACGAGGCGCTTGGCCTGGACGGTATTATCATGACAAAGCTCGACGGCACGGCTAAGGGCGGTATCGCCATGGCCGTGGCCGAGAAGCTCAAGCTCCCGATCCTGCGCATCGGCGTGGGCGAGCAGGTCGATGACCTGCAGGAGTTCAATGCCAAAGATTTCTGCCGCGCCCTGGTGGGCGAGTCCAATTAAGGAGTGACTAGTGTTTGATTCTCTGAGCGATCGCCTCAACGACACATTTGACCGCCTGCGCGGCAAGGGTAAGCTGACCGAGGCCGATATTACCTCTGCCATGCGCGACATTCGCATGGCGTTGCTCGAGGCCGACGTCAACTTTAAGGTCGTTAAGGAGTTCGTCGCCAAGACCAAGGAACGCTGCATGACCGCAGAGGTCATTGAGTCGTTGTCGCCGGCGCAAAACGTCGTCAAGATCGTGCTCGACGAGCTCACCGAGATGCTCGGTTCCACCGAGAGCAAGCTCGTCTTTAGCAACCGCATTCCCAATGTCATCATGCTCGTGGGCCTGCAGGGCTCCGGTAAGACCACGGCGGCCGTAAAGCTGGCCTACCTCCTCAAGAAGCAGGGCCGCTCGCCGCTGCTCGCCGCGTGCGACGTCTACCGTCCCGCCGCTGCCGACCAGCTGGCCACGCTCGGTGGAGAGATCGGCGTGCCGGTCTTCCGCGGTGACGGCGAGCATCCGGTCGACATCGCCAAGGGCGCCATCCAGGAGGCCGTCGACCACCTGCGTGACGTGGTCATCGTCGATACCGCCGGTCGCCTTCAGATCGACGAGCAGATGATGCAGGAGGCCGTGGACATCAAGAAGGCCGTCAAGCCCGATCAGGTGCTGATGGTCGTCGATGCCATGACCGGCCAGGATATCGTCAACGTCGTCTCGACCTTTGCCGAGCGCACCGACTTTGACGGAGTGATCATCTCCAAGCTCGACGGCGATGCCCGTGGCGGCGGCGCGCTTTCCGTGCGCCAGGTGACCGGCAAGCCCATCAAGTTCGTGAGCATGGGCGAGAAGCCCGATTCGCTGGAGCCGTTCTATCCCGATCGTATGGCCAAGCGCATTCTTGGCATGGGCGACGTTGTCGGCATTATCGAGAAGGCCCAGGAGGCGGCCGACGCCGAGCAGCTCGAGGCTGCCGAGCGAATGCTGCGCGAGGGCTTTACCATGAACGACATGCTCGACCAGATGAAGGCCGTCAAGAAGATGGGCGGCATGAAGGGCATCCTGGGCATGCTCCCCGGCGGCCAGCGTGCGCTCAACCAGATGGGTGGCAACCTGGACGAGGGCATCTTCGATAAGAACGAGGCCATTATCATGTCGATGACCAAGGAGGAGCGTCTGCGTCCCTCCATCATCAACGGCCAGCGCCGTGCCCGCATTGCCAAGGGCGCCGGCGTGACCCCCACCGAGGTCAATAGCCTTATGAAGCAGTGGGGCGAGATGAACAAGATGATGGGCCGCATGCGCACGATGGCCAATCAGGCACAGGCCGGCGGCAAGAAGGGCAAGAAGGGTAAGAAGGGCAAGAAGATGCGCATGCCCAATATCCCCGGCCTGGACGCTATGGGTCTGGGCGGCATGGGCGGCCTGGGTACGGGCGGCCCCAAGTCCGATATGGACCTGCTGCGCCAGATGGAAGCGCAGATGCGTAATAAGAAGTAACGGCTTGATTAAGTCGACTATGGCGAAGGCCGCCCGGATGGTATTCCAGGCGGCCTTCGCCGTTCGTTCATGAGTTGTTGCACGTGTGGAAGTTTGCTGGCGCCAGGGCATTTGGCGTTAGTGGCAGCCGCAGCCCTCGTGTCCATCATGGTCGTGGTGGCTGTGGCAACCGCAGGATTCGCCGTGCTCATGGGCGTGCTCGTGGTTGTGTCCGTGGCAGTCGCAGGTGGCTTCGCCGGTCTGCGCGAGCGTGCCGGCAATGAGGGCCTCGACGCAGGCATCGCAGCTGCCCTGGGCGCCCGCATAGACCGTGATGCCGGCCTGGGCGAGTGCATTGATGGCGCCGCCGCCGATGCCGCCGCAGATGAGCGTGTCCACGCCGCCGTTGGCGAGCAGGCCCGCCAGGGCGCCGTGACCGGTGCCGCCGGTGCCTACGACCTGCTCGTTGAGCACCTTGCCATCCTGGATGTCATAGATCTTGAACTGCTCGCTGCGGCCAAAGTGCATAAAGATGTTGCCGCTGTCGTACGTCGTTGCCACCCTCATGGTGTCGACCTCCTTTGCTGGCCATGCGGCCGTTGTCGTGGTGATGGGGGAGTATGCGATATTGCCGCCCTCGATGACAACCGCCCGTCCATTGACCAACGCGTTTGCCACCTTGCGATGCGCGCGGCTGCAGATTGCCGCCACCGTGGCGCGGGCTATGCCCATGCTCTGGGCGACTTCCTCCTGATTGAGGCCTTCCAGGTCGCATAGGCGCAGGACTTCGAGCTCGTCGACTGTCATATCGATGGCGTCTCCGCTGGCAAGGCCGTCTGGGGTAAAGCCGCGATATTCGGGGATGATCCCAACACGGCGTAATTTTTCGCGTCTTCCTGCCATGCGCACTCCTTATCTGACATATGTCAACAATAGAATAGCGAACGTGCAGATTTGCGCAAGGAATTTCTGTCATATGTCAGAAAATGAGCGCTTATGTTTGGGCTGTGGGGCCGCGTGCGCCTGGGCTACAATGAATCTCGCTTGTAGGCGACTGACAGGAGGGTCAATGAGCAAGGCTGATCAACAGTTTGTAACCATGTGCCGCGATATCTTGGACCATGGCACCACCACCGAGGGACAAAAGGTCCGCCCGGTGTGGGAGGATGGCACCCCTGCCTATACCATTAAAAACTTTGGCGTCACGGCGCGCTACGACCTGCGCGAGGAGTTCCCTGCGCTTACGCTGCGTCGTACGGCGCTCAAGTCCGCCATGGACGAGATCCTGTGGATCTATCAAAAGAAGTCCAATAACGTGCATGCTCTCAACAGTCATATCTGGGACGAGTGGGCCGACGAGACTGGCTCCATCGGCAAGGCCTACGGGTACCAGATTGGTCAGAAGAGCCATTATGCCGAGGGCGACTTTGACCAGATGGACCGCGTGCTGTACGACCTCAAGAATACGCCGTATAGCCGTCGCATTATGACGAACACCTATGTGTTCAGCGACTTGTCCGAGATGCACCTGTATCCGTGCGCGTACAGCGTGACGTATAACGTCACGCAGCGCCCGCAGGACGATAAGCCCACGCTCAACATGATTCTCAACCAGCGCAGCCAGGACATTTTGGCCGCGAACAACTGGAACGTGTGCCAGTACGCCATTCTGCTCATGATGGTTGCGCAGTCGGTCGATATGATTCCCGGTGAGCTGCTGCATGTGATTGCCGATGCCCACATTTACGACCGTCATGTCGATATCGTCCGCGAGCTTATCGAGCGTCCGCAGTTTGCGGCGCCCAAGGTAACGCTTAACCCCGATGTGCATGATTTTTACGCGTTTACGACTGATGACCTGATCGTCGAGGGCTATGAGCACGGCCCGCAGGTCAAGAACATTCCCATTGCGGTGTAGGTGGTGCTCATGACGTGTAAGCTATCTGCTATCGTCGCCGTGTGTGACGATTGGGGCATTGGTTGCGAGGGCGACATGGTGGTGTCCAATCGCGCCGATATGCGCCATTTTGTGGCCTGCACCAAGGGCTGCCCGGTCATCATGGGGCGCAAGACGCTGCTGAGTTTTCCCGGTGGGCGTCCACTCAAGAACCGTCGCAATATCGTGCTTACCCGCGACGAGGATTTTGCTGTCGAGGGCGTCGACGTGGTGCATAGCATCGACGAGGCGCTCGCCGCGGTTGCCGATGAGCCCGTTGCCTGGGTGATCGGTGGCGGCGAGGTGTATCGGCAGTTTTTGCCGTATTGCGCCGAGGCCGAGGTCACGCACAACCATTGCACTCATGCCGTGGACACGTACTTTCCCGACTTGGACGCCGATCCCGCGTGGGAGATTGCGCAGCGTAGCGGGGTCGCGACGATTGACGCCGGTGAGGGTGACGAGGGCATCGATTATGAGTTCGTGACGTATCGTCGCATCGAGGCGTAAAACCGATTATCTCTTCAGTATTATCGGGTTGAAATGAATGACGGGACGGCGCATGGCGTTGCCCCGATATTTGTATAGGTGCTGTAAAGAAAGGTGCGGGCTGGCTGCTATGACTGATGCCGTTGAGGTTCTGCGAATTGATTCGCTCGAGGACGAGCGGCTTGATGCCTATGTTCGACTGACCGAGCGCGAGCTGCGCTGCGTGTTGGAGCCGCAAAAGGGCATCTTTATCGCCGAGAGCGCCAAGGTCATCGAGCGCGCGGTGCGTGCCGGATATCAGCCGGTGAGCTTTCTTTTGGGCGAACGCTGGCTCGACCAGATGATGCCGCTGTTTGAGCGCCTAGTCGTGCGCGAGGGCGCGGGTCCTGTTCCTGTGTTCGTCGCCTCCATGGAGCTCATGGAGCAGTTGACGGGCTTTAACGTGACGCGCGGCGCGCTGGCGGCGTTCCGTCGCCCGCGTCAGATTCCGGTTGATGAGTTCTTGGGCGGCGTCGTCGAGGCGGCGGGGGATCGTCCGGTGCGCGTGTGCGTGCTTGAGGGTATTGTTGATCACACCAATGTTGGCGCGATTTTCCGCTCGGCTGCCGCATTGAACGTTGACGGTATTTTGGTCAGCCCGACGTGCTGCGACCCGCTGTACCGTCGCTCGGCCCGCGTGAGCATGGGCACCGTGTTTCAGGTGCCGTGGACGCGCATTGGCAGCGAGGCTCGTGTGTGGCCGCATGATGGTCTGAGCGCGTTGCACGATGCCGGTTTTTCGTGTGCCGCTATGGCGTTGACGGACGATTCCGTATCGCTGGACGATCCCGTGCTGCAGGAGATTGACCGCTTGGCAATCTTTATGGGTACCGAGGGCGCCGGCTTGGGCGCCAAGACCGTTGCCGGCTGTGACCACGCGGTGCGCATTCCGATGGCGCACGGGGTCGATTCGCTTAACGTGGCCGCGGCGAGCGCCGTCGCCTTTTGGCAGCTGTGCCCGCACGTGAGCAATGAGTATCACTACCAGCCGGGTTTGTATCACTAGGCAGTTATTCCGCACTGTGCTCTAATTCGGGGTGTTTCGGTCGCCGCCAGTCGGTGCTAAGCTGGATTTGGCTTTGGTTTTAAATTGCTGTTTTGCTGTTTGACGTATGCGTGTGGGAGGGCGTGTGGCTAAGAAATCTACGGCGATCGATGTAACGCAAGGTGTCATTTGGCAGCAATTGCTGTCGCTGTGCGTTCCCATCTTTTTTAGTTCGTTTTTTCAGCAGGCCTACACGCTTATCGGTACGCATATCGTTGGCCAGTTTGGCGGCAAGCTCGCGCTGGGCGGCATTCAGGCCACGATGGTACTCACCGAGCTCTGCATTGGCTTTTGCGTTGGCGTTGGCGCCGGCTGCGCGGTCATTACCGGTCAGTATTTTGGCCAGCACGATGATGAGCGACTGAGTCGTTCGGTCCATACAGCCATGACGCTCGCACTGGTGGGCGGTATCGTTTTCTCGATTCTTGGCATAGTGTTCGTTGAGCCCATGCTGGTGCTTATGAACACGCCGCATGAACTATTGGCCGAGGGCGTGGCCTATGCTCGCTGTTATTTTGCCGCGATGGTTGCCGCACTGCTGCTTAATATGGGAACCGCACTGCTGCGTGCCGTGGGCGACACGCGCGGGCCCGCCGTGATCATTGCCTCTGGCTGCCTGGTTAACGTGGTGCTGGATATCATCTTTGTCGCTGTGTTGCATATGGAGGCGCTGGGCTGCGGCATCGCAGTGGCTCTGACCATTTGCTCCAATGCAACGATGATCGTGTTGCGCATGATGCGCGCTCCGGGTGCATGGCGTCTTTCGCTGTCTAAGCTCGGCATCGATCGCGGTATTTGCAAGAGTATGATCTCGTGTGGTCTGCCACTCGGTTTTCAATCGGCTGCCTATTCGATCTCGAACGTTCTGATCCAGGTGTCGGTTAATTCGTTTGGCGCCGATGTCACGACTGCTTGGGGTCTATCTGGGCGCCTGGATGGCATTATCTGGATGGTGACCGAGGCGCTCGGCGTATCGATCACTACGTTCTCGGCGCAGAACTTTGGCGCGCGCAATTACGAGCGCATGCGCAAGGGATATCACACGTCGCTCGTGCTTTCGTTTATGCTCATTGGTGGCCTGTCTGCCGTGCTCCTGGTGTTTTCGGGTCCGCTGTCGCGTTTGTTTGTCGACGATGCTTCGATTTCGGCGTACACCACGACCATCATTCATTTCATTGCGCCGTTCTATGCGATTTTCTCGATTATCGAGAACGCGTCGGGCTCCATTCGCGGCGCCGGCGTGAGTCTGCAGCCTATGATGCTCACCATCTTTGGCACCGTTGTCTTGAGGGTGATCTGGGTGTTTGCGATCATGCCCTTCGATCCGTCGCTCGAGCATCTACTGCTGGTCTACCCCGTAACCTGGGTAATCACCGCCATGATGTTCACCGTCTACCATCACAGCGGCAACTGGCTCGGCCGCGCCACCGCCTAGCCATTCGGGACGTCCCCAATGGCTAGTATTCGATGCCTTGGCGGGCTAGGAGTCCTTCGTCGAAGTAGTGTTTGATGGGGCGCATTTCGGTGACTAAGTCCGCAAGGTCGGTCAACGGCAGCAGCCCGCGGCCGGTGAGCACGAGCTCCGTGGTGGCGGGCTTTATCGCAATCAGTTCCTCGACATCCTCTCGCGCCCCAACGCAGCCGTCGTCTTGCCCTTGCCGTCGCCCGTATAGATTTGAACCTTGCCGACTTCCAGTGATGCCATCTCTGTCTTTTCGTGCCCGGCGTCGGTTTATCGCCGTCCGGGTTGGGTATTCTAGAAAGCATTATTAACCCCAGTAGATGGAGTTCAAGCAGATGGAGATGGATGACAACAAGCGTAGACGGAATATGATCCTCTACGTGCTCATCGCCTTCGTCGTCTACCTCGTGCTCTCGACCGTTCTGTTCCCTAACATCGGTCACACGCAGCAGATTACGAAGACCGATTACTCGACGTTTGTCAAAGCACTCGATAAGAAGAGCGTCGACAAGGTCGAGTACAACACGGACGATTACACGATTTATTTCACCAAGAAGGGCGAGGACGAGAATATTGCCTACAAGACGACCGGTGTACCGAATGATGCGGGTTTTACCGATCGCGTGCTTGAATCCGGTGCGTCCCTGGAATCGGTTGTTCCCGATAAAAACTCGGGTTTGATGACCTACTACCTGCTCACGCTCATTCTTCCTATGGCGATTTTCTTCCTCATCGGTTGGTGGCTCAACCGCCGCATGAAGAAGGCTATGGGCGATGACGGCCCGTCGATGAACTTTGGCGGCGGCGGTTTTGGCGGCGGCGGACTGGGTAAGTCCGGCGCGCGCGTGATCGCCTCCAAGGACGTGGGCGTTACCTTTAAGGATGTCGCCGGCCAGGAAGAGGCCAAGGAGTCTCTCAAGGAGGTCGTCGACTTTCTGGAGAAACCGCAGCGCTACGAGGAGATCGGCGCCAAGCTGCCGCGCGGTGCTCTCCTTGTCGGCCCTCCGGGTACCGGTAAGACCCTGCTTGCCAAGGCTGTGGCCGGCGAGGCGGGCGTGCCGTTCTTTAGTATTTCTGGTTCTGAGTTCGTCGAGATGTTTGTCGGCCGCGGCGCCGCCAAGGTGCGCGATCTGTTTAAGCAGGCCAAGGAAAAGGCCCCGTGCATCGTCTTTATCGATGAGATCGATACCATCGGTAAGAAGCGCGATGGCGGTGGCTTTAGTGGTAACGACGAGCGCGAGCAGACGCTCAACCAACTGCTGACCGAGATGGATGGATTCGACAACCACAAGGGTATCGTTGTCCTTGCCGCAACAAACCGCCCCGACAGCCTCGATCCGGCCCTGCTGCGCCCCGGTCGCTTTGACCGCCGCATTCCCGTCGAGTTGCCCGATCTGACCGGCCGTAAGAACATCCTCGAGCTCCACGCCAAGAGCGTGAAGACCCAGCCGCCGATCGATCTGACCGCGATTGCCCGCGCCACGCCCGGTGCCTCGGGCGCCGACCTGGCCAATATCATCAACGAGGGCGCCCTGCGCGCCGTTCGCGAGGGTCGCAAGCGTGCAACCCAGGATGACTTCGAGGAGTCGGTGGAGGTCGTCATTGCCGGCCAGCAGCGTAAGTCCACGGTGCTTTCCGACCACGAAAAGCAGGTCGTTTCCTACCACGAGATCGGTCATGCTATCGTAGCTGCCCGCCAAAAGGGTTCCGCGCCGGTCACCAAAATCACCATCGTGCCGCGCACGAGTGGCGCTCTGGGCTACACCATGCAGGTCGAGGAGGACGAGCGCTTCCTGACGACGCGCCAGGAGGTCTTGGACAAGCTCGCCGTCTACTGCGGCGGCCGTGCGGCCGAGGAGCTCATCTTTGGCGAGATGACGACCGGTGCCGCCAACGATATCGAGCAGGCCACCAAGCTCGCCCGCAACATGGTGACACGCTTTGGTATGTCCGACGAGTTTGGCATGATGGCGCTCGGTACCGTGCAGAACGCGTATCTCAATCAGGACACGTCGCTCACCTGCGCACCCGGTACGGCCGAGCGTGTGGACGCGATTGTCGCTAAGTTGATCGAGGACGCGCATGATCGTGCCCTGCAGATCCTCAAGGAGAACAAGTTCAAGCTCCATGAGCTGGCTCGTTATCTGTACAAGAAGGAGACCATCACGGGTGAGGAGTTCATGAACCTCCTCACGCGCGAGAATCCGCTGATGCCCAAGCAACAGTAAAGCCACGGCCGAGCCAGTAAACGCCGACGCCCCATTTGAGCAGCTTACTCAAATGGGGCGTTTTGCTTGAGAGGGATGGAAATGAAGATCGTGGTGAGTGCCTGTTTGATGGGCGAGAGCTGCAAGTATAACGGGCTCGACAACTATCATCGCGAGTTGGTCGAGGCCTGCGAGCGTACAGGGACCGAGGTCCTCTTGGTGTGCCCGGAGGTCTTTGGGGGCCTGCCCACGCCGCGCAAGCCGTCCGAGATTGTGAACGGCGAGGTCCGTACCTGCGAGGGCGTGTCCGTTGACCTGGAATTTCGCCTAGGCGCCCAACGCGCGCTCGACATGTGCGAGCAGGCGGGTGGGCCGGAAGAGATCGCCGCTTGCATCCTGCAGGACCGTAGTCCCTCGTGCGGCGCGAGCCCCATCTACGACGGAACATTCAGCGGCACCCTTACGGCGGGCAACGGCGTCTTCGTTGATTTACTGCTCCGCCACGGTTATCGCGTGATCCCGGCTAGCGAGTTCGACCCCAGCATGCTGGAGCAATAAAAAACCACCACAAAGGTGCTGCTCCCTTGTGGTGGTTTTGGGCTAGGCCTAGAGCGTGTGGCCGTAGGCGTTGGCGGCCTTGATGGCGGCGGCGAATTTCTCGTCGGTGAAGGGCTCAGGGATGCCCTGCTTCCACTCGTTGGTGGCGTGCGCGTACTCGCACAGGGCCGGGATATCGGACTCGGAAAGCCCGACCTGCTCAAGCGTCACGGGCAGGCCCATCTGCTTGTTAAAGGCGGCGTAGCGCTCAAGGTTCTCGGTATCGCCAGTATAGGCAAACAGCACGAGCACGCCCAGGCTCACGACCTCGCCGTGCAGATAGGTTCCCTCGCGCGGAATGCTGCATGTCGCATTGTAGAACGCGTGTGCCACGCTCGAGTTGTAGTAGTAATCGTTTTGGTTGGTCAGGTTCGAGACATAGCCCGTGTTGACCACGATGTCGAGCGCGATCTGCTTGACGGCTTCGCTCGACAGGTTCTTGCGTACGTCCTCAAGACCCTGGACGCCATAAGTAAACAGCGGCTCGGAGCAGGTGTGGGCGAGTGCCAGGCCAAGACCGGCGGTATGCTCCAAATTACCGGCGCTCGTGGCGTATTCGACCTCGGGTTGCTTGGACAGGGCATCGCCCACGCCGGCCCAGAAGTACTCCGCCGGAGCTTCGGCGATAATCTTGGGGTTGATGAAGATATGCGCAGGTCGGTTGGGGTACGAATATCCCTCGAGCGAGCCGTCGTCGTTGTACACGACGGCAATGGCGGTCGCGGCCGAGCAGTTGGAACAGATCGTCGGGACGGTGAAGACGATCTTCTTGAGCTCGATGGCTGCGGTCTTCACGGTGTCGAGTGCCTTGCCGCCGCCACAGGCGATAAGCACGTCTGCCTGCTGGCAAGCGGGTGAGTTCACGACCTTGGCGATATTGGCGCGCGTGCTGTTGGTGCCGTAGACGCGCGTCTCCAGAATCTCGACGTCGGTGCCTGCCAGCGCAGCCTCGATGCCCGGCAGCGCCGCAGCCAGGGCTCGCTTGCCGCCGATGATGGCGACCTTGGTCGCTCCGTACTCTGCCAGTGCGGCGGGCAACTCGGTAAAACAATCCTCGCCAACGGTGTAGTCGCTCATTCCGATCGTGCGCATAGCAACCTTCTTTCGTTCGATAAAGTGCTTACAGGTATTTTGCTCCAGGAGAAGGTCCACGGCCGCGAGAAATTTCGAACGTATAAAACCAGTGTTGAGGGTTTTTCGCTGGCGCGGAACGTGCTAGCATACTCCGCATAAGCGTTGATGGGGACGAGTAGTCGGCCATCCGCATGCTACAGAGAGCGGGGAGCGCTGAGAACCCGTGCATGCGACCGATGAAAATCACCCCGGAGCTGCGGTCCCAACGGACGTGCCGAGCAGGTTCGTCTTAGTAGACATCGCCGAGATGGTCGTCGATACAGGCCAGCCGAGTAACGGATGCGAGCGCGCGAATACGCGGGCGAGGGCATCTAAGCTGGGTGGTTAAGCGAAGAGCTTTTGCGGGCGTGCAGCCCGTTTTGTGGCGCTTCGTCCCAGCTTGCAGGGACGGGCGCTTTTTTTGGTGCCTAACGGGCGTGCGCGCCCACGACATGAAAGGGGTACCGTGGCAAACGAGTACAAGCAGACGATGAATCTGCCCAAGACCGGTTTTCCCATGCGTGCCGGTCTTTCCAAGTCCGAGCCCAAGCGACTCAAGGACTGGCAGGACAACAAGGTCTACGAGCAGGTTCTGAAGAAGAACGAGGGTCACAAGAAGTTCGTGCTGCACGACGGTCCTCCGTACGCCAACGGTCCGATCCACATCGGCCATGCCATGAACAAGATTTCCAAGGACATGATCAACCGTTACTGGATGATGCAGGGCTGCGAAGTTCCCTATGTCCCCGGTTGGGACTGCCACGGTCAGCCGATCGAGCACAAGGTCGAGGAGAAGCTCGGCACCGAGAAGTTCAACCAGACCTCCACGGCTAAGATCCGTGAGCTTTGCAACAAGTTCGCTGTCGAGAACATCGAGCTGCAGAAGGCCGGCTTCCGTCGCCTGGGCGTTCTTGGCGACTGGGACAACCCCTACCTGACGCTCTATCACCAGCATGACGCTGCCGACATCGAAGTCTTCAAGGCCATGTTCGATAAGGGTATGATCTATCGCGGTCACAAGCCCGTCCATTGGTGCAAGCACTGCCACACCGCGCTGGCCGAGGCCGAGATCGAGTACTCCGACGAGACGAGCCCGTCCATTTTCGTGCGCTTTGAGATGACTTCCAAGCCCGCCGGTCTCGAGAACTTCGACGGCCCGGTTGACTTCATCATCTGGACGACCACGCCGTGGACCATCCCCTCCGACCAGGCAGTTTCCCTCAAGCCCGGCGCCGCTTACGTCGCCGTTGAGCACGACGGCCGCGCCGAGGTCATGCTCGAGGACCTGGCTCCCAAGTGCTGCGAGGAGTTTGGCTGGGAGTACACCCCGGTTATGGTCGACGGCAAGCCCTATGTGGTTCCCGCCGAGACCTTCCACCACATCCACTACAAGCAGCCGATCTTTGACGGTGTTGAGGGCGTGGCGTTGCTGGCCGATTACGTCGGTGTCGACGACGGTACCGGTATCGTCCACAACTCGCCCGGCCACGGCGTCGACGACTATTTTGCCTGCCTCAAGGAGGGCATCACCGACATCTGCATGCCGGTCGATGACGACGGCAAGTTCTATACCGGTGAGGAGTTTGGCACCGGTGGCCCCTTCAGCGGTATGGATACCGATGAGGCCAACCCACACATCATCGAGTTTCTGCGCGATCGCGGCACCCTGGTCCTCGAGAAGAAGATCACGCACAGCTATCCGCACTGCTGGCGCTGCAAGCACCCGGTGCTCTTCCGTGCTACCGACCAGTGGTTTGTCTCGATGGACAAGACCGGTTTGCGCGAGCAGGCTGGCAAGGAGGTCCGCGAAAACGTCAAGTGGTATCCGGCCCATGCGGCAAACCGCATCGGCGCCATGGTCGAGCAGCGTCCCGACTGGTGCATCAGCCGTCAGCGCAACTGGGGCGTGCCTATCCCCAGCTACACTTGTGCCGACTGCGGCGAGAAGGTCATGAACGACGCCACGCTCGACGCCGTCATCAAGCTCTTCCACGAGAAGGGCTCCGA